>DATMBA010000354.1:0-7114 GCA_035559635.1 Roseiflexaceae bacterium
GGCCGCCACGCCCCCCGCGAGCAGGATCTCGGTGGCGCCGAAGGCCCGCGCCGCGTCCACCGCCTTGGTGACCAGCACGTCCACCACTGACTCCTGGAAGGCGTAGGCCAGCTGGGCGACGAACCGGTCCGAGGACTGAGGGCTGAGGGCTGAGGACTGAGCTGGCGCAGCGGGCTCGGCGCTCGCCGCCCGGCGCTCCGGGCTGTGCGCTTTGCGCTCCGCGTTCTTCGGCGTGACCTTCGCCTCGCGCTGCTGGCGCTCCTGGACCTGGTGTAGCACCGCCGTCTTCAGCCCGCTGAAGGAGAAGTCGTAGCTGTCGCGCAGCCAGGCGCGCGGCAGCGTCACACCGCCGGGGGCGCGCTCGGCGGCCTGCTGGATGGCCGGGCCGCCGGGGAAGCCCAACCCCATGATGCGCGCCGCTTTGTCGAACGCCTCCCCCGCCGCGTCGTCGCGCGTCTGGCCAAGCAGCCGGTAACAGCCGTGCCCCTCCAGCAGGGCCAGCAGTGTGTGGCCGCCACTCACCACCAGCGCCACCAGCGGGAACTGCGGCGGAGCGACAGCGGACGACCGACCAACAACCAGCGCATCCGCACCAGCCGAAGTGTCCCCCGCTCGTCGTTCGCCGCTCGTCGCTCGTCGTTCGTCGCTCATCGTTCGTCGTTCGTCGCTCATCGTTCGTCGCTCATCGTTCGTCGCTCGTCGTTCGTCGCTCGTCGTTCGTCGTTCGTCCGAGATCAGCCAGTTGGCGTAGATATGCGCCTCGATATGGTTCACCCCCACGAACGGCAGGTCGCGCATCCAGGCCATGGCTTTGGCGGCGTTGAGGCCGGTCATGAGCGCGCCGGCCAGACCGGGGCCGTAGGTGGCTGCCACGGCGTGCACATCCGCCCAGCCGCCGGGCAGCGGCGCCAGCGCCTGACTCACCACCGCCTCCAGCGCCAGGATGTGCTGCCGCGAGGCGACCTCCGGCACGATGCCGCCGTAGCGCCGGTGCTCGTCGATCTGCGAGGCAACCACGTTCGAGACCACCGTCCGCCCGCCGCGCACCACCGCCGCCGCCGTCTCGTCGCACGAGGTCTCCAGCGCGAGAATCGTAAAGTCTTCTGGAAGTGTGGTATCCGCCATAATACAATCCTGTCAGATGAAAGCGCTTACAGATTCTGTGGAGCTATACCCCCCGCGGGGCGGTGGGGAGGGGCTTGGTCCCGCCAAAAGATCCCTCGCGGAGTCTTTGCGGGGGCCTGCGGCCCCCGTACCCCGCCGGGGCGGCGCCCCCCACCCCCGCCCTGCGCGTGCGAACATTTGCACACGTTTCATTGTACCACGGCGACACGTCCGGGGCTGAATCTCCTTCCTGATACCTAAAACGCGCTGATGGACTTTTCCAAAATTATCGGATCTCCGGCGTCCTCCCACGCCCGGCCGGGCCCAGTGGGCACCCCGCGGCGGGCTATCCCGTACCAAGCCCGCCTGCGCGGGCTGGAGCCGAAGCCGCGCACGTCCTTCGCAAGGGATAGCCCGCGGGTTGACCCGCCGGGCGTGGTGGCGCGCCAGATACCCCAGGAAAGAGTAAAAGTTCATCAGCCCGCGCGTGATGGCCCGCCGTCGGATGTCGTGTGTCACGGTGTCCCCTCCACCATGACAAGATTATTACAACCCGCCCCGCCGGTGCTGCGCTTCTCCAAGCGGAATCCTGCCGCACGCTCCCGCCACCCGTAAGCCGCCTCTCACGCCGCTGTCAGCCGCCGCTCAGCGGGGCACTTGCGGGACGTTCTAGGATGAAGGGAGAGCAAACCCTTGCCGACAGGAGCCTCTCGCCATGCGCGCCCGCTACCGCATCACCGCCGCCGGCGTCGCCTTGAGCCTTTTCCTGGCAGCGCTGGCCGCCTTCGCCGTGCGCCCCAGCGCCGGCCAACCGGCCCCTGGCGATCTCACGCCCGATCGGGCCGTGATCGTGCCGGAGAAGCGCGCCGCCGTGGCGCCCGAGTACCTCTCGCCGCCCACGGCCGCCACGCGCCCCTTCAGCCACCTGCTCATCCGCCGCGAGGCCACGGTGCCCCCTGGCGCCGCCCTCACGCTGTTCGTACGCGTCTCCACCAACGGCGCCGACTGGACCCGCTGGGAGGAGATCGTCGCCAACGACGACCTTTACGCCCCCACCGACGGCCCGGACGTGCTGTGGAGCCAGATCGTGGACGTGGGCGCGCTGGCGCGCTTCTGGCAGGTGCGCGCCCTCTCCGCCGCCGCGCCGAACGGGGCGCTCCCCGAACTGCGCCGCGTGGAGGTCAACACCGTGGACGCCAGCCAGGGGCCGGCGGCTGTTGCTCCGGCTTTCGACAAGGCCGCCGGCAAGCCGCCGGTGGTCTCGCGCACCGCCTGGGGCAGCCCGGATGGCCAGGGCAGCCGCGCCCGGCCGGACTACTACCCGGTGAGCCACCTGGTGGTCCACCACACCGCCGACCCCAACCCGCTCTACCCCGGCGAGGTGAACTGGCCGGCGCGCGTGCGGGCGATCTGGTCTTACCACGCCATCACCCGCGGCTGGGGGGACATCGGCTACAACTACCTGATCGACCCCTTCGGCACGATCTACGAGGGGCGCGCGGGCGGCGACGACGCGGTGGCCTTCCACGACACCGCCAACTACGGCTCGCTGGGCGTGGCCATGCTCGGCACCTTCCAGAGCACAGCCCCCTCGGACGCCACACTGGATGCGCTGGTGCGGCTGCTGGCCTGGAAGGCCGACCAGAAGGACATCGACCCGCTCGGCCGTTCCTATTACTACGGCTGCACGATCTCGCGCTACTGCCGGCCGTACAACCCTGGCGCGGTGGTGCCGAATATCGCCGGCCACCGCCAGGTGACCCCCGGCCACACCTCATGCCCCGGCGACGCGACGATGGCACGCCTGCCCGAGATCCGCAACCGCGTCAAGCAGCTGATCGAGAGCGGCGGCGCGGGCGGCGGCCGGCCAGATGACGGCGACCTGCAGGTGGACGAGTTGGAGGGCAGCTTCGCCCGCAGCCCGGCCAACTGGTACGATGCGGCCTGCGGCGCCGGCGGCCACGCCTACTACACCTTCGGCACCGACGACCCGGCGCAGAGCACGAACAGCGCCACCTGGCGCCCGAACATCCCCGCCCGCGCCCGCTACCGCGTCTACGCCTACGTACCGGCCAGCTGCGGCCCAGGCCAGGCCAGCGCCAACGCCGTCTACCGCATCCGCTCGGCGGACGGCGACACCCAGTGGGCGGTGAACCAGGGCGCCGCGGACGGCTGGGTGGACCTGGGGGCCTACACCTTCGACGCCGGCACCTCCGGCGCGGTGGAGCTGTACGACCTCACCGGCGAGCCGCTGAGCGCTCGCCGCGTGCTGCTGTTCGACGCCGTCAAGTGGGTGAAGGAGGACCCCGCCGCGAGCGTGGCGCTGGTGGACGTGGCCTACGACCGCACCACCCTGGCGTCCGGCGAGCTGCTGAAGGTGACCTTCACCGTGGAGAACACCGGCCCCTCCATGCTCTACGGCCAGGCGCCGCGGGTGGACCTGGGCGCGGGCGGCGGGCAGGGCGCGCTGGAGAACGGCCACGTCTACGAGCAGGGCGAGTGCTTCGCCGGGGACCCCTCTGGCGCCAGCCCGGCCTTCCTCAAGGAGACCGACCGCATCCGTGTGACCCTCGGGATGCCCGGCTGGGACGGCGCGAACGCCGGCCGCTGCAGCGCCCCTACTTCGGATTATCCGTGGCGCTGGGGCCTGAACGAGCCACTCGCGCCCGGCCAGCGCCAGACGATCGTCGGCTACGTGCGCATGCGCCAGCCGGGTGTGTACACCGTGCAGGCCGGCGCCATCCAGGAGTACGTCAGGTACCACGCCCAGGGCGTGGCCGCCACGCAGATCACGGTGACGCCCGAGCGCACCCCGCCGGACGCTGCCGCCTACGACGAGCAACTGCGCCCGCTGGCGCATGTCTACTACCTCGGCGAGACGTCCGATAGCGCCCTGGCGCGCGCCACGAGCCTGCCAGACGTGCCGCTCGGCGCGTACGTCGGCAGCATCCCGTGGGGCGGCACGTTCACCGACTGGGGGGACGGCGGACCGCTCGGCGTGGCGGACCGCTTCGTGGTGGTGCAGGTGCGGGCCTTCCTGGCGCCGTCCGCGGGCGAGTACACCTTCCGCACCCTCTCGGACGACGGCTCGTGGCTGCTGGTGGACGGGCGGCCGGTGGTGGCGAACGGCGGCCTGCACGCTCTGTCCGAGGCCACTGGCGCGGCCACGCTCGCGGCGGGCGTGCATGCGCTGACGTTCGTGGCCTTCGAGCGCACTGGCCAGGCGGCGGCCGGATACGAGGTGCGCTCGCCGGGCGGGTTGGCGTTCACGCCGGTGCTGGACGGCCTGGGCGGCGGCGCACTGCACGTCGGCGGAGTCTTCGCCGAGCACCCGGACCTCACACTGGCGGCGGATGACGGCGGCAGCGGAGTGGCGCTGGTGCGTTGGCGCTGGGCGGGCGGCGCATGGCAGGACTCGTCCGGCGGGCTGCTGCGTGTCGGGCGGCTGCAGAACGGCACGTACCGGCTGCAGTACCAGGCGGTGGACGCCGCTGGCAACGCCGGCCCCGAGCGCGAGCTGGCCTTCAAGGTGGACACCAGCGTGGCCCTGCACCGGCAGTACATCCCCCTGGCAGAGCGCTGAAAACAGTAGGGGGATGTCTGGAGGGGCCAGGCCCCTTCCAGACATCCCTACGTTATGGCCTATACCGCAGGCGCGGGTAGGCCGGCTCCCACATCAACGCCGCCACCCGCCGCTCCAACTCCTCCGGCGTCTCCCGGCACGCCAGCCCCTCGCGGATGGCCTGCTCCCCCACCGCCAGCGCCACATGGCGCGACACCCTCCGAACCTCCTCGGGCGCCGGGTAGAGCGGCGCCGTCGGGTCGCGGCGGGCGGGCGCGAGCGCGCTCAGGGCGCGGGCCGCGGCCGCAAACATCGCGTCGGTCACACGCCGCGCGCCGGCAGCGATCACCCCCAGCCCCACGCCGGGGAAGATAAAGACATTGTTGCACTGGCCGATGTGATAGGTGCGGCCGGCTTCCTCCACCGGCGCGAACGGGCTGCCAGTGGCGATCAGCGCCCGGCCCTGCGTCCAGCGGATGAGATCGGCCGGCGTCGCCTCGCTCTTAGCGGTGGGGTTGGAGAGCGGGAAGATGATCGGTCGCTGGACGTGCCGCGCCATCTCGCGCACCAGCGCCTCCGAGAACATCCCTGGCTGCGCGGCCGTGCCGATCAGGATGGTCGGGCGGACGTTGCGCACCACGTCCTCCAGCGTGACGCGCCCCGGCTCGCCCAGCTGCCAGCCCGCCACTTCGTGCTGCGGGCGGGCATAGGCCCGCTTGGCCGGCTCTAGGTCGCCGCGGCCGTCGTGGCACAGGCCGCGGCTGTCCACCAGGTAGAGGGCGCGCTTCGCCTGCTCCTCGCTCAGCCCGGCGTGGCGGAAGGCGGCGACGATCTGCTCGCTGATGCCGGTGGCGGCCGAACCGGCGCCCAGGTTGACGATGCGCTGCTCGGCCCAGCCTGTGCCGACCACCGCCATGGCCGCCTGCAGCCCGGCCACCGTCACCGCGCCGGTGCCCTGGATGTCGTCGTTGAAGGTACAGAGCCGGTCGCGGTAGCGCTCCAGCAGGCGGCGGGCGTTGCCTTTGGAGAAATCCTCCCACTGCAGCAGCGCGTCCGGGAAGACCCGCGTCACCGCCTGGACGAACGCCTCGACGAAGGCGTCGTACTCCTGGCCGCGCACGCGCTCGTGGCGCCAGCCGAGGTACAGCGGGTCGGCCAGCAACTCCTGGTTGTCGGTGCCGGTGTCTAGCACGATCGGCAGTGTGGTGGCCGGGTGGATGCCGGCGCAGAGGGTGTAGAGCGCCAGCTTGCCCACCGGGATGCCCATGCCGCCTATACCCAGGTCGCCCAGGCCGAGGATACGCTCGCCATCGGTCACCACGATCACCCGCACGTCGCGGTAGGGGGCGTTGCGCAGCATCAGCTCGATCGACCCGCGCTCGGAGAAGGGGATGTACAGGCCGCGCGGCCGGCGGTAGATGTGGCTGTACTGCTGCGAGGCCATGCCGACTACCGGGGTGTAGACGATCGGCATCATCTCCCGGATGTGCTCCAGCAGCAGCCGGTAGAACAGCGTCTCGTTGCGGTCCTGCAGGCTGGTGAGGAACACGTAGCGCTCCTGGTCGTCGTGGGCGTGGCGGTAGTTCTCGTAGGTGCGCGCCAGCTGCTCCTCCATGCTGGCCACGTGCGGTGGCAGCAAGCCCAGCAGCCCAAGCTCGCGCCGCTCCTCCTCGGTGAAGGCGCTGCCCTTGTTGAAGATCGGGGTCTCGAGCACCAGCGGGCCGCGGAACGGGACGTCCACCACCAGCTCGCCGGCGGAGTCACGCGCGATACGGAAGTCGATCATCGGCCGTGCCTTTCGTGCAGCAAAAAGAAGGGGAGCGCACGCTGCAGTCTGCACTCTCCGGTGAGGCGGATAGATTGTGGCGGCCTCGCATGCGCGGGCTGATGAACTTTTACCGATGAATCGGGCATGTGGCACGCTGCCCCGTACCCGATTATTTGGTCAAAGTTCATCAGCCGCCGGGCGTGGTGCGGATCAGCCGGCGCACCTCGGCGATCGCGGCGGCGCAGGCGCGCTGCGTGCGCGCGGAGAGGCGCGCGCCGAGCGCCAGGTTATGCGCCGGCACGGCCACCAACCAGGCCGGCGGGGAGCGGCCGTAGAGCTGCCCGGCGAGCGCCAGCAGCCAGGCCGGCGAGCTGGTGTGCCCAAGCGCGGTGGGGTCGGCGGGCGCCAGCTCGCGCACCCGCACGCGGTCGTCCCCCGCGCTGAGGCAGGCATCCACAAAGATCGCGACGCGTGCCCCCGCCAGCAACTCGGCCAGCTCGGGCGCCAGCTGCGGCAGCGAGAGCGCCTGCACCCCCGGCAGGCCCAGGTCCGCCACGGCCTCCACCACCCGCCGCCCGGCCGCGTCGTCCCCGCGCAGGTCGTTGCCGTAGCCTATGACGACAAACGACGAACGACGAACGACGGACGGCGAACGTTCTGGCCTGGCATTGGCGGTCGTT
>DATMBA010000355.1:0-6926 GCA_035559635.1 Roseiflexaceae bacterium
GTGCCGCGCCGATCAGCGACAGCAGGAGGCAGGCCGGGTCCTCGTCCTCGGGGCCGAGCCGCAGCCAGATCACAGCCCGGCCCCGCACGACCAGGGCCGCGGCCAGGCGCTCCGGGAGCAGGTAGGCCGGCGGCGCGGCGATGAGCGTGACCCCAGCCTCAGCCTGCCCGATCGCCGGGAGGGAGAGTGCCGGCGCCAGCGGCAGCGGCGCTGCGGACTTCGCCATAAAGGTCATCGTTCCCCCTCAGTGTCGCACGGCGGCGTGGCGTCCGGGGCGGGCGCCACGCCCATCCACGTGAGCAACAACGAGGCGCGCCCCCGGTTGAGCGCCGGGGCCGGCGCGGGCGGGAATCCGAACCATTCGGAGTCATACGTGGCGCAACGGATCGTCGTAGTAGGTCCGCTTAGTGAACGTGGCGGACAGGCATTCTGGCGGTTAACGTTCTGTCAATCCTGGCGCGCAACCACGCCCGGCGGCTGAAGCCGCGGGCTAACCCTCCGAAGGCCGCCGGCGCGGCCTGCCACCCACCCCGCGCGTACCCTGCGGGAACGCCTGCGGCGTGCACGCGCCGGGCGTGGGACGGCGCCCTATGCCCACGGAGTATGAACGGTGCGTCTGGAATCGGGATGCTGGCTTCGCACCACGCCCGGCCCGTGGGGTGCCCGCTGGGCCCGGCGGGAACGCCTGCGGTGTGCACGCGCCGGGCGTGGGACGAAACCAGGGACGTTGACGCCGCCCTAGATGCGACGTGGCGCCGCGATTTTCAGGGAGGGCGCAGCCCTCCCTGACCCTCCGCTCACCACATCAGTGGGTCTCGTACCCGTGCGGATGGCGGCTATGCCACTCCCAGGCGCTGCCGATGATCTGCTCGAGCGCGGGATACTTCGGCGCCCAGCCAAGCTCGCGGCGGATCTTTTCGGAGGAGGCGATCAGCACCGCCGGGTCGCCGGGGCGGCGCGGGCCGATCTCATAGGGGATGTCGCGGCCGGTGACACGCTTGGCCGCCTCCACCACCTCCAGGTTGGTGAAGCCGTTGCCGTTGCCGAGGTTGTAGGCGCGGCTGCCGAGGCGGTCGAGCGCCTCGAGCGCCAGAATGTGGGCCTGCGCCAGGTCGAGCACGTGGATGTAGTCGCGCACGCAGGTGCCGTCCTTCGTCGGGTAGTCGCCGCCGAAGATCGTGAGCTTCGGGCGCTGGCCGAGCGCCACCTGCAGCACGATCGGGATGAGGTGCAGCTCCGGCTCGTGGTGCTCGCCGCGGTCCGGGGTGCCGCCGGCGGCGTTGAAGTAGCGCAGGCAGGCGTACTTGAGGCCGTAGATGCGCTCGAACCAGTGGAGCGTGCGCTCCAGGAAGAACTTGGACTCGCCGTAGGGCGAGCCGGGGACGATCTTGTTCTCCGGCTCGATCGGCATGCGCTCGGGCTCGTCGAACAGGTTGGCGGTGGAGGAGAGGATGAAGCGGCCGACGCCGCTGGCCACCGCGCGCTCGAGCAGGTTGGCGCCAGCCACCAGGTTATCGCGCAGGTACTTGAGCGGCTGCTGCATGCTCTCGCCCACCAGCGTGAACGAGGCGAAGTGCATGATGCCATCGAAGCCGGTGTGCTGCTGGAACAACCGCGCGACGGCATCGGTGTCGCGCAGGTCCCCCTCGACGAAGGCCGCCTCGGGGTGGACGGCCGCGCGGTGGCCTTGGTACAGGTTGTCGAAGACCACCACCTCGTGGCCCGCGGCGATCAGCTCGGCGGCGCAGATACTGCCGATGTAGCCCGCGCCGCCGGTAACGAGAACTTTCACGTGAGCGTCTCCTGGCATCACAGGCGCGGATGGCCGGCGGGGGATGCGCCTCCGCCGCAGCGTCGCGCGCCGCACTACGAATCACTGCCCGGCCGGCCGGCGCCCTCGTCCGCCGTCGCCAGCCCGTCTAGAAACAACGCGAAGGCCAGCAGGTCGCGGCGAGCCAGGCTACTGCTCGTCATCCGGCTGCTGCGCTGCGCGCACCACTGCGCCCTCGGCCCGTTCCACCAGATGCTCCAACGCAGCCAGCTCGGTGCGGAGGCGCTCGGCCAGCAGGCGGTAGCGAGCGATCACAAGTCGACCCCCTCACGCTCGATCGCTGACAAGAGCTCAGGTGTGCAGCAGGTGACATCCACGAGGTTGAGATCGATGTCGTCAGCGAGGTTGCGGACGGCGCCGGTGGCACCGAGCCAGTTCGCGTCGGTCAGCCCCCAGGCGGCGATGTCGATATCCGAGTGTGCGGTGAAGCGGCCAGGGTGGACGAGCGAGCCGAAGACGACGACGCGCGGCACCCCGTAGCGCTCGCGCAGGAGCTGCGCTGCCTGGCGCGCCAGATCCCAGGCGCGTGAGCAGCGCTCCCTGAGCTGCCGCCGTTCGGACTGCAGGCGGGCCAGGGCGGTGCGCCGGTAGGCTCGCATGGCTTCAGGGTGTACAGGCATCGCGCCTCCTGCTACCTGGCCGCCCCATCGCCGGAGCCGGAGGCGGCGGGCGCCGGCTCGTTGATCGGCGGGAGGGGGGCGGCGGACGGCGGGGGTGCAGGCGCGTCCGCCAGCTGGTACAGGGCAACGATGCGCGCCCTGGCGAGCGCGGCGAAGTCGCGGGTCAGCGGCGCGAAGCTGCCGTTGAGCGGGTAGAGCTGGACGTGGCGTAGGGGCAGGAAGTCGTCGGTGGTCCACTCGAGCGCCTGAATCAGCGAGTGGTTCGGGCGGCGGTAGAATGTGCCGCGCACCACGAAAGCCTCAGTGAAGAACATGGCCGTCACCGGAGCCACGCCGCGGATCTGCTCCTCGCGCGGGTAGTCGGGGGGTGGGGCGGCCTCGGCCAGCGTAGCCACCAGCAGGGCCTCGGCGCGGTCCACCAGCAGCTCCGGCACGCTCTGGGGCTGTTGCTGGCGCGCGAGCGGAGCGATCGTGGCGGCGCGCAACGGGATGTAGCGGCGCTGCTCGCCGTTGATCGCATCGCTCACCCGCCGGTAGAGCGGCAGGTCATACGCCCCGGCGATCACCAGGCTGGTGGTGTAGACTTCGATGTGGTGGGTGAATGCTTCGCTCATAGATCCCTAATCGGGAGGTTTAGAGGAGCGTAGCCCCGCTAAACGATCCCACGAGGATTCTTTTCGGGGACCTGCGGACCCCGTAACCCCCGCCTGTAATGGGAGGGGCCTGGGGAGGGCTGAGGCCCTCCTCTACAACCCACCCCACCTGAGATTTCAGCGCAGCACACCATCAGAACGTATGCCGTCCAGCGTCTCCCAGAACCCAGGGTACGAGACATCCACCGCCTCGGCGCCGTGAACCGCCGTCTCGCCGGCGGCCACCAGTCCGGCCACGCCCCAGGCCATGGCCAGGCGGTGGTCGGCGTGGCTGTGGAGCGCGGCGCCGCGCAGGGCACGCCCACCGCTGATCCCCATGCCGTCGGCGGTCGGCTCGACGCTGGCACCGAGGGCGCCAAGGCCGGCGGCCACCGTCGCGATCCGGTCGGTCTCCTTCGCGCGCAGCTCCTGTGCGTCACGGATCACCGTGTCGCCGCTGGCGCAGGCGGCCGCCAGCGCCAACACCGGCAGCTCGTCGATCAGGCGCGGGATGAGCGCGCCGCCGATCTCGACGCCGCGCAGCGCCGAGGAGCGCACCGTGACGTCGCCCACCGGCTCGCTGCCCTCGGTGCGCTGGTTCGTCACCTCGACGCGGGCGCCCATCATGCGCAGCGCGTCGAGCGCACCGGTGCGGCTCGGGTTGAGGCATACCCCCACCGTCGTCAGCTCGGCGTCCGGGTGAATGGCCGCAGCAACCCACCAGAAGGCCGCCGAGGACGGGTCCCCCGGGACGCGCAGCGAGAGCGGGTATGGGAACACCGGGTGCGCCGGCGGGTGGAGGGTCACCGTGCGCCCTTCAACGGTTATGTCAATTCCCATCGCCGCCAGCATACGCTCGGTGTGGTCGCGCCCATCGGTGCGGCCGGTGAGGGTGAGCGGGCCACTGCCGCCGAGGGCGGCCAGCAGCAGCGCGCTCTTGACCTGGGCCGAGGCGATCGGCAGTTCGTAGGCGCCGCCGGCGAGAGGTGCGCCACGCACAGCGAGCGGCGCCCGGTCGCCCTCCTGGCGGCCGTCCAGGGTAGCGCCGAGCGCGCGCAGCGGGGCGACGATGCGGCGCTGGGGGCGCGCGCGAAGCGAGGCGTCCCCGCTGAGCACCGCGAACATATCCGGCTGGCCGGCGAGCAGGCCGGCGAGCAGGCGCAGCGTGGTGCCGGAGTTCCCGCAGTCCAGCACATCGTCCGGCTCGCGCAGGCCGCGCAGCCCCACGCCGAAGACGCGCACCTGCTCGCCCTGGTGCTCGACGCGCACGCCAAGGGCGCGCATACATGCGATGGTGGAGCGGCAATCCGCACCGGGGAGGAAGTGGGTGATCGTGGCGTTCCCCTCGGCCACCGCGTTGAACATCACCGCCCGGTGCGAGATCGACTTATCGCCGGGCACCTCGATGATGCCGCGGAGCGTTTTAGGGGGAGTAATCGTGATCGAATGCGTCATAGAGATCAAGTTTTGAGTTTCGAGTTTGAGTTTTGCGTTTGCCGGGATCGGAAACGCAAAACCCAGAACTCAGAACTCAGAACTCTATTCAGGCTGTGCCACAAGCTTATAGCCGAAGCCGCGCACCGTGACGATATACTTCGGGCTGCCGGGGTCGGCCTCGACGCGCTGGCGCAGGCGGTAGATCAGGGCGTCGATCGCGTTATAGTCGTACACCTCGTAGTCCCACACATTCTTGGCGATCTCGTCCTTGCTGATCACCTGGCCCTTGTGAGTGTAGAGCAGCTCGAGCAGCTGGAACTCCTTGACCGTAAGCGGCGGGTCGAGCAGCTTGCCCTGGATATAGACCTCCTTGGCGCGGCTGTCGAGGCGGATGGACTCCTCGGCGGCGCGCACGCGGCGCAGGATCTCAGCCGGCAGCGGGCCTTTCTGCGTCGCCTCCGGGTCATTGAAGACGATCTCGGTATCCGCCACCCAAATGCGGTCCTGGTTATGCAGCGTGCGGGCGCCCTCGATCCGGTCACCGTTCACATAGGTACCGTTGGTGCTGTCCAGGTCGCGCACCACAAAGCCGTTCTCATCGCGCTCAAGGCGCGCGTGGCGCCTCGAGGCGAGCGGGTGGTCGATAATAATATCGTTGGCGCCGTCGCGCCCGATGGTGAGGACGGGCCGGCTCCACTCAAGCTGCGTCGGATTCGCATCCTGACGCCGGATGATCAGAAGGGGGGCGGGGCCCGACTGCATGGTGCCTTCCTCCACACATACGCGCCAAGGCAGTGGCTTTGAATCCGAGGCCCAGTATGGTACAATCCCGCTACATAGTGCCCCACACACACCTCCCGGTACCGTGGGAGGGATGCAGCAAGGGCTGCGCCCTCCCTGGCCCTCCCGGTACCGGAGTCGTGGGAGGGATGCAGGGAGGGCTGCGCCCTTCCTGGCCCTCCCGGTACCGGAGGATGTATGTGGTTCCATGTGGAACTGTAAGGGATTATACCATCAGGGCGGCGAAAATACCAGACAGGCGATAGGCGATAGGCGAGCGGTGAGCGGCACGTGCGCCAGAAACGTCTCCGATCGCCCCGATCCCCGATGACCTATTACCTATCACCTATCACCTAACAATGACCACCCTCATCGGCCAGCAGCTCGGGCGCTACCTGATCCAGGAGGAGATCGGGCGCGGCGGCATGGCGCGCGTCTACCGGGCGCTGGACCGCTCGCTGCAGCGCCAGGTGGCGCTCAAGGTGCTGGCGCCGCAGCTCGCGCTGGACCAGGAGTTCCTGCGCCGCTTCGAGCGCGAGGCGATCACCGCCGCCAACCTCCACCACCCCAACATCGTCACCGTCTACGATGTGGGTGAGGCCAACGGCCTGCGCTACATCGCCATGGCGTACGTACGCGGCCGCACGCTGCATGCGATCATCAGGGAGCGCGGCGCGCTGGGCCTGGGCTACGCGGTGGGCATCGTGGAGAAGGTGGCGGCCGCGCTGGACTACGCGCACGCCCAAGGCGCGGTGCACCGCGACGTCAAGCCGCAGAACATCCTGATCGACATCGAGGGGCGCGTGCTGCTGACCGACTTCGGCATCGCGCAAGCCCCAGACGGGCCGGGGGGCGAGCGCCTGACGCGCACCGGCATCTTCATGGGCACCCCGGAGTATATCTCGCCCGAGCAGGCCTCCGCACAGCGGGTGGACGGGCGCAGCGACCTGTACTCGCTCGGCATCGCCACCTACGAGATGATCACCGGGGTGGTGCCGTTCTCGGGCGCCACACCGCAGTTGATCGTAGCCCATGTGCAAAGTCCCCCGCCGCCGCCCTCCACCGTGGCCCCCGGCCAGCCGCCGGAGCTGGACCTGGTGTTGGCGCGCGCGCTCGCCAAGCGCCCGGAGCAGCGCTTCGGCAGCGGGGCGGCCTTCGTCGAGGCGTTGCGGATCGTCGCGCGGCGCAACGGCATCGTCCCGGCCACAGCCGCGCAGATCGCCGGGCTGGTGCTGCCGCGCGCCACGAGCGCCCCAACTCGCCCCGAGGCGCCGCACAGCTCGGATGGCCTGCAGGCGGCGTACGCTCCGCCAGCCATCTTGCCGTTGCCGGCGCGCCCGCCGGCGCCCCACATCTCCCACGAGACCCCCACACGCCTGGCAGGAGAGGCGACGCTGCGGGGGATGCCGGCGCGCCCGCCGGGGAACAGCGGCGCTCCGCCCGAGCCACCAGCGCCGCCGCAGCGGCCGCCACCACGTCGCCCCAGCGACGGCGCTCCCACTGCCCGCCCGCGCCGCCCCGAGCGGTGGCAGGCTGGCACGCGCCAGCCGCAGCTGCTCCTGCTGGGCAGCGTGGCCGGGGCCGTGATCCTCGCGCTACTGGCGCTGGCCCTCGCCGGCGGCGGGG
>DATMBA010000356.1:0-1149 GCA_035559635.1 Roseiflexaceae bacterium
CTGCTGATCCTGGTGGGCCTCGGCGTCCTGCTCGCGCGCCGGATCAGCCAGGCGGCCTGGTTCGGCACCTGGCTGGCGGTGGTGGGCTGGGCGGTGTCGCTGCTGTTCGAGTTGGTGTATGTGCGCGACCACCTGGCCGGCGGCGACTGGTACCGCATGAACACGGTGTTCAAGTTCGGCATGCAGGCATGGGTGCTGCTGGCGCTGGCGGCGGCCCTGGCGTTGCCGCGGGTGTGGCGCGGGCTGGGGCGGCTGCACGGCGCCGCGCAGGCCGCTGGCGGCGCGCTGTTCGCCGGGTTGCTGGCGCTGGCCCTGGTCTACCCGCTGGTGGGCACGCCCAGCCGCGTGGCCTATCGCTTCCCCGAAAGCCCCGGCCCGACGCTGGACGGCCTGGCGTTCCTGGAGACGGCCGCCTTCCAGCCGCCGGACTACGCCTCCCCGCCGGGCGGTCCGGCGCTGATCGAGCTGCGCCACGACGGCGCGGCCATCCGCTGGCTGCTGGAGAATCTGCGCGGCACGCCGGTGGTGCTGCAGTCCAGCCTGGAGTTCTACCGCGCCTACGGGGTGCGCGTGGCGGCCAACACCGGCCTGCCCACGGTGGTGAGCCCGCTGCACGAAAGCGAGCAGCGCGACGGCGAGCAGGTGGCCGAGCGTGACCGCGACGTGCGGGCGATCTACACAACCACCGATGAGGAGGAGGCGCTGCGGTTGCTCTCGCGCTATCGCGTGGGGTACGTGTACGTCGGGCCGATCGAGCGCGCGGCCTATGGCACCGCCGGCGCCGAGAAGTGGGATGCGCTCACCAGGCCAGGCCCAACCAGGCCGGAGTACCTCGAGCTAGCCTACGCCAACGAGCAGGTGCGTATCTACCGGGTGAGCGAGAAGGTCTGGGCGCTGCCTACGCTGCCGCCGGTGGACCCGCCGGCCCCGGCCGTACCGCGGCCCCAGCCGGCGCGTGAGCCGCTGGACGAGCCGCCGGCGGAGACCCCGCCCGTCGAGCCGCCGGCGGAGGATCTGGCGGCGCTGGAGCGGCAGGTGGCCGACAACCCCACCGCGGCCGGGCCGGCCTTCGCGCTGGCGCAGCGCTACCGCGAGCAGGGGCGGCTGGAGGAGGCGGCGGCGGTGCTGGCGGTGGCGGCGCAGGCCAAC
>DATMBA010000357.1:0-2561 GCA_035559635.1 Roseiflexaceae bacterium
CTGGTGCGCGCGCGGCGGCTGCGGCCATTCGAGGCCCTGCGCCTCGCGGCGCGAGCGCGCGGCTGCCAGGAATTGACCGACGTGGCCGAGACGCTGGCGCAGGCCGAGGCCGAGGGCGCCGACCCGCAGACCGCGCTCGCCGCCCACGAGACGACACTGGAGGCCATCCTGCGCGACGAGTTCACCCGCATGCTCAAGCGCCGCACGCTCTGGCTGCTGCTGGTGGTGGCCGTGAGCATGGTGGTGGGCATCCTGGGCAACCTGCTCTATGTGATGGTGGGCGGCAGCCCGCTGTTCCGCGGAGGGGTGTGAGATGCCGCCGGTCGCGCGACCCTTCTCCGACCGCGCCCGTGAGGCGCTGGAGCGTCTCGCATCCCGCGGCGGCCCGGCCGCCCTGCCGGCGGTGCTGACCTCTGGGGACGTGAAGCCGCTGATGGGCCGCACGTGGTTCCACGAGTCGCTGCGCCGGGGCGAACTGCCCGGTGTGCAGGTGGTGACGTGCGGCGTCTGGCGCTGCGAGCGCGATACCTTCGTCAACTGGCTCTATGAGGTGCGTGATGAAACAGGAGCGATGGCCCTCGCTGGCGGCGATGGTGCAGCACATGCTGCTGCGCGAGGAGTGGATGTCCGTGCGGGAGGCAGCCGACCTCTACCGGGTGAGCACCGATACGATGCTCGCCTGGGCGCACGCGGGTAAGTTCCCCTACCGGCGGATCGGCGATGAGCTGTGGCTGGCGCGCCAGGAGCTGCACGCGGCGCTGTGCCGCCCCCCGGAGGTCTCGCCCGGCGTGCGGAGGAGCCGGCTGTGAGTGAGCGCAGGGGAGATTGTCGATCGGGCGAAGCGCCGGAGCCTGCCAGCCCGAAAGCTCCTGCTGAGCCTGCGCTGCCTGTGCTCCTCGAGCAGGGCCTGGAGCGGTTGCTCAACCTGCGCCCGCTACGCCGCGCGCTCGACGGGGTGCTTGCGCGGCCGCGGGCCGTGCAGGTGGCCGGCGTGGGCGTGTGCGCCATCCTGCTGGGCATCTCGCTCATCGGCGGCGGGATGGCTGGCACGGCGGCCCCGGCTGCCACCGGCACCGCTTTCGCGCAAGCGATAGAGAGCGGCGCTGAGGAGGCGCAGGCGGCCGGAGCGGCGGTGCAGGCGGTGGCGGGCTACCTGGGGGCGAGCGTCGCCGCAGCGCGGCGCGGGGACCTGCGGCCGCTGGCGCCGTACGTGGATCCGCGCGGCCCGGCCTGGCAGGCGCTGCAGGAGGAGTACGCCCGGCGCGCCGCGCGCGGCGCGACCCACGACGCCACGCTGCGGCGCTGGGGTGTGCTGTACGCCGCGGCCGACGGCGAGCGGGCCACTGTCGTGACACAGGAGCTATGGGACGACGTGACCTGGGTGGACGGCGCGCTGGAGGCCAGCCGGCGCGGGGCGCTCAGCCGCGCGACCTACCGCCTGCGCCGCGGGCCGGCTGGCTGGCTGGTGGAGGAAGTGGCGAGCGAGCCGCTCGCCCCGCCGCCGTCCCCAGGCGGCCTATCGCTCCCGGCCGACGTGGACGCGCCCCAAGGCAGTGCCGGGGGCGCCGGCGGCTGGGTTGGCGTGCAGCAGCTGCCCCCACCGGGCGACCCGGCGCTCATGCAGGAGCCGCCGCAGGAGCCACCACCAGACGCGCTTGGCTGGCTCGGACGGCAGCTCAGCACCGGCAACTGGGTGATGGACGCCGGCCTGGGAATCGCCGGCGCGGCCTTGGGGACGATCAACGAGGCGCTGCTGGTGGGGCTGCGGAGCGTGCTCGAGAGCGGGGTGAAGAGCGACAGCTGCATGGGCGGAGTGAACATCATCACCTGCACCTCGCCCGCCTTCTTCTTCGACGGCACGAGCAACGTCGGCCGGGTGATCGCCCGGATCTGGGGCGCGCTCGAGCCGGCCGCCATCGCGCTGATCGGGCTGCTCTTCACCGTGCGCATCGGGCGCATGATCGCCGAGGGGCCGCGCAGCCTGGCCGCCGAGGGCCGGCCGCTGCTGGTCACATTCGTGGTGGCGCTGCTGTTCACCAAAGGCGCCGGGCCGCTGCTGCGCGAGATGATGGAGTTGCTCAACAGGTTCCACGGGCTTCTGCTCAGCGAAACGGTGACCGAGTTGCTGGAGTTCCGCCCGCTCCCCGCGCCGAACGTGAACCTCGGCGTCGAGTTGACCGGGCTGGTGATGATCCTCGTGGCGATCGGCCTGGCGGTGAAGGCGGTGCTGCGGGTGGTGCACCTCACCATCCTGATCAGCGTCGCCCCGCTGATGGGCGCGCTGCTGATGGACCGCGCCACCAGCCCGCGCTTCGGCCAATGGTTCGGCAAGCTGGTCGACACCCTCCTGCAGCAGACCGCCTGGGTGTTCTTCCTGGCGATCGGCGGCCTGTTCTACGCCGACGCCATCGACGCCGGGGCCACCGACCCGGCGGCGCAGGTGACGGGGCGCATCCTGGCGACGGTGGCGCTCGGCATGGCGCTCGGCGGCGAGGCGGCGCTGGCCGGGATCGCCGGGGCGGGCGCCGCGCCCGGCGGGCTGGCGGGCAACGCGCTGGCCT
>DATMBA010000358.1:0-8342 GCA_035559635.1 Roseiflexaceae bacterium
TGCTCTGCACCCCCGGCCAGCGCGCGCCCGCTGAGGCGCTGGCCGCGCTCCTCGGCCCGCGCAGCGCCGGGATCTACGCCGGCGCTGCACCGCACGTGCCGCTCGAGGTGGCCGAGGCGGCGCGCGCCGAGGCCCGCCGCCTGGAGGCGGACTGCTGCGTCGCTGTGGGGGGCGGCTCCACCATTGGCCTGGCCAAGGCCATCGCGCTCACCGAGGGCCTGCCGATCCTGGCGCTGCCCACCACCTACGCCGGCTCGGAGATGACGCCGATCTGGGGGATCACGGCCGGCGGCCTGAAGCAGACCGGCCGCGACGCACGGGTGCTGCCGCGCGCCGTGATCTACGACCCGGAGCTCACACTCGGTCTGTCGCCGCGCATCGCCGGGCCGAGCGGGTTGAACGCCATCGCCCACTGCGTCGAGGCGCTCTACGCGCCGGACACCAACCCGATCGTACAATTGATGGCCGAGGAGGGCATCCGGGCCCTTGCCGCGGCCCTGCCGGCCATCCAGGCGAACCCTGCCAGCCTGGAGGCGCGCGCCGGGGCGCTCTACGGCGCCTGGCTGGCAGGGGCGGCGCTCGGGGCCACCAGCATGGGGCTGCACCACAAGCTCTGCCACACGCTCGGCGGCAGCTTCGGCCTGCCCCACGCCGAGACGCACGCCGCCGTCCTGCCGCACGCGGCGGCCTACAACCGCGTGGCGGCGCCTGAGGCCATGCACCGGGTGGCGCGGGCGCTCGGTGTGGCGGACGCCCCCGCCGGCCTGTTCGATCTGGCCGCCGCCCTCGGGGCGCCGGCCGCACTCAGGGACATCGGTATGCGCGCCGAGGACCTGGACCGCGCGGCGGAGCTTGCCACGCAGGCGCCCTACGCCAACCCCGCGCCCGTGACGCGCGAGGAGGTGCGCCGGCTGCTGCGGAATGCATTCGAGGGCAGAAGGCCGGCCTAGGGCGTATCCGCAAAGCGGGAGGTTTAGAGAGGCGCAGCCCCCACGCCCCCGCAAACGCAGTTTGCAGATACGCCCTAATCGATACGTTTCAAATACGCGGGCGCTGCCCGCGCACCCCTTCCCAGGGAGTGGGAGGGATGCAGCCCCTCCGGCAAACGAAACGAAGATTCTTGCCGGGACCGCAGGCACCGGTAGTCCCGCAAACAGGGCTTGCGGATATCCCGAGTGCGCCTACAGCGCAGGGGCAGTTCAACTCGCGAGCCAGCCCCGCACCATGCGCAGCATCTGGGCGCACTCCTCGCTCGGGTCGTAGCCGAATGGCTCGTGCTCGATGCCGATCGGTCCCGTGTAGCCGATCCCCTGCAGCGCCCGTACGCAGCGCTCCACCGGCACTACGCCGCGGCCGTAGAGACAGGTGTCGTGCGCGCCTGCCGCCAGCACGTCCTTCAGATGCACCGTGACGATATGGTTGCGCAGCTCCTCGATCGCGCGGACCGCGTCGTAGCCCTGCGTGCCCCACCAGCCGGTGTCCAGCGCCGTACCGATCGTCCCACCCGCGCCATCGCCGATCTGTGCCAGGATATCGGCGGGAGTGCGCTCCGCCGGGTGGTTCTCGATCGCCAGCCGCACCCCGTGCTCGCGCAGGATGCCCACCGCCGCGTCGCGGTCGGTGCGCAGGAGCGGCGCCGAGCCGCCGAGTACGTTCGTGCCGAGCGCGATGGCGAGGCGGCAGGCGGCGGTCAACTCCTCGCGCGTGGCGCCGAAGCCGCCCGCCAGGCTGGTGACGGCCAGGCCATGCTTGGCCAGCAGGTCACGCGCGAGGCGCACGTGCTCGTCGCTGGCCCAGGACCAGTGCAGGTGCGCCAGCCACAGGTCGATCGCAGTGAAGCCCAGCGTGCGGATGTGGCCGAGCAGCGCGTCGAAGCGGTCGGCGAAAGTCTCGATCGGCCGGAAGGCCGCGTTGACGTCGCGGTCGCCTTGCATCCAGCCCTCGGTGACGTTGAAGCCGGTCTCACGGGCCACATAGTTGGCCGTGATGAACGAGATAGTGTTCACGGGTGTCTCCTGCTCTCTCGCGCCGGTACGTCCCACGAGTATAGCACCGCCAGCGCTCGGGCCCGGTCAGCGCAGGGGCCAGGGGTTGGCCGGTGGTGATCGGGCGGTAGGCGATAGTGGTAAGGGCGCGGCACGCTTCTTGCGCCCACCCGATTCACAACAATGACGACATGCGTCCAGGGAGATCACGCGGAAGGGGAGGGGCAGGGAGGGCCTGCTCTCCCTGAAAGTCCCCTTCCTTAATGATCCAGGCTTGCTCTGTAAGCCTGGCGTGAAAGGAGCGCAGTATGGCAGGCGAGTGGGATGTCATCAAGGGCATGTGGAACCAGCTCAAGGGCGAGGCTCGCATGCAGTGGGGCCGGCTGACCGACGACGACTGGGATCAGATCGCGGGCAACCGCGAGAAGCTGATCGGCCGGCTGCAGGAGGAGTACGGCTGGGACCGCATGGAGACCGAGCGGCGCGTGGACGAGTTCTTCAGCCGCTACGGCCGCGACGAGCGCGCCCGCAGCGTGTAGGGCGCGCTCGTGGTGCATCCGCCACGTCCTTAGTGCCTATCAGGGTTCAGGGGAGGGCAAAGCCCTCCCCTGAACCCTCCCCGAGGTATGCGGATAGGCCTTTAGCAAAAAGCGGGAGGGCGCAGCCCTCCCGCACCCCCACCTTGCCGGCGAGTGCGTGTCAACACACGTGCCGCATGCACTATATAGCCAGAGAGCCAACAGAGGACACAGAGGTGAGGAATGCTACTTCCCGCCTCTGTGCCCTCTGTGGCACATGAAAGCTCGTTGTACTGTCAGACTGAGGCTGCCAACTCGAGCGGAGTGTTCGGCTGGATCTCGCGCAACGTCGCGAGCGAGTCGGTGGCCGCCTCGTGCACCTGGATGTCCCCGTCCTGGGCGGCGCGGGCGAGCGCCGCGAGTACCTCAGGGATGGCCGCCGCCGCGCCCAGGCTCCCCAGGGCCCGCGCGGCCGCCTCGCGGGTGTACGCGTCGCGGTCCTCCAGCAGCCCGGTGAGCCGGTGGATGGCCCGCTGGGTGGCGGCCAGGTCGCCGAGTTGGCCGAGCACCAGCGCCGCCGCCGAGCGGACGAAGGTGTCGTCGTCGGTCAGGCGATCCGAGAGTTGGTCCAGCAGCTGCGGCGAGGCGACGCTGTGGCGCAGCATCCCGAGCGCTCGGGCGGCGGCGAAGCGCGTCTCGGCGTCGCAGTCGTGCAGCGCCACCTGCACCAAGGCGCGGGTGAGCAGCTGCGGCGGGTGGTCGGCGAACATGCCGAGCAGCCGGGCGGCGGAAGCGCGCACCTGGGCGGAGGCGTCGTGCAGCCCGTCGTGGAGCAGCACCAGGTCCGCGGGGGTGTAATGGCCGTTACGGGCGCGGAGGTGGCGGAGCGCCTCGGCGCGCGCGTGGCCCCCCGGGTCGCTCAACACGCGGCGGAGCTGCGCGAACTCGCCGGGAAAGGCGTCCAGGTCGCGATCGAGGGTGGCGCGCAGCCACTCCTCGCGGGCGCCGTTCAGCCGCTGGCGGGCGATCGACACCACCTGGAGCTCGACGAGCAGGTGCTCGCAGGCCGCGCGCAGCTCGCGGCTGGCACGCAGCTCGCGGTCTAGCTGCGCGGCGTGCTGGTAGCGGGCCCGCGTGGCGCGCCGCACCAGTTGGTCCGCGCCAGGGCCGCGTGCGATCTCGGCGAGTGTGAGCACGGCGGCCACCGGCTCGTTCTGGAACGCTTCGAGGAACGGGTCCACGGCGTGCGTCGCCAGGAAGGAGAGCAGGCTTGGCGCGCCGGCGATCTGCATCTCCTGCCGCGGGTGGCGTGCGAACCCGCTCAGCCGCTCGGCGATTCGACGGCGCCAGGTATCCTGGTTAAACATACCGACCTCACTGGGGCGTGTGAAGCGTGCGCATGGACGCCGTACAACGGACATAACGATCCCGATCTTGGCGAGTATAGCATGCCATATATAACGCTCGCAGGTCGGGATTTTACAGGAAGGTTACAGAACGCCCCGATGTTCCGCACGCTTGTGGCGACGTCGGCGTCGCCATCTACTATGTGAGACGCTCGCTCTACGCGCCTGGTTTCGCTCTGCGCGGGCGGTGAGAGGCAGGGCGATCTCCATCATCATGATGTTTGACAGAAGGCCGCCACCGTGCTATAGTACGCCCGTCCAGACGAAGGGCATCGCCTTGTTGTGTGATAGGAACACAGGGCACACGGGCGTATAGCTCAGTTGGTTAGAGCGCGATCCTGATAAGATCGAGGTCGGTGGTTCGAGTCCACCTACGCCCACCAGGTCTGGAAGTAAAAAGGTAAAGGGTAAAAGGTAAAAGAGGGTGGCTATCCACCTTCGACTTTCACCTTTTACCTTTTACCTTTTACCTTTGGCTGGGGCGGTAGCTCAGTTGGGAGAGCGGCTGCTTTGCACGCAGCAGGTCCGGGGTTCGAATCCCCGTCGCTCCACCACTTCATGTCAGGCTGACACTCCCGCACGGCAGCGGCCAGCGGAGACCTCACACCCACCCTTGTGAGAGGCGCGCCAGGGATTCCGCGGCGCGCCTCTGGTCTTTCGCTCGCGCTCGCGTCCACTGCCATCCCACATCGATCTGCGCGTTCCCGATGGTGCGATGGTGCGATGGTGCGATCGGAGGAGCGTAGCAGGTGCATCGCTCGATGGAACCACGTTGTCGCGAGTGGCACCTGCCACGCCCCTACGGCATCGCCGCGGGCAGGGCCTCCCATCGCCGATGGGATGGCATCGCCCTGGGCACGGCGCCCAGGATGGCCACCGTGCCGTGCACGAACATTCGCCACACCCACCTACCAGTTCGTGAACGAGCCGTCCAGCCGGCGCAGGTGGGGTAGCTCGGCCATGCGGAAGGGATGGCGGCGGGCGGCCTCACGGTCGAACTCGATGCCCAGGCCGGGGAGCGCGGGCGGGAGCAGCGAGCCGTCGCGCCACTCCGGCTGCACCGGCACCACGTCGGGCAGCACCTCGCCGGGGCGGCGCGGCTGCTCCTGCACGCCGAAGTTCGGCGTGGCCAGGTTGAGCTGCAGGCAGGCCGCCGAGGAGACCGGCCCAAGCGGGTTGTGGACGGCCAGTTTGACGTAGTGGGTCTCGCACCAGCCGGCGATCTTCCTGGCCTCGGTGATGCCGCCCACCAGGCATAGGTCCACCCGTGCGTAGTCGATCCACTCCTCCTCGACCAGTTGGCGGAACTCCCACTTGCTGCTGAACTGCTCGCCGGCCGCCAACGGCACGGCCGTGCGTGGGCGCAGCGTCTTGAACGAGTCCGGATTCTCGCTGCGCAGTGGGTCCTCCATGAAGAAGGGGCGGAACGCCTCGGCCGCACGGCACAGCCACAGCGCGTCCGGCAGGTCCAGGCGTGTGTGGATGTCGAACACGATCTCCACCTCGTCGCCGACGGCCTCGCGCACGGCCTGCAGCTGCCGGAGCGCCATACGCACCGCGCGGGCCGGCTCCAGGACCCCGCCCTCCTCCGGCAGCCCCCAACGCACGAACTTCCAGCCCTCCTCCTTCGAGCGCAGGCAGGACTCCACCAGCGGTGTCACCTCGCTTGCGTGGCCAACGTTGTGCGGGTAGCAGATGACGCTGTCGCGCACGCGGCCGCCGAGCAGTTCGTAGATCGGCACGCCGAGCGCTTTGCCCTTGATGTCCCACAGTGCGATGTCGATGGCCGAGATCGCGGCGCTGAGGGCGCGCTCGGCGGGGAAGAACCCGCCGCGGAAGAGCGTCTGCCACAGGTGCTCGATGCGCGCCGGGTCCTGGCCGATGAGCAGTGGCCTGAAATGCTCCAGCGCCCCCATCACTGCCATCTCGCGGCCGGTCAACCCGGCCTCGCCCACGCCGGAGATCCCTTCGTCGGTGTCCACCACCACGAACAGGAAGTTGCGTTGGCCGCCCCAAACGGGGAAAGGCTCGACGTTGGTGATTTTCATGCGCTGCCTCCTGAGAGCTGAGAGCTGAGTGCCGTGCCCCACAATGCGCCGCATTGCCCGGTGATGGAGCAATGCGGCGCAGAGCAGCGGCGCAGGCAACGATGCCACCGTGTAGGGGCAGACCGGCGTGTCTGCTGCAACGGGTCCGTGGCGCCCTCCCACGCCCGGCCGGGCCCAGCGGGCACCCCGCGGCGGGCTAGCCCCGGCCAAGCCCGCCGGCGCGGGCTGTCCTGCAGGCCGCGCCGGCGACCTTCGTGCAGGATAGCCCGCGCGTACCCTTCGAGAACGCCTGCGGCGTGCGCGCGAACCATGTCTAAGTGCCTCTCCGGATACCCCGGATAGCGTGTGGTTTCAGGGGAGGGCACAGCCCTCCCCTGACCCCTCCCCGAGGTTTTCGGATAGGCTCTAAGTCGGGTATATTATAAGGCCCAGCCCAGATGATACAGAAAGGACACAGCCCATGGCCACATGGCAGACCTACCTGGAGGAGCAGCAACCGCGCTTCGAGGCCGAGTTGCTGGAGTTTCTGCGCATCCCGAGCGTCTCGGCGCTGCCGGAGCACGCCGGGGACGTGCGGCGCGCGGCGGAGTGGGTGGCGAGGCGGCTGAGCGCGGCCGGCGTGGAGGGTGTGCGCGTGCTGGAGACCGGCGGTCACCCGGTGGTCTACGGCGAGTGGCTCCACGCGCCGGGCAAGCCGACGGCCCTGATCTACGGGCACTTCGACACCCAGCCGGCCGACCCGCTGGAGCTGTGGCAGAGCCCACCCTTCGACCCGCAGGTGCGCGACGGGCGGGTGTACGCGCGCGGCGCCTCGGACGACAAGGGCAACATGCTGGCGCCCATCCTGGCCGTCGAGGCGCTCCTCAGGACCGAGGGCGCGCTGCCCATCAACGTCAAGTTCTTCTTCGAGGGCCAGGAGGAGATCGGCAGCCCTACCATCCCGCCCTTCCTGGCGCAGCACCGCGAGCTGTTCGCCTGCGACCTGGTGGTGAGCGCGGACGGCGGGCAGTACAGCGAGACCGAGCCGGAGACGCTGATCAGCCTGCGCGGCGGCACGGCGGTGCAGATCGACGTGCGCGGCCCGAACCGCGACCTGCACTCCGGGATGTACGGCGGCGCGGTGCAGAACCCCATCCACGCGCTGGCGGCGATCCTGGCCTCGCTGCGCGGCGCGGATGGCAAGATCCTCGTGGAGGGCTTCTACGATGGTATCCCGCCGCTCACGGACGAGGAGCGCCAGCAGATCGCCGCGGTGCCCTTCGACGAGGAGGCGTTGATGGCGGACCTGGGGGTGGATGCGCTGTGGGGCGAGGCGGGCTACACGCCGCGCGAGCGCACCTGGGTGCGCCCGACACTCGAGGTGGTGGGTGTCTGGGGCGGCTTCCAAGGCGCGGGCGTGAAGACGGTGCTGCCCTCCGAGGCGCACGCCAAGATCGTCTGCCGCCTGGTGACCGGCCAGGACCCGGAGCGCATCGCCGGCCTGATCGCGGAGCACGTGGCGCGTGTGGCCCTCCCCGGCGTGCGGGTGGAGGTGAACCGCCTGCCGTTCGCCGCCAAGCCCTACACCATGCCGGCTGACCACTGGGGCAACCAGGCGGCGCGCGAGGTGCTGACGGAGCTGTACGGGCGTGAGCCGTACTACACGCGCACCGGCGGCAGCATCCCGGTCTGCACGCTGTTCCACGAGCAACTCGGCGCTTACACGGTGAACTTCGGCTTCGGGCTGGACGACGAGCGGCAGCACTCGCCGAACGAGTTCTTCCGCCTCAGCAGCTTCCGCCGCGGCCAGGAAGCGTACTGCAGGCTGCTGCACCGCCTGGCGCGGTAGTCCGGAGCCAGTAGCCAATACAGCGTTGCGATCATCGGCATGCAGCGGTACTGGCTACTGGCTACTCACGGCAGAGGCTCAAGCTCCAACACCGTGAGCAACTCGACCTGGGGGGGCGTGCGGCAGTCCAGCGCGGAGGGGTAGGTGGCGGGGTTGCGCAGCAGCGTGGCCCAGTCGACCGTGCGCACCTTATGCAGGCGGATGGCGCGCGGGTAGCCAAGCTCCTCGTCGTACACCGCGTAGAAGCGGCGCGTCTCGCGGCAGGCGCAGCCGGAGGGGGCGCAGCGCGGCGCGGCCAGACCCCAGGACTCGGCGCGCTCCACCAGAGCGAACAGCCACTCCACCGTGCGCGTGGTGTCGAAGCAGTCGCTACGGCTGAGGCGCACCACCTTGCCGCCGCGGAACTCGCCGTACTGCACACAGTCTCCCATGCGCGAGGCCATCCGGTAGCCGGCGAGGGCGCGCGCCTGCCAGCGCCCTTCGGCGGCCAGGCGCTCCGCGGCAGCGCTGGCGCGGGCTGGCGGGCGCGCCAGGGTAGCCAGCGGCGCGCACAGCGC
>DATMBA010000359.1:0-14755 GCA_035559635.1 Roseiflexaceae bacterium
CGGGTCAGGGGGTATGCCTCCTGACCCGCCTACATTGATCGTTCGAGCGAGGGGGCGGGGGACGCAAGCCCCAAAACCCACCCTCCGGTGATACTTTCTGCACGGGCGCGTCGGTCTTGGCTTATAGGAAGAAGCGGCCGCGCTGCAGCAACCAGGTGCCATGCAGGATCTCGGCCGTGCCCGAGGCTCTATCCCAGCGCCATCACCCGCGTGTTCACAAAGTACTCCCAGGTGAAGGCTGTCATGTCGCCCGCGCGCAGCGCCGGCAGCGGCATAAGGCGCGCGGTGAGCGGCTTGCGCAGCGCCCCGGCCAGCGCCGCCACCTCCGCCAGCACGCCCTCCAACTGCCCCGCGGTAGTGTCGCCGGGCAGCGGCACGCAGTCCAGCCCGGTGCCGCACACCGCGCTGAAGGCCAGCAGGTCGCGCACGGTGTAGCGCCCCTCATCATTGCGCCGCGCCAGCACTGCGTCCTCCAGCACCGGCAGCATCACCCCGCTGAATCCCAGCAGGCGCACCCGCGCGGCGCGGATGGCGGCGGTGAGCGCGCGCACCGCGGCGAGCGTGCCCCAGGCGCCGAATGGGACGCCGCTGAGCGCCTCGATCGCCGCGCCCACGCTGCGCGCCGGGTCGGGGTGCGGCGCGAGCGACCAGTCGCAGCCGGTGAAGGCGACGCCGGTGGATTCCTCGATGCCCGCCAGCGCCGAGGCGATCGCGGCGTCGTGCTGCTCGATCAGCATGGTGAGCCGGGAGGTTAAAGGTTGAAGATTGAAGATTGAAGATTGGGAAGCAGAGTGATCGGCAATCGGCAATTGGCAATCGGCAATTGCTTGAAGCGCCAGCGCCGCCCCTTCCGGCCCCACCGCGATCCAGGGCGGGCCGCCGTCGTGATAAGCGGCCGGGAGGAAGGGGGAGCCGGGGCCGAGGCAGGCGGCCGCGGCGAAGCGCAGGTTGCCCAGGCCGAGGGGGGTGCTCGCGCCGAGGGCCGCCATCACTTGTGCCGCCGCGCGGATGGCGTGCGGGTCGGTAGTCCCGTCCTGGCCGGCGATGCGCGCCGTGGCGAACACGGCCTGGGTGGCGGCCAGCGCCTCCGGCAGGCGCGGCAGCCGCTCGCGGTCCACCCGCCCGATCGAGACGTAGTCGAAGCCGGCCCCGAGTGCCAGTTCCTCGGCGCCGCGCGCCACGCTGGCGAAGTCCGCGCAGCGGTTGGACCCCACCGACGACAGCGCCAGACGCAGGGTCTGCACGGTGTAGCCGGCGTCCTCGAGGCGGCGGCGGGACTCCTGGGCGGCGCTGGCGGCGCGGCCCACGTCCTCCTCACGCGCGCCGGCGGTGATGGTGCGGATCTGCATGTGCCAACCTCGCTACGCCATGTAGCTCTGTGGAAGCCGCCATGAGAGCTTGTTTGAAACGCCTCCCGGCTGGGGACGCGGGGACCGCAGGCCCCCGCATCTCCCCGTCCGCCGCGCAGCGGATGTGTGAGGGGTGGACCTCTCACGCTCCCCTTTGCAAACAGGCTCTTATACAAAGCGCACGAAGGGCACAAAGGCTGGGGTAGCTTCAGCCTTCGTGCCCTTCGTGTCCTTCGTCGATCGTCTCGGACGCGCAAGGGCCTATCCGCAAACGGCGTTTGCGGGGGCTTGGGGGCGCAGTTCCTCCAAACCTCCCGCTTTGCGGATACGCGCTAGCGCCAGCCGCCAACCTCGCGCTCCTTGAGCGGCTCCTCGTGCTCCTCCGCGGCCGGCGCCTCCTGCACGGCGACCGGGGGAGCCGGCTCGGCGTACATGGGCGCGCGCTCCCGCGCAGACCTGGCGGCGAGCAACCCGCCCGCCAGCACGATGACGCCGGCCACCAACGCGAAGATCGTCAGGCCGTAGGCGACCATGATGCCGAGCCGGTCGGCCTGCAGCACCTGAGAGGGCGGGTAGGCCGCGATGGTGAGCTGCAAGGCCCACACGTTGAACACCATGCTCCCCGCCAGCACCAGGAGCGCCGCGCCGAGTGGCACGAGCATCCCCGCCATCCGCTCCGCCGTACGTGGTGGTTGCAGAGTGGTCATAATTGAACCTCCCCGCGAGTGACCAACCCTACGGGAAGTGTAGCACGTTCCAGGGGAATAGCAATACCCTCGGGAGGTATGGGTATGGTGACGAGTCGTGCGGGCGCCGACCGCGCCTGGCGGCTGAAGCCGCGGGCTATCCCTCACGAAGGCCGCCTGCGCGGCCTGAGATCCAACCCGCGGCGGACTTGGCACCAACGCGCCCGCCCGTTCACGGGCCGGGCGTGGCGCCGCACCGGCGCGACAGCACGTCGCACCCGGGAGGAATGGTCCGCGCAGAAAGCGCTCTACTGGGGCAGGGACAGCGCGCACCCTTGCCATGTAGCAATTCCCACACCATCAGGCCAGGCTCGGGCGCCAGGCCCGATGTGGTACAATCCGGCCCGTGGCCGAACCTGCCACGCCGCACACCCGCTGGAGGAGGCGCGATGACCGCTGAAGCCACCCGGACCCTCGTGCGCGGCGCCTGCCCGCATGATTGCCCCGACACCTGCGCGACCATCGTGGAGGTGCGCGATGATCGCGCCGTGGCGTTCTACGCCGACCGCGCGCACCCGGTCACGCAGGGCTGGCTATGCGCCAAGGTGCGCCCCTATCTGGAGCGGGTCTATGCTCCCGACCGGCTGCTCTATCCGCTGCGGCGCGCCGGCCCCAAGGGGGGCGACCGCTGGGAGCGCATCACCTGGGACGAGGCGCTGGCCGAGATCGCATCGCGCTGGCAGGCGATTATCGCCGAGCACGGCGCGGCGGCCATCCTGCCCTACTCCTACAGCGGCACCCTCGGCCTACTGCAGAACATCATCAGCGCCGCCCGGCTGTGGAACCGCATGGGCGCGAGCGGGCTCGAGCGCTCGATCTGCGGCGCTGCGGCCGAGACCGCCGTGGAGTCCACCCTGGGTGCGCGTTGGGCGCCCGACCCCGCCGACGTGCTGCACAGCCGGCTGGTGCTGATCTGGGGCCACAACCCGGCCTCCACCAACCCGCACTTCATGCCGCTGCTGCGGCGCGCCCAGAAGCAAGGCGCCTACGTGGTGGTGATCGACCCGCGCCGTACCCTCACGGCCCGCTCGGCGGACGAGCATATCCGGCCGCGGCCGGCCACCGACGGCGCGCTCGCGCTCGGCCTGCTGCACGTGATCTTCGCCGAGGGACTGCACGACGAGGCATGGCTCGAGGCGCACAGCCTGGGGTGGCGCGAGCTGCGCGAGCGCGCCGCGCACTACCCGCCCGAACAGGTAGCCGCGATCACCGGCGTCCCGGCCGAGACGATCGTCGCCCTGGCGCGGCGCTACGCCACCACGAAGCCGGCGCTGCTGAAGAGCGCGGACGGTGTGCAGCGCCACGGCAACGGCGGGCAGACCTTCCGCGCGCTCTGCTGCCTGCCGGCGGTGGTGGGCCAGTACGGCGTGCGCGGCGGCGGGCTGAGCTACAGCACCAGCGGCTACGTGAAGTGGGACGCCGAGGCAGTGGGCCACGCATCACAGTGCC
The DNA here is from genome assembly GCA_035559635.1 of Roseiflexaceae bacterium. Classification (GTDB taxonomy): domain Bacteria; phylum Chloroflexota; class Chloroflexia; order Chloroflexales; family Roseiflexaceae; genus CALJIC01. The sequence continues at coordinate 3,545 of DATMBA010000359.1, forward strand.
CGCCCACCCCACGGGTGATCAACATGAACCGGCTCGGCGCGGCACTCACGGGCGAGGCGCACGACCCGCCCGTCAAGTCGCTGTTCGTCTTCGCCGCCAACCCTGCCGCCTCCGCGCCCAACGCCGGGTTGATCGTCCAGGGGTTGCTGCGCGAGGACCTGTTCACCGTGGTCCACGAGCAGTTCATGACCGACACGGCGCGCTACGCGGACATCGTGCTGCCGGCCACCACACAGCTCGAGCAGGTGGACCTGCACAAGGCCTACGGCCACCGCAACCTGCAGTACAACCACGCCGCGCTCGCGCCGCTCGGCGAGTGCCGCAGCAACTGGGACACCATGCGCGCGCTGGCGGCGGCGATGGGCTATGAGGAGCCGTGGCTGCACGAGGGCGCCGAGGAGGCTATCCGCGGCGTGCTGGACGCCACGCGGGCCAGGAATCCATATCTCACAGGCGTGACGCTCGAGCGGCTGCAGGCCGAGGGTACTGTGCCGCTGCACTTCACGGAGGAGACGGACGTGCCCTTCGCCGGAGGGCGCTTCCCCACGCCCTCCGGCAAGGTCGAGCTGCGCTGCGAGGCCATGCGGGCCTACGGCGTGGACTCGTTGCCGGAGTACCAGCCTCCGGCCGAGTTCACTCACGTGGAACGTGGAACGTTCCACATTGATCGTTCTGCAGAGGAATGTGACGAGCGCAGCGCCCAACGTTCAACGTTCAACGTTCAACCTTTAATGTTGATCTCCGGCGCCGGCCATCACTTCGTCTCATCCAGCTTCGCGAACCAGCCGAGCCTGAGGGCGAAGGAGGGCGCGCCGTTCGTGGAGATCAGCCCGCAGGACGCGGCGGCGCGCGGGATCGCCCACGGCGACGAGGTGGTTGTCCAGAGCGCGCGCGGTTGGTGCCGGCTGCGCGCCGTGGTGACCGAGGACGTGCCGCCCGGCGTGGCGGTGGCACCGAAGGGCCAGTGGGCGCAGCACTCCCCTGGCGGGCGCAACATCAACTGGACCACCTCGGACGCCCTGGCGGACCTGGCCGGGCAGAGCACATTCCACTCGAACCTGGTGCAGGTCACGAAGTGCCTATCCGGATAACCCGGATAGGGTGGGGTGTCAGGGGAGGGCGCAGCCCTCCCTGCCCCTCCCCTTATCGGAGGACTGCTGTGGTCCTAGTACGCTGAAGCGTCTGTTGGTGCGCGATGCGCGCCGCTTTCGAGCGGGCGAAAGCTCTGCGGAAACCCTGGGCGGACTTCCGGCGCCATGGACTATTTAGCTCTTCGATCCCCGCATCAGCGCCACCCGCACGGTGAAGCTGTGGTCCGGCTCGACGGACAGGTCGGCGCGGACCTCGGCCGGGGCGCCATCCAGCAGGGCGCGGATCTGGGCGGCAGCAGGCTCAGGCGTGCGCATGCGGGCCAGCCAGGACGCGAAGTCCAGTCGCAGCGGCCACTGCCCCAGCAGTTCCCCCGTCATCCCGGCCTCCGCCAGCATGGCGAGCCACTGACCCGCGGTGTGGTCGCGCACGTGCGAGGGGTCGCGCAGCAACTCGATCGCGTTCAGGAAGGTGTCCAGCGCCGGCTCCTCCGGGGCCACCACATCCACCAGCAGCATTGTCCCGCCGGGGCGCAGCACGCGGGCCACCTCGCGCAGCGCCGCCTTCGGGCGCGGGTAGTGGTGCGCGCTGTAGCGCGAGGTGACGATGTCGAACGCGGCGTCCGGCAACTCCAGCCGCTCCACATCGCCGCGCTGAAAGGTGATGTTGCCAATGCCGCGCGCGGCGGCCAGGGCCCGCCCCTGCGCCAGCATCTCATCCGAGAGATCCACGGCCGTGACGGACGCGACGTACGGGGCGAGCGCGAGCGCGGTATGCCCTGCGCCGCTGCCGACGTCCAGCGCGCGCTCGCGCCCCGTCGCGCCCGCGGCCGCCACCAACGCGACCAGATCCGGGCCGCCGGTGTGCACCGGGCTGGTAGCGTAGGCCGCAGCCGCCGGGCTGAACTGGCGCCTGACCGACCCCTTGATGTCTTCCATGATGTGGTGGCAGGCCAGGCCTGCGGAAGCAGAAGGGGGTCTCAAGGAGGGCAAGGCCTCCTCGCCCCGCTCCCTAGCGTGCCGCCGCTGGCCTGAGTGTGCGCAGGAGGTAGGTGTACATCTCCGGGCGCGCCATCATGTAGGCGATGCCCGTGACCGTGCCGTACACGAGGTTCTGGATGATGAAGGAGGGCTGGTAGACCTCCTGCAGCATCGGGTTGATCAGCGGCACGACGATGAAGTAGGCCACCAGCCAGATCAGCGCGCCGTAGACCAGCCCGCCCACCACCGGCGCCCCGTACTCGGTGGTCACCCGCAGCACGCGGCTCATCAGCAGTGCGTAGATCACGCCGAGCAGCGCCGACACGACGAAGTGGATCAGGGTGCCGACAACCACCGGCGCGGCGTCGAAGCCGGGGTTGGCGACGGCCGCGCGGCCCATGACCACGGCCGCGATCGCCTTGGGCATAAACCAGATGTCAACCTGCGTCGCCAGAGCCAGCAGCGCGCCGACGACCGCCATCGCCAGCCCGCCAACCAACCCGGCGATCACGCCGGCCGCCGCTACACTGCGCTGCGCCGAGACCAAACCGGCCTCGTACGCCGCCTGCACGTGATTGTGTCTCGTTGGTGCACTCATAGGCTCTCCCTCCGGGTACGCGGCGCGCGGCCGCGGTCGTGCGGCGAGGGCGCGGGACGGCGGCGGGAAGCTGTGCGGCTGAGACGGGGAATCTGTGCCGTAAGTATAGCACGCTGGTATTCTATGTCAATTCTATCGGGGACAAACGGGGGCTGCGTCAACGTCGGGGGGTGCGGGGCGAAGCCCCACACACGCGCCCCATGTGCGGTGAGGTTCGGGGACGCTCCGTCTCCCCGAACCCCACCGGAGATGGTCTCGACGACGCCCTGGCACAGAGGAATTCGGCCCCTCCAAAGACCGGATCAGCGCTCGCTGGGGGGCTTCTCGGGGCCAGGCCGCACGCGCGCTGCCGCCAGGGCCGTGCCGAACAGGATGAGGACGACCGTGGTGTAGACGGCGCCGGTCAGCAGTGATTCCTCTGTGAAGATCTGATAGCCGAGCACCGCGAAGGGGAAGATGGTTGCCACCACGACGACGATCCGAAGAACCTGGTTGTTCATGGTCCGCACCTTCGAGCATCGCACAGTTCAGGCTTCTCCAGCGCCCTATCATACCATAGGAAGCGCGCAGCAGGGATCCCCGGGAATCCCTGCTGTAGGGTTTATGCGTTCTCGCCACGCCCGGCGGCGCCCGGCCGGTGCTGAACGGTTCCGCACGCCGTGGGCAGCGGGCGCCGTCCCAGGCCCGGCGGGGTCCAGCGGGCACCCCGCCGCGGGCGCTCCCCTGCCAAGCCCGCCGGTATGGGCTGCCGTTCAGGCCGTGCAGGCGGCCTGTGCGACAGAGAGCCCGCCTGTTTACGGGCCAGGCGTGGGAGGGCGCCCAGAACGCAGACGCCCTACTCCCTGCTGCGCGCTCGTGGCTCACCCAGAGGAGTGGCGATGTGTCAGTGGCAGGGCCTTCCCGTGGCCGCTCCCCTGGCCGGGGAGCGTGGAGGACGCAGCCCCTCCAACCTGCATGCCGCCGAGCGTGCGGAGGGTTCAGAGGAAGGGCAAAGCCCTCCCTTGAAAACTCCCCACGTCGTGTTCTACCCGTTGTACTGATAGATCTCTGGGGTCAGCGCCAGGAGGTGCAGCACGCGGCGCTGCAGGGCGGTCAGCGGCGTGACCGACGGGCCGGGGCGTGCGCTGCCGTCCGAGGCGAGCACGATGTCGCGGAAGGCGTCTAGCAAGCGCTCGCCGGCGTGTTGTGCCGCCCGCCGCCGGTCCCCGCCGCCTGGCGAGGGCACGCCCCCCTCATCCGACAGGCGCCGCTGGACCGCGATCTCCAGCAGGATGAGGGCCCGCAGCCCAAGCGAGAGCAGGCGCACCAACCCCACGGTGTACTCGTCTCGCTGCAGGCTCCCTGGCGTGAGCGACAGTGGCCGCCCGTTCAGCCGGTCGAAGGCGGGCGGCGCGGATGTGAGGGAGGTGAGCAGGCGCGTGAGCGGCAGGTGGTCCGGCGGCAGGTTGGTGGCGTACACGCGCCAGCCGCGCTGTCGCACCGCCTCGGCCAGCGCGGCCTCGTTCACCGTCGAGGACACATGCATATCCCGCTCGACGCGCACGGATGTCGGCCGGCCGCGATAGCGGCGCACCACCCGCTCCGCCACCGCCTCCTCGTACTGGACGGTCAGCAATCCCTGGACCTCGTAGGTCTCCAGGATATCCTGCACGGCCAGATGCAGCGCATCCAGCGTCCGCGGCCGGCGCTTCCCGCGCTTGCGCTCCCCCAACGCGTCCAGCGCGCCCCGCGCCCGGGCAACCCGCGTGCGCAGCGACTCCTCGGCCGTGCGCGCGTGGACCCAGGAGCGCACCAGCAGCCGGCGCTCGTCCCAGCGCACCGCCTGCCCCTTCACCAGGGCGGTCACCGTCTCCCGCCACTCGTAGCCGTCGGCCTCCGGCTGCGACTCGCCGGCGCCGAGCGCCAGCGGCTGGATCTCCCGGCCGTCCACCAGGGTCGCATCCGAGATCGCCGCCGCGCCCGGCAGTTGGCAGAGGTAGCCGTCGCCGCCGGACTGGATGGCCGCCCGCACCTCCGGCGCGCCCACGTCGTCCCCCACGTAGAGCACGCCCGGCCGCAGGCTCGCCTGGGTCTGTGCGACCACCGCGGCCAGCCGCTCGCCGCCCACGCCGCGCCCGCTGGCCGCCCATGTCGTCAGCGGGATGCCCCATGGGTCGAGCGTGGCCTGGACGATCTGCAGGCGCAGCGTGCCCGGCCGCCAGCCCCTGCCCTGCCCGATCTGCAGCAGGCCCTCCGGCAGCACCTGCCAGGTGCAGTTCTCGGCCCGCTGCAGGCGCACCTGCTCGTACTGCAGCCCGAAGGTCTGCAGCAGGTGGCGGTTCAGCGCGCCCTCGAAGGCGTACCACTGCGCGTCGTCACTCAACAGGTGCAGCACGTCGCGCAGCCGGTGGTCATGGACGTCGGCGGGCAGCACCTCCTGCGCGGTGCACCAGCGCAGCGTCTCCGGGTGCGTCGCCACCCAACTCTGCACATGCCGCATCTTGGCGTCGCTCTGCGAGAGCAGGTGCGCCAACCAGATCGTCGCCACCCACCCCAGGCTGAGGTTGCTCCAGTAGCCGCGCGTGGGGATGTGCACGTCTAGCAGGCGCGGGATATCCATCTGCCGCAGGTGGGCCACCAGCAGTGGGATGTCGTCGACGCGCTCGTTCGCCCTCGGGGGTGGCTCGGCGTGATCGTGGACGTAGACCGTCATGACGTGACCTTAGCTCATCAGCAGCGGAGCGCGCTGTAACCGTGGGCATCCATCGCAACTTGCGCGATATCGTAGCAGGGCGAGATGTATAGGACGTTGCAGCGGCGTCCGGATGCGGTGAATGTTTGTTTAGGCCGGATGAGCCCTAGTGCATATACAGCCAGGCTGTTCGGGCATGGGAGAGCCGGGGAGGGCGAAGCTCTCCCCGAACCCCTCCCCTGATACCCAACCGGGCAGGTTGGAAAAGCACTAGGGTGTATAATGTCCGCGGAGGCATCAGTGCTTTTCCAGGGCAGGTGATAGGTCATAGGTGATAGGGTTGCCGAAGCCGAACCCCTATCACCTATGACCTTCGCGATCGCCCATCGCCCGATCCAAGCGGGAGCTATGCTGCAAAAGTTCACCCTTCCCGGCGGCCTGCGCGTGCTCGTCGAGCCGCTGCCACACACCCACTCGGTCTCGGTCGGCTGCTTCGTCGGCGCCGGCTCCGGCCACGAGGACCGCACCCACAGCGGCATCGCCCACTTCATCGAGCACATGGTGTTCAAAGGCAGCGACCGCCGCCCCACCCCCAAGCGGATCTCCGACGCCATCGAGGGCGTCGGCGGCATCCTGGACGCCTACACCAGCTTCGAGTCCACCACCTACTACGCCAAGGTGGCCGACATCCACTTCGACCGCGCGGTGGATGTGCTGGCCGACATGCTGCTCCGCCCGCGCTTCGACCCGAAGGACATCGAGAAGGAGCGCCGCGTGATCGTCGAGGAGTTGCGCCAAACAGCGGACACGCCCTCGGAGTTGGTGCACCTGCTGCTCGACCGCCAGATGTGGGGCGATCAGCCGCTCGGGCGGGACATCGCGGGCGACGAAGAGTCCGTCGCAGCATTCACCCGCGAGCAGATCATCGGCCACTGGCGGGCGTACTACACCCGGCGCAACACTGTGGTGGCGATCGCCGGCAACATCGAGCCCGCGCGGGCGGCCGAGGCGATCGAGCGCGCGCTGGAGGGCATGCCGGAGGGCCAGCCCATGCCCTGCCTGCCGAGCCTGCCCCCCCACCCCGGCCCGGCGCTGGCGCTCACCGAGGAGGACAGCGAGCAGGGCAGTTTCTGCATCGGCTTCCCCGGCGTGGCGTTCGGCGACCCGGACCGGCGCGCGCTGCTGGTGCTGGACACAGTGCTCGGCGGCGGGATGTCCTCGCGCCTGTTCCAGGAGATCCGCGAGGAGCGCGGCCTGGCCTACAACGTCGGCTCCTATAGCCATGAGCACCACGACGCCGGCAAGTGGACGGTGTACGGCGGGGTGGACCCGGAGAAGTTGGTCGAGTGCCTGGCCACCATCATGGCCGAGCTGCGCCGCGCCCGCACCGAGGGCATCACCGAGGAGGAGTTGGCGCACGTCAAGGAGCAGGTCAAGGGGGGCATCCTGCTCTCGCTGGAGGACACCTGGTCAGTGGCGTCGCGCAACGGCTCGCACGAGCTGCGCTATGGGCGCGTTATCCCGGTAGAGCAGGTGGTGGCCGAGGTGGAGGCGGTGACGCGCGCGGATGTGCTGCGAGTGGCCGGGCGCGTGCTGCGCTCCGAGGGCCTGCACGCGGCGGTCATCGGCCCATATACGGCGAAGGACGAGCGGCGGCTGCGGGAGTTGCTGGAGGTTTCATGAGCGTTGAACGTTTGAACGTTCGAACGTTTCATGCACCATACAAACAGGAGGACGTCGCGGCAGCAGCCGGGGAGCAGGGTGGGAGGATGCGCTCATCGGCGCGGTACTGCGGGAGCGATGCCCAGGCGATTTGCATGGTGCATCAGGCAATGTACATGACTATCACCATCCGTGAAGCCAGGGCGGACGAGATCGAGACGCTGATCCCGCTGCTGCTTGCCGCCGAGCCGTCCGAGGGCGCGCTGCGCTGGGGTCTGGCCAATCTGGTAGACGCTACCTACCGTATGGACGAGAATGGCGCGCTGGTGGCGGCGGCCAACGTGCGCTGGCGCGGCGACCCGTGCGAGATCGTCGAGCTAGCGGTGGCCGCCGAGCGGCGCGGGCAGGGCCTGGGGCGGCGCTTCGTGGCCTGGCTGCTGGACGAGGCCCGCAGGAGGGGGAAGCGCCGCATGCTGGTGGGCGTCACCAACGCGGCGCTCGCCAATATCGCCTTCTACCAGCGCTGTGGTTTTCGCATGGACCACGTGCGCCACGATTATTTCGACTACTACGAGCGCTACTACGGCGGGCCGGTCTACGAGAACGGCATCCAAGTGCGGGATATGCTCGTGTTCCGCTATGACCTGGAGGATCAGACTGACGCGAGCTACGTGCATCGTCAGTCGCGTCGAAGCTGAGTGCGCGCATCATCACCGGCGTGACCAGCCGCAGGCAGAACAGCGCCGCCGCCGCGCGGAGCGCGCTCAGGAACATGCCTGTGCGCGCGATCGTCACCCCCACGCAAGGGCGTAGATCGGGAGGAGCGGGAACAGGCCGTTGCTGGCGGTCCAGAGACAAGGGTTCGTGCTCACGTTAGACCTACTCAGCGTCGAGCACCTCGGCTACACTCACACGGAAGCCATCCAAGAGTTTCGACACGGCCTGGTCACCCCCGTAGAAGACCCCGTATTCTGAGAATGTTTCACCCTGTAGCCATCGGTGTACTCCAGCAAGCGATTCGTCTGGTCGGTCAACAGCAGATACTGCTCTTCCGTCCAGTGCCCCTGGAGAGGGTCGAGGCTCAGCACGAGGTCATCACCCTTTTCCCAGCTCAACCGCAGGTTTTCCTGGCGCGTGTCAATGGCCATCGCCTGTGCATCTCCCAGCCTGGCCGCTTCTGTGCATAGTATAGTGGGATCCCACGCACGATGCAACGCCGGCCGCATCTACGCTAGGGCGCCGTCAACGTCCCCGGCTCCGCACCACGCCCGGCCGGGCCCAGAGGGCACCCCGCGGCGGGCGAGCTGCTGCAAAGCCCGCCGCTGCGGGCTATCGGTTGCGCAGGCCGCCTGCGCAACCGATAGCCCGCGCGTACCCTGCGGGAACGCCTGCGGCGTGCACGCGCCGGGCGTGGTACGCCACAATGGACGTTGACGTAGCCCTACATCTACGCTGAGGCTTTTCACTGGAAACGCGCTTGACACTCTCTGGGCTAAGCCAGGGTGCGCGCGTCCGGCTGCCAGATCGCGATTGGAAGACCGATGGTGTTGGCCAGGGTTTTCTGCCGCACTTATCAGCCGTGCGGCGCGCTCCCCCTGCCCGACGGCTCCGGCCACGCCGCATGTCGCCCTGCGTCAACGCGACATCCCGCAGCTTCGGCAGAGCGTGCCGGGAAACGAGAATCCGGAGCAACGGGTTTGGGCGTTGAGAAAGCTCATGGTTGCTTCGTCTCGCCCATTGGCATACCGCTGAGTATCGATAATGCCGCGTTAGATTCGGTGTTAAGATGCACGGGCGGTTCAGGGAGGACGAAGCCCTCCCTGAACCCTCCCCTCAACAGAAGGATTTATGTGGAGGGTGCCTGTGCATTTGGCGATCGTCGGCGCCGGGGTGGCCGGGCTGGCGGCGGCCCGCGCGCTGCGGCGCCTCCGATTCGATGTTGACATAACGATTTACGAGCAGGACGAGCGCATCGGCGGGCGGGTGGCCACCGGTCGGCGCGCCGGCTTCGCCTTCGACCACGGTGCGCAGGTGATCAAGACGCCATCGCCGGGCGTGGAGCGCCTGCTGCTGGAGGAGTTACCAGCCGGCGAGTTGCGGCGCATGGCGCTGCCGGTGTGGACCTTCGACGCCTCCGGCGCCATATCCCCCGGCGACCCGGCGCTCAACGCCGAGCCGAGCTGGTACTACGCGGGTGGCAACGACCGGCTGGCGGAGTTGTTGGCCGAAGGGCTTAACCTGCGGCGTGGGGTGCGGGTGGACCGGTTGAACGTTCAACGTTCGAACGTTGAACGTTCAATGGAGTATTACCTGCGCGCAGCCGACGGGTCCACGGTCGGCGTAGCCGACGTGGTGCTGCTGACGCCCCCCGCCCCCCTGAGCGCCGCGATCGTCGCCGCGAGCGACATCGACGCCGGGCTGCGGGACCAGCTGCTGGCGGAGCTACGGTGCGCTGCCTACCGGCGCTGCGTCTCGCTGGCGCTGGCCTACGACCGGCCGCTGGAGTTGCCGTTCTACGCGTTGGTGAACGCCGACCGCGCCCACCCGATCGCCTGGCTGGCGCTGGAGCACGCCAAGGGGCCTGAGCGCTGCCCGCCCGGCCACAGCCTGCTGGTAGCCCAGATGGCGCCGGGCTGGAGCGAGGCGCGCTGGGACGCGCCCACAGACGCGGTGGCACCAGAGGTGGCGCGGCTGGCGGGCGAGTTGCTCGGCGCCGACCTGGGCGCCCCGTTGTGGTGGGAGCGGCGCGACTGGCGCCACGCCCTGCCGGACGCCGGTTGCGACATCGAGATGCTCAACCGCGCCGGCGGCGGGCTGCTCTTCGCCGGGGACTACGGCGGCCAGGGGCGCGTCCACCTGGCGATCGAGAGCGGCTGGCGCGTGGCCAGGTGGATCAGCACCATGCTGTAGGATGCGGCGCACGCCGCCCGTGCGCTGCCGGGCGAGCGATCACGGTGCCTATCATCCTTAGAGCTTGTTTGCAAAGCCTCCCGGCTGGGGGGCGGGGGCCGCAGGCCTCCGAATCTCCCCGTCCGCCGCTGCGCAGCGGCGGGTGGGCAGGGGATGTGTGAGGGGGAAACCCCTCTCGCTCCCCTATTCAGACAGCCCCTGAAGGATCGCGCAGGAACTGGGGTGTATAATACGGCAGGGCAGGCGCTCATGCGCCCAACGTATGCAAGAGGTCGTATGTCCACTCCACAGTTCACCAACGCGCCGCCGGCGGCCGCCGAGGGGCGCGGCGCCGGCCGGGCCACCCTGCTCGGCCTGCTGGCCGTGCTGCTGCTGGCCGGTGTGGCGGTGCTGGCCGTTGGCAACAGCGAGAGCCTGGCGGCGCCGCGCGGCGCGCGCCTGCTGGTGCTGGCGCCGGCCGCTTTCCTGGCGGGCGTCTTCAGCTTTCTCTCGCCGTGCACCCTGCCGATCCTGCCGGCCTACTTCGCCTTCACCTTCCAGGCCCGCCGCGAGCGGATCGTGCTGATGACGGTGGCCTTCTTCCTTGGCCTGGCCACCACCATGGTCGCGCTGGGCGCCACCGCCACCGCGCTCACCCGGGTGCTGTTCCAGAACCTGGAGGCGCTCACCGTCGGCGGCGGCCTGCTGATCGTGGCCCTCGGCGTGATGAGTCTGCTCGGCAAGGGCTTCACTGGCGTGCGGCTGCTGGACCGCCCGAGCGCCAGCGTGGCCGGCTCCTACCTCTACGGCGCCACCTTCGCGCTGGGCTGGACGGCCTGTGTCGGGCCGATCCTGGGGGCGCTGCTGACGCTGCTGGCCACCCAGGGCATCGCTATTGCACAGGGGGCGGTGCTGGCCTTCGTCTACGCGCTCGGCCTCGGCTCGCCGCTGATCCTGGTGGCCACCTTCTTCAGCCGCCTCGGCAGCGGCTCGCGCTTCTGGCGGCTGATGCGCGGGCGCGGCGTGGAGCTGCGCGTGGCCGGCGCCACCTTGCACCTGCACACCACCAGCGTCGCCAGCGGCCTGCTGCTGATCGCCATGGGGTTGCTGCTGGCCACCGGCCAGATCTCCACCCTCAGCGAATGGACACAGCGCACGCCGCTGGCCCAGTGGGTGCTCGGCATCGAGCAGGCCATCCACCGCTGGTTGGTCGGCCGCTAGATCCGAGTGCTGAGCGCTGAGTGCCCTGCAACTCAGCACACAGCACTTAAAGCCTATCCGCGTACCTCGGGGTGGGGTTTCGGGGGAGGGCGCAGCCCTCC
>DATMBA010000360.1:0-9004 GCA_035559635.1 Roseiflexaceae bacterium
CCACCACCCCGCCGGTCGCCACTGCGGTGCCGGTGGCCGCCACCAAGTACAAAGAGGCGCCCATGCTGGCCGAGTTGGTGGCGGCCGGCAAGCTGCCGAACGTGGACGAGCGCCTGCCGAAGGCACCCTACACCCCGCCGCACACCTGGCTCAGCACCGGCAACTATGGCGGCACGATGAACTTCACCAACTCCTGGGGGCCAGACGGCCTGGCCACCATCGTGCAGGAGAGCCAGTACGGCCACTCGATCCTGCGCTGGCTGGACGATGGCCTGAAGATCGGGCCGGGCCTGGCGGAAAGCTGGGAGGCGAACGCCGACACCAGCGAGTGGACCTTCAAGTTCCGCGAGGGCCTGAAGTGGAGCGACGGCCAGCCGTGGACGGTGGACGACATCCTCTACTGGTGGGAGTACATGGTGGGCGGCAACGGCAAGGAGGCCGAGTTCCCCGAGGGCCTCAAGCCGATCGAGCCGCCGCCGGACGAGGGACGCTCGGGCGCTGGCACGCTCGCCACCCTGGTGAAGGTGGACGACTACACGCTGCAGATGAAGTTCGACGCCCCCGCACCCCTCACCGCGGACCGCCTGGCGATGTGGGTCAACGCCGGCATCGGCCCGCGCTGGATGGCGCCACGCCACTATATGGAGCAGTTCAACCCGGTGCTCAGCCCCGATAAGGCGAAGGACTTCGAGGAGCACCAGAAGAAGGTGCGCTTCGTCACCAACCCGGACTGCCCCACGATGACGGGCTGGAAGTGCGAGAGCTACGAGGAGGGCGTGCGCGGCGTTTACGTCCGCAACCCCTACTACTGGGTGGTGGATAAGGACGGCAACCAGCTGCCCTACATCGACCGTATCGTCTCCACCAGCTTCCAGGATGCCGAGGTGGAGAAGCTCAACGTGCTGCAGGGCAAGAGCGACTTCACCCACCATTGGGTGCTGCAGCTCACCGATGTGCAGAACCTGCGCGAGGCCGCCAGCCAGGGCGACTTCGAGGTGCGCTTCTGGGACTCCGGCTCCGGCTCGGGCACGGCCTTCTTCCTGAGCTACGACTTCCAGGACGACAAGATGCGCGAGTTGGCGCGCATGCCGAAGTTCCGCCAGGCGCTCTCGCACGCCTTCAACCGCGCCGAGGTGCAGAAGGTGCGCTACTTCGGCTCCGGCGAACTGACCACCGGCACCTTCAGCCCCAAGGCGATCGAGTACAACATCGACGACAACGGCAACCCCCAGCCCGCGAACGACCGCTACAAAGAGTGGCGTGACAGCTACGTGGCCTACGACCCGGAGAAGGCCAAGGCGCTGCTCGATGAGATCGGCGTCAAGCCCGGCGCTGACGGCATGCGCACCTTCCCGGACGGCTCGCCGCTCGAGGTGCTGCTGGTAATCAACGCCAAGGCCGGCAAGGCCGATGTGGCGCAGAACGAGCAGATGGTGCGCGACTGGGCCCAGGTGGGTATCAAGGCCACCATCAGTCCGGTGCCAGACCAGGGCCGGCGTGACAACTGGTTCGCCGGCAAGCTCATGTCCAATGCGGACTGGGGCATCGGCGATGGCCCGAACCACCTGGTCTACCCGCAGTGGTTGGTGCCGATCGAGCCGGAGCGCTGGGCGCCGCTGCACGGCCAGGGCTACCAACTCAAGGGCACCGCGACCGAGAAGGAGGAACTGGATAAGGATCCGTGGGAGCGCACCCCGGCCCGCATCGTTCCGACCGACAAGGAGTTCGACCCGACGATCGGCAAGCTCCACGAGATCTACGATAAGACCAAGGTCGAGCCCGACGTGATGAAGCGCCACCAACTGGTCTGGGAGATGATCAAGATCCACGTCGAGAGCGGCCCCTACGTCCAGGGCTCGGTCGCCAACTTCGAGCGCGTCTTCATCGTCAAGAATGGCCTGAAGAACGTGCCGAAGAAGGAGGACCTGGCGCTCGGTGGGTTCACCGACCCGTGGATCCACCCCACGCCAGCGGTGTACGACCCCGAGAGCTGGTACTGGGACGACCCGTCCAAGCATAGCTAGATGGAACCACATGAGCCTTCCGGTAAGGGGAGGGGCAGGGGGAGCAAAGCCCTCCCTGCCCCCATCAAACCGAAAGGTTGGTGTGGAGCGATGGTAGCGCAGCGCGCAGGGATCGGGGGTGAGGAGTTGGGAATCGCCCCCAACCCCTCACCCCCAACCTCCGTACGGAGCACCCTATGGCGATGTTCCTGGCCCGGCGCCTGGTGTATATGCTGATCACGCTGCTCCTGGCGTCCTTCATCGGCTTCTTCCTGATCGAGCTGCCGCCAGGCTCGATCGTCGACGTCAAGATCAACCAGTTCCGCGCCCAGGGCGGCACCGTGTCCCAGGATATGATCGAGGCCATGGAGCGCCGCTACGGCGTGAACGACCCGTTCCTGGTGAAGTACTGGAAGTGGCTCGCGCGCACCTTCCAGGGCGACTTTGGCACCTCCTTTGCCACCGACCTCTCGGTGGCCGAGACGATTCGCGCCCGCCTGCCGGTGACCGTGGGACTGACGTTCGGCACCGCGCTGTTCGCCTGGCTGATCTCCATCCCGCTCGGCGTGTACATCGCCACGCACCGCTACACCATCCCGGACTACATCATCACCGTGCTGCAGTTCCTTGGGCTGGCGATCCCTAGTTTCATCCTGGCGCTAGTGCTGATGATCTTCGCCGCGCGCGTGCTGGGCCAGGACGTAGGGGTGGGCTTCATCTCGCCGCGGTACCTCGATAAGCCCTGGAATGGCGAGAAGGTGCTCAACCTGCTGAGCAATCTGTGGATCCCGGTGGTGGTGATCGGTGCAGGCGCCACCGCCGGCCTGACGCGTGTGATGCGGGCCAACCTGCTGGACGTGCTCAACGCGCAGTATATCCAGACGGCGCGCGCCAAGGGGCTACGCGAGGGGGTCGTCATCTGGAAGCACGCGCTGCGCAATGCGGTGCATCCGCTGGTGATGGCGGTGGGCTACATCTTCCCGGCGCTGGTGGCGGGCGAGGCGATCGCGGCGATCGTCCTCAATCTGCCGACCCTCGGCGCGCTCTACCTGCGCTCGCTCCAGCAGACCGATATGTACCTGGCGATCACGATCCTGATGATGCAGTGCATCATGCTGCTGATCGGCAACCTGATCGCGGACCTGCTGCTGGCGTGGGTGGACCCGCGTGTGCGGCTCGAATAGAGCCGCGGCGCCCGCAGTTTCGTTGGCCGAGGAGGATGTTCTGCGAGGGGTTTCCCCGCACTCCCCAAGCGGGGAGGCCGGGCGAGACGCAGCCCCTCCTGATCACCATATCATCAATACGTTTACCCCCAGTGGGCCGCGCCAGCGGCAATTCGAGGAAGACACAATGGCATCCGTCGCAGAACAGCTTAAGCGCACACGCAAAGCGAAGAAGGCCGAGGACGTCGGCGCCATCCCGCAGTGGAAGTTGATGGTCCGGCGCTTCCGCCAGAGCCGGCTCTCGGTGATCGGCGCGGCCATCCTGGCGGTGATGTACCTCATGGCGATCTTCGCCGACTTCCTGGCGCCCTACGACTACAACGCGATCGACGCCAACTTCCAGTGGGCAGCGCCCACTCAGGTGGTGTTCGCCCAGGGCACCCTGGGGGTCTACGGCGTGAAGCAGACGCTGGACCAGGTGAACTATACCTACATCTACGAGGTGGACACCAGCACGGTCTACCCGGTCCGCTTCTTCGTGCAGGGGCACGAGTACCAGCTGCTGGGGCTCATCCCTTCGCGGCTGCACCTGTTCGGGCTGGACGCGCCGCCGGACGCGGGCGCCAAGCTGTACCTGCTGGGGGCGGACAACCTCGGGCGTGATGTGTTCTCGCGGGTGCTCAAGGGCGGCCAGGTCTCGCTTAGCATCGGCTTCATCGGCGTGGCGATCTCGATGATCATCGGCTCGGTGATCGGCACCGCCTCCGGCTACTTCGGCGGCTGGATCGATAACCTCGCGCAGCGGCTGATCGAGCTGATTCAGACCTTCCCGTTCATCTCGATCTTCGTGGCGCTCGCCGCCGCGCTGCCGGCCAACATGCCGGTGCTGCAGCGCTACATCTTGATCACCACCATCCTGGCCTTTATCAACTGGACCGGGCTCTCGCGCGAGGTGCGCGGTAAGGTGCTCGGCTACCGCAACAACGACTATACCAGCGCCGCCATCGCCGCCGGCGCCTCACACTGGCGGGTGATCCGCACCCATATGATCCCCAACGCCATGAGCCATATCATTGTGGTGGCGACGCTGGCGATCCCCGGGGCGATCGGCGCGGAGACGGCGCTCAGCTTCCTCAACCTCGGCATCCTGCCGCCCGCAGTGAGTTGGGGGGTGCTGCTGCAGGACGCGCAGCAGGTGCAGTCGGTGCTCTCGCACCCCTGGTTGCTCACGCCGCTGGCGGCGGTGGTGCTGGCGACGCTCTGCCTCTATCTGCTCGGCGACGGGCTGCGCGACGCGATCGACCCGTATGGCTAGGGGGGGCGAGTACGCAGAGCGGGCAACGGCGCCGGGAGCGGAGGGTCGGCAACGGAACCGAGAGCGGAGAGAGCGAAGATCCCCGGAACGGAGGGAGCGGAGGGACGGCAACAGAGCCGGGAGCGGAGAGAGCAAAGATCCCCGGAACGGAGGGAGCGGAGATTCCTGGGGGCTGCCCTCCGCTCCCTATCCGCTGTCTGCTATCCGCGTATCCGCTCCCTATCCGCTGTCCACCCCCTACGGTGCGCGCGCCGGCCGCGGGACACGCCAGGCCAGCCAACCCATGCCGAACACTCCGACCGCCACCAGCACCGCGAACAGCACCTCATAGCCGGCCGCCTCGGCCAGCGCGCCGGCCAGCAGCGGGCTGAATGCCGCCACGGGCGCCAGCGCCATGTTCGCCACCCCGATGTAGCGGGCGCGCTCCGCCGGGTTGCTGTAGCCGAACAGCAGTGTGAAGCCGGTGAGCTGGTAGCCGGCCTGCGCCGCGCCCACCAGCACGAAGATCGGCAGGAACCACACCGGCGCCGGAGCCAGCGCCGCCAGCAGGATGGCCGCCATCCCTAGCCCCGCCGCCAGCACCAACACCTGCTTGTGCCCCCAACGGTCCGCCAGCGCGCCGAGCCCCAGGTTGCTGAAGGCCTGCGAGGCCAGCAGCGCGGCGGTGAACGGTCCCACGTCCTCGTCCGCCAACTGGAAGCGCTCCAACGCCAGGGCGGTGAGGAAGCTGTGCCCTACCAGCCCCAGCGCGATCGAGGCGCGCGCCACCAGGTAGCGCCGGAAGGTGGCGTCCCCCCGTAGCAGTGGCCCGACGCTGCGCAGGAAGGTCATCACCGACTGGGCCGGCTGGGGTGGGAAGGGCGGCTCGACGCTGGCGGCCAGGAAGAGGTAGGATACGACGAAGGCCGCGAAGCAGCCGAGCGCCAGCAGGCCGATGCTCTGCGGGAATGGCCAGGCATCCAGTACGTAGGTGGCGATCGCGGCGCCACCTACGCCGAGCGCGCCGCCGATACCGGCCTGCAGCCCGAAGAAGATCCCCCAACGCCGCCCCGGGATGATGCGCGAGATGTAGTCCTGCCAGGGGACGCCACCTACGCCAGCGGCGAAGCTGTGGACAGCGAACAGCAGCAGGAAGGAGCCCAGCAGCAGCGTGTGCGGTGCGCCGGGCGCGAGCAGCAGCAGCAGGCCGAG
Organism: Roseiflexaceae bacterium; assembly: GCA_035559635.1. GTDB lineage: Bacteria > Chloroflexota > Chloroflexia > Chloroflexales > Roseiflexaceae > CALJIC01. The sequence continues at coordinate 5,673 of DATMBA010000360.1, forward strand.
CGCCAGGAACGGCACGCGCTCGAAGATCGTGGCCACCAGCAGGAATGGCAGGCGCCGCGGGCGGCTGGCGAGCGCCGGCGCGACGAACAGCCCCGGCAGGAACCAGCCGGTGTAGGCGATGGTGGGGATCAGCCCCTGCATCCAGCGCTCGCCGCCCAGCCGCTCGATCAGCAGCGGCAGCACGGTGAAGCGCGACACCATGCTTAGCCCCAGGTAGAACATGCCGCCGTCGGCGACGTTCAGGATGAAGTTACGGTTGGCGTTGCGCTCGATGATGCGCTGCGCAGCCTCGGTCTCGGCGCTGTGCGCCGTCTCGCTCGCGCCCGGCGCGGCCTCCTCTGCGCTGCGCGCGGCGTCGGTCTCTGCCATACGATGTCCTTCTTATGGGGCGCGCCGGGCGCGCCCCCTCGCTGACGGCGGGATGTGGGGAGGCACGCTCCCCACACCCCACCCGGCGCGCCTACCGCGCCCCCTGGATGACGGCGGGATGTGGGGAGGCATGCTCCCCACACCCCACCCGGCGCGCCCGGCGCGCCCGGCGCACTCCCCTCGATGAAGGAGGGGTGTGGGGCGGCACCCTCCCCACGCCCCTCCGCGCGCCGGGCGCGCCCCGAACGAAGCTGCCTGCGGGGAGGTACCCCCCTACCCCACCAGCGGGGTGCGCCCCCGCCCGCCTCGATGCTTGGAGGCCACGCCTGTGGAATAAGGAGGGAGTTTTCCAGGGAGGGCATCCCTCCCTGACCCTCCCGCAGGGGCGGCACCCCGCCGTCCTCCTCTGGAGGAAATGAGGGGTTTCATGGAGGGCATGCCTTCCCTGCCCCTTCCTGGAGGAAGGAGGCACAGCTGTTTAGCGCTCAGCGTTCAGCGTTCAGTGTTTCGCCCCTAGCGGATGTAGCGCGCCGCTACCACCGCCGGGCGGTCGGGCACGCAGCCGCACTTGACGGCGTGCGCGAAGACGATGTACTCGGCGTGCGCCCAGGCCAGCGGGGTGGCCGAGCCGGTGCCGCTGCCGTCTGCGAAGACCTGCTCCGGCAACATACCGCCCTGGTTGGCGAACGAAGCCATCACCGGCAGCCACCAACTCGCCGGGTGCTCCGAGCGGGTCAGCGCCACGTCGTACACGCCGCGCTCGCCCAGCAGCAGCGGCCAATACTGGCCGTGCCCGTCCGGCATCAGGCCGGGCGCGCTCTCGCCGTAGCCGTCGTGCGGGTAGCGGGCGTACACCGGGCCCTTGGGCGTCACCACCTTGAGGATGGCGTCCACCACCTCCAGTGTGCTCACCACGTGCGGGTCATCCGGGCTGCGCAGGCCGCGCCGCACCAACTCCAGGAAGCTCTGGTCCACGATCGTGCGCGGGTCGCGGAAGCCGCCGCCGTTGGCGATCTCGATCGGCGTGGCGGAGTTCGGGTCGCCGGTGGCGGTGATGCGCAGGTAGTACGGCTTCGCGCTCAGCGGCCCGCTGGTGGTGAGGGTCCATGCCTCGATGCTGCTGTTCCACTCGTCGGCGGCTCGCAGGTAGCGCTCGGCGCTCGCCGCGTCCCCCGCCTGCGCCGCCAGGTCCGCGGCGCACACCAGAGCGGCCACCTCGGCGGCCAGGGTGGCCGGCGAGTAGCCGGCGATCTCCTCCCAGCGCTCCTGCGGCGTGCGCGGGCCGAGCTTGAGGATGAAGTCGGCCGCCGGCCGCACCAGGCTCTCGTAGCGGTCGGTGGCTCGGAGGTGCCAGGCCAGGATGATCGGGTCGGCCACCTCATCGAGCTGGATGCTCTGCCACTTCGGCGTGCCGTCCAAGAAGGCGTTCTGCGGGAAGCTACCGTCCTCGCGCTGCAGCACGTCGTCCAGGTAGGCAAGCGTGGCGCGCGCACCGGCCTCGTCGCCCATCACCAGCATGGCCATGGCCACGTGGTAGAGGTCGCGCGGCCAGACGTAGCGGTAGCCGCGCTCGCGCGGGTCGGCATCGTCCCGGTGCTGGCCCCAGGGCACAGCCAGCGAGGCCACGCCCGCGCCGGGGTAGGTCTTATCGGCGTGGGTCTTGATCGCGGCGGCGCTCTCGTCGTAGAGGGGCAGGCTGGGGTAGGGATGCGCGAGCGAGTCCAGATAGGCGCGCCAGCCGGCCACGTACTCCTGCGCCACGGCGCCGAAGCCGCGTCGCAGGCTGCTCTCGGCCGCCCCGCGCGCCGCCGCCCGGCTGGCACCGAAGCCGAGCGCCACCGTGCTCGCGCCGCCGGCTGGCAACTCGATCGCGGTGGTGACACGGCCCGGCTCGCCCACGGCGGCATAGGTGGCATCCACGTCGAAGTCGCCCCGCAGGTCGGATGGCAGGTCGCTCACGCCGGTATAGCCGACCGTCGCCAGCGCCGGCGGTGGATCCGTCACGAGCGCGGTGAAGATCCCGACGCCCTCGTCCCAGGCCTCCACTACGCCAGCGGCGGCGCGCGCCGCATCCCCCGCGCCGCTGTTGCCGACGCGCGGGGCATACTGGAGGAAGAGGCGGTAGTCGCCGGGGACGCCGCGCAGCGCCTGGAAGCGCACGGTGAAGAGGATCGTGTCCGCTTGCGGGTCGGCCACGACCTCTTTGACGACCGCCCAGCGCCCCTGCCGGTCGGTGGATCTGACACGGAAGGCCGGCGCGCCACCCTCCAGCCGCTCCACCGTGTGGTCCGCGTCCAGCATCTCGTCGGCCACGAAGGTCCGGCCGTCGGTCACGATCAGGCTGAGCAGCTTCAGGTTGGCGCGCGTTACGTCGGGGTAGAGCCCCTCGGTGATCGCGCCGGCGGTGATACCGAACCAGACGCGCGAGGGGTTGGATGCGCCGGGCGGCTGGTCATACGTGTAGGCCGTGCCGACGCCGAGCTTGATGCCGGGCGTCCAGGTGTCGGCGGCAAGCGGCACGCCAGGGGCCACCGCGCCGGCCGGCTCGACGGCAGCGGTGGGTGGCGCCGGAGTGCCGGGTGCTGAGTCGGTGGGCGGTGCTGCCGTGGGCGCGGCGGGGCTTGCAGCCACGGTGGGCGCGGCGCTGGGCGTGAGCGGCACCGGCGTGACCACCTGCACCGGCACGGGGCGGGAGCAGGCGGCGAGCAGCAAGGTGAGCGCGAGCGCAGAGTGCGTGCGGTTCATAGGCCGTTCCCCGGTATCGCTGAGGCGCTGAGCTGAACGAAGCGTTGGCAGCGGGACCGCGGCGCGGGGCACCCGGCGATCCGCCGCCATACTACCACACACCGAGCCAGTCGCCGCGGTGGAGGGGCAGACCGGCGTATCTGCATACACCAGTGCGCCCCGACACGGCGCTTGCGGCGTGCCGCGATTGCTCAATGGGAGGGGCCAGGGGAGGGCTG
>DATMBA010000361.1:0-1000 GCA_035559635.1 Roseiflexaceae bacterium
TGCGCTCCAGGTCCCCGCCGGTGTCGGGGTGGTGCAGGCGCGCCATCGCCTTGCGGATCGCGCTCACCTCAGCCGGGGTCAACTCGAGCGTCGCGCTGCCGATCTTGAAGGGCAGCGCCGACCCTTCGGCCCGTGCCCGCCACATATCGCGCTCGCGCTCGAGCTGGGCGTTCTCGCGGGTGATCTCCACGAGGTTAGCCACCGTCTTATCGTAGGCGCGGGCGATCTCGGCGTGGCGCGCCTGCTCCTTGCCGATCTGGCGCAGCAAGGTGCGGATCGTCTTGTGCGCCTCCTCCAACTCGCGCTGAAGCAGCGCCACGTCGTGCTCCGCCATGGGGGCGTAGTGCTGTACTTGCTCGCGCTCGGGTGCCACTCCGCTTCTCCTGCTGCTGCGATACAGGGCGCGCCGGCGATCGCTGGCGCGCCCGGGGTGCGCCAGATAGTATACCCAGACTTCGGCGCGCCCGTCAATCACTGGCGCGGGGGTGTAGGGCTCCGTCAACGTCCATTGGTGGCGTCCCACGTCTGGCGCGTGCACGCCGCAGGCGTTCCCGCAGGGTACGCGCGGGCTCTCCCTCCGAAGGCCGCCGGCGCGGCCTGCAGCCCGCGGCGGCGGGCTTTGTAGAGATTAGCCCGCCCCGGGGTGCCCGCTGGGCCCGGCCGGGCGTGGTGCGGAGCCGGGGACGTTGACGGAGCCCTGGCGGGGGTATGGTCCGCTGGACCACGCCGGGCGGAATCCCCCGCCCGGCCCGTGGGGTGCCCGCTGGGCCCGGCGGGCTAACCGTTATGAAGGCCGCCTGCGCGGCCTGAGCTGCAGCCCGCGCAGGCGGGCTTTGTAGAGATTAGCCCGCCGCTTCAGCGGCCGGGCGTGGTAGGCAGCCGCGTACCCGATTACATCCGCACAACACATCAACCCGCGCGTGCGACGCCGCCGAAGGTCCCTTTCCTGCGCAACGGCCATCACCACCATCCCCGCAAACCGGGTGGATGCGGCGGGGCG
>DATMBA010000362.1:0-3143 GCA_035559635.1 Roseiflexaceae bacterium
CCAACCCCTTCCCCCCGACCCCGGCACTCACCGGCGCTCACCGGCGCACGCGGATGCCGCCGTAGTAGCGCTTCACCCAGTAGTCGCCCCAGATGTTGGAGACCTGCACGCCGTAGCGCGGGGTCATAGCGTGGACCATGCGGCCGCCGCCGATGTAGATCGCCACGTGGCTGATGCCGCGCCGCCCGCCGGTGTTGCGGAAGAACACCAGGTCGCCGGGGGCCAGGTTCTCCATCGGGCCGACTGACACCCCAAGCGAGGTGTTGAACTGCGCCGCGGCGGTGCGCGGCAGGCGCACACCGAACTGCCGGTAGACGTAGCTCGTCAGGCCGCTGCAATCGAAGCCGCTGTTGGGCGAGGCGCCGCCCCAGCGATAGCGGTAGCCCACGAACTGCACCGCCAGGCCCGCCACGTCCCCACTCGCCGCGAGGCCGGCCAGACCGGCGCCGGCGCCGGGACGCCCGCGCGCCGCCGCCGGAAGCGGCTTGAAGTCCTTGCTCAGCGGCACCCGCCGCGCCACATGCGCCGTGACGTTCAGCAGGTCGCTGAACACCCATGCCTTGGTGCCGTCCGCCAGGCGGATCTGGAACCAGTCCTTGTTCTTGCCGATCAGGTCCACCTGGACGCCGGCGTCGATCTGCCCCACCCGCGCGTAGCGCGAGTCCGGGCCTTTGCGCAGGTTCACCTGGTTGTCGGCGATCCAGCCTACCAGCGCCGGGTTCGGGTCCGGGATGCTCTCTGCCACCAGCAGGCGCTCGGTGATCCCCGGGCCGATGGTGAGGAACTCACCCTTGACCCAACCCTCGCCGCCGCCAGGGATGCCGACGTGGAACCAGTCCTGGTAGGTCTCGAGCAACTCGAGCTGGGTGTTGGCCTTCAGCGTGGCCATCGGGACGTAGTTGGTGCCCGGCCCGTCGCGCAGCAGCAGGCCGTCCTCCCGCACCGCGGCCACCTTGGGCGGCGGCGGCGGCGGGATGGCGCTGTCCGCCACCTCGAACAGCGTGAAGACCGCCGCCTGCGGGATGTTCAGCAACTCGCCGGACACCCAGTACACCGGCGTGTCAACCCGCTCACGGATCTGAAACCAGTCCCCGCGCCGGCCGATCACCTGCACCGCGGTGTTGCCCGAGATGCGCCCCACAGCGTCATACTCGGTGCCGGGGCCGTTGCGCAGGTACACCCGCTCGCCCGCGATGGTGGCCTGCACCACCACTGGCGCCAGCGCCGCGCTGCGCGACACCAGCGACAGTGGCACCGGCAGGTCGGCGCTCTCCTCCAGCGGCGCGTCGCCCTCCACCGCTTGCTCCTCCAGGCTCAACGGCGCAAGCGGGACCATGAAGTCCCCCGCGCTCTGGGGCGCCTCCATTGGGCGGGCGGCGCGCAGCAGCAGCCCCGGCTGCACCTGGCTGAGCGCCACAGCCAGCGGCAGAACGGCGGCGACGACCGCGTGGAGCAGAAGACGGGAGGGGATCTGGGAGATGGTCTGTATGGAGGAGCCGAACAGGGCGTGTGCGTGCTGCCATCGAACATCCAACGTGTGCGCCGCCTGCTTGCGTCGGTATCGCTGCCGGCTGGCACGCCGTTGCAGAGCGTCCAGGTCTCCTGTGCGTGACGGCGCCAGAGGCCGATGACTCTGCTCGATCATGGAGCAACTCCTCGCTGTTGGGCCTGCGGCACAGACGTTCCCCACGTCGCCCGCTCCCGGGCGGCGCATGTGCTACAGGGCATATCCGTGAGGTTCTGCATGATGCGCGCGAGTGTACCACGGGTCGCTTATTTGCGCAAACGATTCCGTGATGACAATGTCTTCACGAAATGGCTCCCCACAAGCCATTCGGTTTAGTGAGAGGCGTCCAGGGAGGGCTGCGCCCTCCCTGCCCCCCTACCAGAGGACTGCTGTGGCCCGGTAGCGTGGGGATCCGCCAAGCTCAGCGCCCGCCGTTCCACCACGGCAGTGGGGGTGCGTGGGGCCTCGCCCCGCTCAAACAGGCCCTCGGAGCTTGTTTGAAACGCCTCCCGGCTGGGGGCGCGGGGGCCATAGGCCCCCGCATCTCCCCGCCCGCCCGCCGCTGCGCGGCGGGCGGGCGGGGGATGAGTGAGGGGTTTCACCCTCACACTCCCCTTTTCAAACAGGCTCTCAGATCGTTCGCTACGAACGCTGGTAAATGCGATATTAATTTATATCACAGGATTTGTCAATACCCGCCGATTTTGCGCTATACAAAGCCATCTACCACGATAGATGTAAGCGAAAATGACGAAATAATGACTCAGCATGTGCGCCGCGGCGGTGCGAGCGCGCAGGCGCCTGAACAGAACCCCCAAGGGGAGGTGCCGCGGCCCACGCTCACTGGCCCATCAACTGGCGCACCAGGCTCTCGATCGCGCCGGGCGCGGCGAACTCGGCGTACGGGTCGCCCGGTGCGCCGATCCAGACCTGCGTCTCGTCCAGGGCGTAGCGCTCCACCTGCTCGGGCGTGGTGTCGCGCAGCGCCCACACCAGCCCGACCAACCGCTCCTCCGGGATGTCGAAGGTGAGGTAGCCACGCAGCGCGCCGCTGATCGAGGCCACGCTGTTGAGTTGCTCGACCAGGTTCTGGCCCCGCAGCCGCTCTACCGCCGCCAGGATCACCTGCTGCTGCCGCCGCATGCGCGCGAAGTCGCTGTCCATGTGGCGGATGCGGGCGTACTTGAGCGCCGTCTCGCCGTCCATGTGCTGCGGGCCGGGCAGGAAGTGCACCGTGGTGTAGCCGTAGTCCATCGTCGGGTAGGCCGAGTCGTACAGCTCGCTGGGCACGTCGATCGTCACCCCGCCGATGGCGTCGATGGCCCTGATGAACCCCTCGAAGTCGACGTGGACCACGTAGTCGATCGGGATCCCCAGCAACTGGCTCACGGTGTTGCGCGCCGCGGCCGCGCCGCCGCCGAGCTGCGGGTAGAGCTCGCCATACACGCTCGCGGCGTTGATGCGCGCCGGTCCGTAGCCGGGGATGTCCACGATCAGGTCGCGCGGGAGCGAGAGCAGCGCCACCCGCCGCCGTTCAGGCTCGACCCGCGCGACGATGATGGCGTCCATGCGCGCCGGCCCGCCCTCCCCCGGCCGCCGGTCGATGCCCAGCAGCAGCACGGTGACCCCCGCTCCC
>DATMBA010000363.1:0-4949 GCA_035559635.1 Roseiflexaceae bacterium
CAACGTGCCACTGCTGAGCCGGCTGTAGGGGTGGGCAGGCGGGAACATCAGCGCCCGCAACACGCGGGAGGCGCGCACGCGGGTGTCCTGCTCATTCTCGCGCAGCCCCATGAGGAACTGCGCGCGCAGGCGCTCCACCTCCTGGGATGGGAAGGTGGGGGCGCGGAGCATATCGGCCAGGATCTCGAGCACCAGCGGCAGATCCTCGGCGAGCGAGCGCCCGCCGAAGCCGCTGGAGTGCATCCCGCCGCCGGCGTTCACGCTGGCCCCCAGGGCCTCGGTGATCGCCACGATCTCCTGGAAGGTGCGCCGCTCGGTGCCGCGGATGAGCGCGGCGCCGGCGAAGGCGGCCAGGCCGCTCTGCTCGGCTGGCTCGTTCACCGCGCCCACCCGCACCTCGCCGTGCACGCTCACGGTGGGAGCGCCCTCGTTGCGCTGCACCAGCGCCACCATGCCGTTCGGCAGCACATGCCTGGTCGCCGTCTCGATCGATGACTGTGGTGTAGACATTCGCTCTCCAGTATCGCTGAAGCGCTGCGGGGGTGAAGCCGCTCCTGCCGTCCCGCCGCCTCCCTCCCTTCCTCCTGGACCGCTGAGGCGCTGCGGAAGTGAGGGCGCTGACCGTAATGAGGCCGCTGCCAGGCGCCGCGTAAGGTCAGCGACCTTATAACCCTCAGCGCTTCAGTGTTCTGTTGGAATGAAGTGCCCGACGGTGCGCTTGTCCACCACCAGGTAGCGCTGCGCCACCCGCTGCACGTCGGCGGCCGTCACGGCGCGCACCTCGTCCAGCAGCGTGTAGTTGCGCCGGAAGGTGTCCAGCACCTCCCACATGCCCAGCAGCAACGCCTGGCCCGTCACGCTCTCGCCGGAGTAGGCCAGCTGGGCCCGCACCTGCTTCTGCACCTTCGCCAGTTCATCGGCGCTCACGCCCTCCTGCTGGATCTTCTCCACCTCGGCTGCCAGCGCCGCCTCCACCTCTGCGGCCGTGTGGCCCTCCTGCACCGTGGCGCTGAACTCGAACAGGTGCGGGTCGATCGTCGCGCGGAAGCTGGAGCCGGCGTAGGAGGCCAGCCCGGTCTCCACCAGCGCCCGGTACAGGCGCGCGCTACGGTTGGTCTGCGCGCCGCCGTACGAGAGCGGCTTGGCGCCGGAGAGCACCGCGTCCAGCACCAAGAGCGGCGCGAAGTCGGGGTGGCGGCAGGCGGGGACGTGGTAGGCGAGCTGGACGTACTGCGCGGCGCCGGGGCGGCGCACGATCACGCGGCGCTCGCCCTGCTGCTCCGGCTCCTCCAGGCGCACCGGCGGCACCGGCGGACCGGGCGGCAGCGGGGCGAAGAGCCGCTCCACCTGAGCGAGCATCGCGCCGGAAGCGAAATCCCCCACCAGCACCAGTATGGCGTTGTTGGGGGTGTAGAAGGTCTGGTAGTGGCGCACCAGATCGTCGCGCGTCAGCGCCAGCAGGTCGCTGCGCCAGCCGATCACCTCGTTGCGGTACGGGTGCACCTGGAAGGCGGCCGCCATCACCGCCTCGTTCAGCCACCAGTCCGGGTCGTTCTCGTACCCCTCGCGCTCGGCGAGGATCACCGTGCGCTCGCTCTCCACCTCCTCCGGCTCGAACAGCGAGTTCACCATGCGGTCCGCCTCGATGTGCAACGCCAGCCCGATCCGGTCGGCCGGCAGCGTCTCGTAATAGGCGGTGTAGTCGGTGGAGGTGAAGGCGTTGAACGTGCCGCCGTTGCGGGCGATCAGGCGGTCCATCTCGCCCTTGGGGATGGCGGGCGTGCCTTTGAACAGCATGTGTTCGACCCAGTGCGAGACGCCGGTGGCGCCGAGCGTCTCGTTGCGCGAGCCGACGCGGTACCAGAGGAAGCAGCTCGCCACTGGCGCGGCGTGCGATTCGCGCAGCAGCACCAGCATCCCGTTCGGCAGCATGTGGGCGATCACGTCGGACATGCGCTCTCTCTCAACAAGGGGAGCGCGAGGGGATGCCCTCGCAACGATCGTATCATCCGGCGCAGCGACACTGCGCCAGGGGTGCATTATAGCGCAAGAGGGCTGTGGGCCGACCGCCGCACCTCGCCCATAGCGGGGAGCTGTGGCGCACGGCACCGCCATCGCGCAACGCTGGCCTCGCGTAGGGGGAGCACCAATGTGGGCGCCCACATTGCCCCATTGCCAGCGGCGGCGCAGCGCCATAGCGCACTCCAAATGTCACGGACATGCGCAGCGCCCTTCGCGACCGGCACGTATCTTGCAGACCATGCGGCCAGTGAGTCGCGGCAGGGGGCGAGCGATGGCCCGTGTATGCGGCCTCTGCGACACGCGCGCACGCGGAGGCGACGGCGCAGCACCGGCGCGCGGAGCAAGAGGAAGAGGATTCGTAAGAAGCCCTGGACTGCTGAGGCGCTGCGGGGCCGAGGCCGCTGATGGTGGCACATGCCGTCCACCGGCCCGGGTTCACCCGCTTCAGCTGCCTCAGCGCTTCAGTGATGCGGAGGCGCTGATGAAGGAAGAACTGCTACGGCGGCTGGCGGAGTTCGACGCCGGCGGGGCGGGGGTGCTGAGCACCTACCTGGATATGCGCCCGCAGCAGAGCGGCGAGAGCCCGGGCCAGCGCCACGCGCTGATCCAGATGCGCGACCGGCTGCGCGAGATCGAGAGCACGCTGAAGCGGCGCAACGAGATCGACGCCCTGACTGCCGACGTGGAGCGCATCGAGTCCTACCTGGCGACCGGCTTCCCCACCGAGGCTCAGGGCCTGGCGGTGTTCGCCTGCGCGCCCGCCGGGCTGTTCGAGACGGTCACGAGCGGCACGCCATTCGACACCCGGATCGCCTACGGTCCGCGGCCGGAGCTCTACCAGCTAGCGAAACTGATCGACGACCTGGAGACCGCGGTGGTGGCGGTGGTGGACACCAACACCGCGCGGCTGTTCGTGATGCGCACCGGCTTCCTCAAGGAGGTGGGCGGGCCGGATCGGAGTGACCATGGGGAGTTCCACAAGCATAAGGTCGGTGGCTGGTCGCAGGCGCGCTTCCAGCGCCACATCCAGCACAACCGGCTGGCGTTCATGAAGGAGGCGGGCGAGGCGATCGAGGCATTGGTGCGGCGCGAGGGCGCCACGCGGCTGATCGTTGCCGGCAACGAAGTGGCCGTCCCACTGCTGAAAGACGCCCTTTCGCCGCAGGTGAAGGAGTTGCTGCATGACGAGGCGCTGCGCCTCCACATCCGCGCCGGCGAGCAGGAGGTCCAATCCGAGGTTGCGCCGATTCTGGCCCAGCTGGAGGCCGAGCAGGACCACACGGTGGCCGAGCTATTGGCAGAGGGGGTGCGCGGCGGCGGCCTGGCGGTCTCGGGGATGAAGCACACCCGGCGGGCGCTGGAGAACGGGCAGGTGGACACGCTGGTGCTGGCGGCGGACCACGATATCCCGCAGGAGCAGCGCAACGAGTTGATTCAGCTCGCGGCGATCACCAGCGCGGCCGTGGAGGTGGTGGAGGGCCACGAGACCCTGCGCCAGCTCGGGGGTGTGGGAGCGCTGCTAAGATATCAGCTGTGACCGGGTGATAGGTGATAGGAGCAGGGCTTCAGCAACTCCTGTGACTATGACCGATCTTTCGGGTGCGGTACACGGTGACGACCAGCGTAGGGGTCCACCACACTCATGTTGATGCGTGGATTCGAGGCTTCAGCCGGCTCATTGGCAGCACACCCGGCGAAAACCTCGAATCCGGATGATACCCCACAATCGGTGTGGCGCACCAGTAGGTTCGATTGTATCGACCACGATAGCGCACAGCAAGAAGATGCGCCCTTCCCCGAAATCAAGCTGCGACTGATAGGTGACCCGCCCACCGTGTTCGGGAACGATCTGCTGTGGGCTGTTCAGGACAGAGTCTACCAGATCTTGTGGGATGCCGCACAGCGCGATCTCCTCCTGCGCGTGATGCGAGTGCACAAAAGCCACGACGCCTCCTCGTGGTAACACGGTATCGAACACGCATGTTTCTATCATAGAACGAATATATGTTCTCACTATCGGGTGTTCATTTCGCCGTAATACAACCGCAAGCCGCCGGTAATCCCGGCGGCTTCTCGTTCGCGGGCCGATCTGCGATGCTGGCAGCGGAACCGGCGGCAGCAGTGAGGTGCGCGATGCGCAAGCGGGCGATGAAGGACAGCGGCTGGGACGGGCTGCGCGGGACGGTGCAGCGCTGCGGGTCGTGCGGCCGGGCGACGATCCATCTGGCGGCGCGGGGCGGGGTGGCGGTATGCAGCGAATGCGGCTACAACCCGGCGTTCGAGGCGTTCGTGGAGGAGCCTGAGCCGCAGGTGGTGCGCCTGCCGGAGCAGCGCCGCGAGCGGTGGTAGTTTTATTCACGGAGGGCACGAACGGCACGAAGGATGCAGGTCCTTCGTGCCCTTCGTCGCTCTGCGTGGATCACTGCTGCCCCGCCCGCAGGAAGGCGATCAGCGACTCGATCTCCACCTCCTTCAGCCCCAGGTTCGGCATCTCGGTGCCGGGCCGCACGGCGGATGGGTCCTTGAGCCAGGTGCGCAGGTATTCCGGCGTCAGCGGCCGGTTGGTCAGGTCGGGCGCGCCGCCGGCCCCGTAGGCGCCCATGAACTGGCCGGAGCGCTGGATCTGGGCGTGGCTGTGGCATTGGGCGCACCCCTTGGCCATGAACAGCGCCCGCCCCTGGGCCACGCGGTCCACGGCGGGGGCGGCGGCAGGGGGCGGGGCCGGGGACGTGCCGGCCAGCGCCGGCGCCACCAGCAGCGCCAGCCCGAGGACCGCGAGCGCGAGACTTATCTTGAGCACGGAAGACTCCTTCGACAAGGTGCGCGTGTCCGTGACCGTCCACGCGCACGCCGCAGGCGTTCCCGCAGGGTACGCGCACGGGGTGTGGGGCCTGCGGCCCCCACCGCAATGCTTTTGCGGCGGGGCT
>DATMBA010000364.1:0-25917 GCA_035559635.1 Roseiflexaceae bacterium
AACCCCTACCCCCTGACCCCCGGTCCTGCCACCTCGTCCAAGCGCACCTCGCGGCCCAGGCGCGCCGCCTCGTAGGCCGCCAGCACCACCCGCAGGTTCTCGCGCCCCACCGCCCCCGGCGACACGTTTGGCGCGCCGTCCAGCACAGTGTCCAGATAGCGCCCGACCATCGGCGCGAACACGTCGCCGCCGTGCTCCAGCAGCACCTCGCGCTGGCCCGGCAGGTCTGGGCGGTGCAGCACTAACCCCCCGGAGAACACCCCCAGCGTCAGCACCCCCTCGGTACCGAAGGCGACGAAGCTGGCGCCGGGGAAGGGCACCCCGGCGGCCTGCGAAGAGAACAGCGTGCCCAACGGCCCGCCGGCGAAGCGCGCGTTCAGTACCGCGGTGTCCTCGCCGCCCAGTTCCGCGCGGAAGCGGGTGGTATAGCAACTCACGCTCTCGATCGGCCCGCCGATGTTCAGCATCAGGTCCACGTAGTGGATGCCGCCGTCCAGCAGTTGCCCGCCCCCCGTGATGCGCGGATCGTAGCGCCAGGCGGTGGTCAGGTAGGCACCCCCCTGCCAGTGGGCGTAGGTGGCCTGGACGCCGATCAGCGTCCCGATGCGCCCCTCGGCGATCGCGCGCTTGGCGGCCTCGGCCGCCGGCAGCGTGCGGGTCAGCTCGCCGTAGAACAGCACCACCCCGGCCCGCTCGGCCGCGGCGATCATCGCGTCGCACTCCGCGATCGTCTTCGCCAGCGGCTTCTGGCAGAGGATGTGCTTGCCGGCGCGCGCCGCAGCGATCACCGCCTCGCTATGGAGATGGTGCGGCGTGCAGATCTCCACCGCGTCCACCTGCGGGTCGGCCAGCACCGCCTCGTAGGAGGTGACGGCGCGCGCCGCGCCGGCCTGGCGGGTGCGCAGCGCGGCCTTGTCCGCGTCGATGTCGCAGCAGACGGTGATGCGCGCACGATCCGCGTGCTGCTGGTAGGCTCGAATGTGAGACTCGCTGATGAGACCGCACCCGACTAAGGCGACCCGAAGCACGGTGAACGCTCCTCCGCTGCCTGCCGCAGCACTCAAAGACAGGACGTACGCAGTTGGCGCCCCTGGTGGGGGCTTTTGGCGGGGCCAGGCCCCACCAAATCTCCCCCTGTGTGCGGGGGGTGGCGCCCTCGCCTAACCCCTCCGGTCGGCGCTGATGGGAAAGAGGTTTCAGGCCGGATCCTGCTCCCCGCCGGGCGGCGCGCCGGGAGCCAGGATCTCCCGCGCGATGGCGAAGGCCGTGTTGGCGGCCGGGACGCCGGCGTAAACCGCCACGTGCAGCAGCGCCTCCGCCACCTCCTCGGGCGCCACGCCGGTGTTGCGGCACGCGCGCAGGTGCAGCGCCAGCTCTTCGCCTCGCCCGAGCGCGGCCAGGATGGTGATCGTCACCAGGCTGCGGCTGCGCTGGTCCAGCTGCGGGCGCGCCCAGAGCGTGCCCCAGGCTACCTCGGTAATAAACTGCTGGAACGGGGCGTCGAAGCTGGTCCGGCGCGCCTCAGCCCGGTCGACATGCTCGTCGCCCAGCACGGCGCGGCGGATGCGCATCCCCGCCTCGTAGCGCGACTCATCCACGGCGGCTCCCCTCCCTCGCGGCGGCGTGTCATGGGCGCAGCGCGGCCAGGTGTGCCGCGACTGCGCCGAGGGCCGGGAACTCCTCCCAGCCCTGCGCGGCGCCCTGCCAGAACTCGCCGAGCGCGCGGCTGCCGGCGCGTTCGTAGGCCAGCGCCTGCGCCAGCATCTCCAGCCGGTCCAGCGCCTTCACCAGGCGCGCCTCGCGGCTGGAGGCGGCGGCGTACTCCTCCCATAGGGCCAGGTACTCCTCGCGCTGCGGCAGGCCGGCCAGCAGCGCGCTGAGCGCGCCGCGCTCTGCCTGGAGCTTGGCGTCCGCGCCGAGGTACGGACGCGCGGAGGCCGGCCAATCGCCCAGCAGCGCCTCGGCCAGGTCATGCACCAGCGCCAGCGCCAGCAGCCGCCCGCGGTCCACCCCCGGCGCCGCGCCCGCGAGCGCCAGCGCGAGCAGCGCCACGCCGAAGGTGTGCTCGGCCACGCTCTCGGCCGGCGCCACGCCGCGCTGCAGCCAGCCGGTGCGCGGCAGCAGCTTGAGCGCCACGATGCGCTCGCATAGCACCGCCACTGCCTCGGGCGCCGGGATGTCCATGCCGCTCCTCCCCTCACACGCGCTGCGCCATGATGCCCCGTATAACGGACGACGTCAAATCGAGGGCCGCGCTCCACGGCGGTTCTGAGAGGATTCTGGGGAAGGATCTTTTGGAGGGGCTGTGCCCCTCCAGGTCTCCCCGGTAGGAGCCTGGCCTCTCCAGAACGCTCCAGCGGAGTGCGCGGGCACGGGGCTAGGCCCCGCAAGGATTCTGCGCAGGGGCCGTTTGGAGGGGCCAGCCCCTCCAAATGGTACCACGCAGCGTAACAATCGCTCACAAACCGACTCGCCGCCACTGTTGTTGCGCGCGCGGCGCTGCGGTATAATCCAGCGCAAGCACGGGCCCCTGGCGCGCGGCCCGTCCCAGCCGAGCGCGGAACCGCATGGAAGAGATACTTATCATCGACGACAGCAAGCAGATCTGTTCCATGCTGGCGGAGTACGTGCTGCCCGAGCTCGGGTACAAAGCCTCGATCGCCAACACCGGGCGCCAGGGGTTGGCCCTGCTGCGCCAGCGCCTGCCGGACCTCATCCTGCTGGACCTGCAGCTCCCCGACATCAGCGGCCTGGACCTGCTGCGCCTGATCGCGCAGGAGGGCTACGACGTGCCGGTGATCCTCATGACGGCCCACGGCTCGGAGGCGATCGCCGTGGAGGCCTTCCGCCTCGGCGCGCGCAACTACCTGATCAAGCCCTTCAGCGAGACCGAGGCCCAGGCGGTGATCGACCAGGCGCTGCGTGAGCGCCGCCTGGCCCGCGAGAAGGAGCAGCTCACCAGGAACCTGCGCCAGCGCGTGCAGGAGTTGACGGTGCTGTACTCGATCGGCAAGTCGGTCAGCGCCCTGTTGGACCAGGAGGAGCTGCTGGTGCGGATCGTCGAGGCCGGTGTGTACATCACCCGCGCCGAGGAGGGCTTCCTGCTGCTGCGCGACCAGCAGCGCAACGAGCTGTACCTGCGCGCCGCCAAGAACCTCGGCGAGCAGCGCGCCCAGAAGCTGCGCATGCCGATCGACGATGGCATCGCCGGCCAGGTGATCCGCACCGGCAAGCCCATCCGCCTGGATCGGGCCTCCGGCGCGCAGCTCAAGGTCAAGACCGGCTTCCTCGTGCGCGCCATCCTGCAGGTGCCGCTCACGGTGGGCAACACGGTGATCGGCGTGCTGGCGGTGGACAACCAGCAGTCCGAGCGCACCTTCACCGAGAACGACCAGTACCTGCTCTCGGCCTTGGCGGACTACGCCGCGATCGCGATCGAGAACGCCCGTCTCTACGGCGCGGTCAAGGCCAGCGAGGCGCGCTACCGCGACCTGTTCGCCAACGCCTACGACCTGATCTTCACGCTGGACCGCAACCTGACGCTGCTGAGCATCAACAAGGTCGGCCCGCACCTCACCGGCGTGCCGGAGGAGCGCCTGCTCGGCCGACCACTGCACGAGCTGTGCGTGCCAGAGGCCTGGAGTCCCAGCGCGCACCAGCTAGCCGAGTTGCTGCGTGGCCGCGAGATCCAGCCCTTCGAGCTGCAGCTGCGCGGGCGCGAGGAGGCCCCGGTGTTCCTGGAGGTCAGCGCCAGGCTGGTGAAGGACGGCCAGCGCGGCGATATCATCCACTGCATCGCGCGCGACCTCACCGAGCGCCGCAAGCTCGAGGAGCAGCTGCTGCGCTCCGAGAAGCTCTCCGCCATCGGGCAGCTGGTGGCCGGTGTGGCCCACGAGGTCAACAACCCGCTCACCAGCATCTCCGGCTACACCCAGCTCATGCTGCGCGACAAGACGCTACCGCCCGCCGCGCACGAGGACCTCGAGCACATCAACACCCAGGCCGAGCGCGCCGCCCGCATCGTCCAGAACCTGCTGCTGTTCGCCCGCGAGCACAAGCCGCAACGCCTGCTGATCGACCTGAACGAGACGGTGCGCTCCACCCTCACCCTCCGCGCCTACCAGCTGCGCGTGGACAATATCCGCGTCGTGACCGAACTGGACCCGAACCTGCCCCAGACGGTGGCTGACCCGTACCAACTCCAGCAGGTGATCCTCAACCTGATCAATAACGCCCACCACGCCATGCTCGAGCGCGGTGGGCAGGGGACCCTCACGCTGCGCACGGCCGTTGCGCCCGCCACCTCTCCCGAGGGTGCCGCCGGCCGCCCGGCGCTGCGCATCTCGGTGTGCGATACCGGGGTGGGTATCGCGCCGCGCGACCTGAACCGGATCTTCGACCCGTTCTTCACCACCAAGCCGGTGGGCCAGGGCACCGGGCTAGGCCTGTCGATCTGCTTCGGCATCGTGCAGGAGCACGGCGGCCGCATCTGGGCCGAAAGCGAGCTCGGCGTCGGCACCACCGTCCACGTCGAACTGCCGCTCCTGCAGGAGCGGCCGGCGCTCCCTGGCGATGCGGCGCCTCCCGGTGAGCAGGCCGAGCCTGAGTCGCTGGCGCGCGGCCGGGTGCTGGTGGTGGACGACGAGGAGCCGGTGGGGCAGCTGCTGGCCCGGCTGCTGCGCGACATCGGCCAGGCGCCCACGGTGGTCACGAGCGGCGCCGAGGCGCTGGAGTTGCTCGGGCACGAACCCTTCGACCTGGTGCTGAGCGACATCAAGATGCCGGGCATGAGCGGCTTCGACCTGTACCAGGCCGTGCGCCAGCGGGACCCGGAGCTGGCTGCGCGGGTGGTGTTCGTCACCGGCGATACGCTGAGCGCCGCAACCCAGGCGCGCATCGCGCAGATCGGTAACCCCTACATTGCCAAGCCGTTCCAGATCGAGCGGCTCGAGACGCTTGTGCGCGCCCTGCTCTCCGGCCGCCCGGTCGCGTAGCCCTGCACAGATGGTTTCGCGGCGCGGCTTCCAGTCTGATGGTCTGGGGAGACTCGGAGGGACGCAGCCCTCCGAAGAATTCGTGGGGGCCGCAGGCCCCTACACCCCGCGCTACACGCCCCCGCCACGACGTAGTACAATGGGTCCGCAACGAAACGCACCTACACGCGCCGCTGCGCTTCGCTTACCAGTGATCGGCTCATCAGGCCCGCGGCCAGTGATCAGTCCGAAGTAGTCAGTAGTCTGTACCGCTGCAGCACGCTGGCCACATTGCCACCAATGTTGTACTGGCTACCGGCTGCCGGCTACTGAGAGCGCACATGGCACGCACGGAGGTCGTCCAGTGGACTCCCACTTCTCCCGGCTCATCGCCACCATCGCCACCGATAACCGGCTCGGCGCAGCTCAGATCGCGGAGCGCGCCGCCGATCTGCTGCTCAGGCGCGCCACCACCGGCGCACCCCCCTCGCCAGATGCCTTTCGCCAAGAGTTGCTCGAGACCGGCTGGGCGCTGATCCGGGCGCAGCCGTCTATGGCCCCGCTTGTCAACCTGGTCAATAACGTGCTCTGGAAGGCGGAGGAGAGCGATACGCCCGATGGCCTGCGCGGTGCCGTCGCCCAGGCGACCGAGGAGTTCAAGCGCCAGATCAAGCAGCACGCGCTCCACGTGGCCGAGGGCGCGCTGGCACTGGTGGCCGAGGGCAGCGTCGTGGTCACGATCTCCTACAGCACCACCGTGCTGCACGCGCTGCGCCACGCCCAACGCGCCGGGCGCCGCTTCACCGTGATCTGCGCCGAGTCGCGCCCGGTGTACGAGGGACGGCAGACCGCGGCGCAGCTCGCCAGTTACGGCATCCCGGTGAAGATCATGGTCGATGCCGCGGCGGTGGCGGCGGCGGCATCGGCGCAGCTCGTGCTGGTGGGAGCCGATCTGCTCAGCATGCAGGGGCTGGTCAACAAGGTCGGGACGCGCGCGCTGGCGGCGGTGGCACACGATGCCGGCGTGCCGTTCTACGCGCTGTGCGGCAGCGAGAAGTTCCTGCCGTTGGGCTTTGCGCCGCTCGAACAGCTCGAGTGGCCCGCGGCGGAGGTGTGGCCCGACGCGCCCGAGGGGGTGGCGGTGCGCAACCGCTACTTTGATACCACGCCGCTGGAGTTGGTCTCCGGGATCGTCACCGAGCAGGGAACGCTGCCGGTGGCGGCGATCGAGGCCTGGCTCGCGGCCACCCGCCTGCACCCCGCGCTGGCCCGTCCGCCGGCCTCTAAGTGATCTCTAACCTTCGCGACCGCGCGTGGTGTTAAAATGTTGTTAACAGGCTGCCGTCTCCGGCGGGATGCGCAGGGTATTGCCTCGCCGCGGACCTCGCCCGGAAAAGGGTGCGCGGGGCTGTGCCCCTCGCTTGCCCCAACAGCGTGGCAAGGGCTCTTGACTTTCGAACGAATGTTCTATATAATGCCCTCACCTCGGAATATACTCATCCAGGCCCGGCGCGCCTCGTCCGCGCCGGCGGCGCGCTGTCCACCGTCGCCGGCACGAAGGGCGGGGTGCGTGCGCCCTCGTGCAGGTGAGGAGGCGGCACATGGCGGTCACGAGTAAGAACCTGCGCCCGGTCGATCGGGTAGATACCGTCGGCGCCGTGTTGGGGCGGCAGCTGCGCACGGTGACGTACGGCGCCACGCTGCTGCTCGTCGTGTTGGCGATCTACGCGTTGGTCGGCGCGGCGCAGAGCCGGGTCAACGTGCTGCTGGATGACTACCGCTACGGCCGGCCGCGCACTCACCACGTGGCAGCCTTCGTCGGCCACAGCGAGCAAAGCGGCCAGCCGACGCACCTGACGGCGATCAATCTCAACCGGCAGGTGGTGATCCTGGAGCTGCCAGGCGGGGACCCGCGGGCGGTGCGCGCCATCAGCGGCCCGTATCTGTTCGGCGCCGAGGAGCACCTGACGCCGGTCACGCTGGCGGTACGCGACATGGACGGCGACGGGCAGGGGGATCTGCTGCTCAGTATCCGGCGCGAGCAGATCGTCTATCTGAATCGAGATGGCGCCTTCCGGCTCCCCACTGCGGAGGAGCAGGCGCACCTGGCGAAGCAGCACACCAGCAGATGAGCGACACGGACCACACTGAGCAGCCGGGTGGGCCGGCCAAGCGGCCGGCCACGCCTCGCTTCACGGTGCGCGAAGAGCGGCCGCCCCGCCGGCCGCCCCAGCCGCTGCGCAACACGCGTGACCCGTTCGAGGACCTCAGCATCGGGACGCGCAGTGTCACCCGGCCGGCCGTGGCGGTGCATGAGCGCGCCAGGCGCCCGGCGATCGTGCGCGCCTCGGTGGCGGACCAAGAGCCGGAGCCGCGCCCAAGCCCGCTGGCCGAGTCCACCGCGGACGTGGAGCAGGCACATATGTTCGTCGAGCCGCCCGCTGCCCGCCGCCCGGCCTACCCGCCGCCCCCGGCCTACGGGCCGCGCCCCAGGCTGTTGGACGCGCTGCCCAGCGGCCCGTGGCTGGCGGCGCTCATCTCGGGGATCTGCCTGGCGATCCTCTATACCTTCTGGATGCAGCCGCCACAGACACGCTTCAGCACTTTCCCCGGCGGCCGCCAGGCGCCCCGCGCGGTGGAGGTCAACCCGGCGGATTTCCCCCAACTCGCAACACCCCCCGGCGAGAACACTGTCGTTGGCCCGCCGACGATCACCGCCGAGCAGATCGACGCTATCCTGGCGGAGTACGGCTCGCCGGCCGCCGGCACCGGCCGGGTGTGGCTCGAGCTTGGCCTGCGCTATAAGATCGACCCGGCCTACGCGCTGGCGTTCTTTATTCACGAGTCGGGCGCCGGCACAAACCCCGCATGGGCCGGGATCAAGCCGGACGGCAGTACCACCCACAACGTCGGCAACATCATCTGCGCCGGCTATCCCACCTGCTTCAACCGCTTCCGGGACTATGCCAACTGGGAGGCGGGCATCGAGGACTGGTACAAGCTGATCGCGGTGGAGTATATCGGTGGGCGCGGCACACACACGGTCGAGCAGATCATCCCGATCTACGCGCCCTCCGTCGAGAACAATGTGCCGGCCTACATCGACGCGGTCAACCGCCTGGTGCAGAGCTGGCGAGCCGCGGGGGTGCGCCGGTGATGAGCTGGCACGAGCTTGGGGGCGTCCGCGCTACGCTGCTCATCCTCGCCGTGCTGGGCGTGGGCTACCTGCTGCTGCAGTCGCGCCCGGCCGAGACTCGCCTCAGCAACTGGCGCGGCGTGGCCGGCGCGTCCGCGGCTCCCCTCGGCGCGGGCGGGATCTCCGGCGAGGCGCTGCCCCATGGCGGCCTCAACCCGGACGCCGTCGGGGACCAGGATATGCCTACCGGCAACCCGCTCCGTACGCCGCGCACCGTCATGACCCAGGGCTACGGCGTCGGCTCGCACGCCCCGGCCGAGATCTGGGGCGGGGTGGACCTGGCGATCGACGGCGACGGTGACGGCCAGGCGGACCCCCAGGGCACGCAGGACGCACCGGTCTACGCCACCCACGGCGGCCGCGTCGAGACCCACGCGGACACCTGGCCCGGCGGCAACTGTGTCCTGTTGCACGCCAGCGGCTACCGCACCACCTACTGCCACCTCAGCCGCTTCGCCGTGGCCGATGGCGCTCAGGTGCGCCGCGGCGATCTGATCGCCTACGTCGGCTCCACCGGCAACTCCAGCGGCCCCCACCTGCACTACGAGGTCTGGGTCGGCGGCGTCAACCATAGCCCGCTGGATTTTGGGGTGTTGGATGGGATTAGGCGCTAGGGCGTATCCGCACAGCGGGAGGTTTGGCGGGGTGCAGCGCCAAGCATACGCGACCGGCGCGCTAGCGCCTCCTACTGCCACCCGTTCCCATCCACCACTTGGTTCCCAAGCAGGCCCAGCAGCACCTCGTAGCGCGTCCCGGCCAGCTCGGGGTGGTACTCGAAGCGGTTGCGCTCGAAGTATTGCACGGTGTACGCCCGCCCGTCGGCCGGATTGACCTCCACGAACTCCTCGCTGATCGGGTAGCCGAACACCGCCAGGCCGCCGTTCGCCTGCCAGTAGGCGCGGAAGGCCCCGCCCAGGCTGTGGCCCGTCTCCGGGAAGTAGTCCGCCCCCGGCGGCGGCCCGGCCACCGGCAGGAACGGCCCCTCGCCGCGCCGCCCGGCCGTCAGGTCGTTCCCAAGCAGGCCCAGCAGCACCTCGTAGCGCGTCCCGGCCAGCTCGGGGTGGTACTCGAAGCGGTTGCGCTCGAAGTACTGCACAGTGTAGGTGTTCCCGTCCTGGCGGTTCAGCTCGGCGAACTCCTCGCTGATCGGGTAGCCGAACACCGCCAGGCCGCCGTTCGCCTGCCAGTAGCGCAGGAAGGCGCCGCACAGGTTGTGGCCCGTCTCGGGGAAGTGGCGGCATCCCGCCCGCGGCGGCGCGATGTCGGTGTGCCGCGGCAGCGCTATCCGGTAGGGCGTGGCCTCCTGCACGGCGAAGCGGATCGTGTCACTCGCACGGTCGAAGGATACCGGCTCCCACCCCGCGCCCGCGCGCCGGCTCACAGCCGCCCCGGCGCCGGTCCAGTGGGGCATCAGTTCGCGCAGGTTCAGCACCACCTCGCCGGGGCGCGTGGTGAGCAGGAAGATCGCGCCGCGCTTGCGCAGCAGCACCTGGCCCGGTGCGTCGAAGCGGAAGCCGAGCGGCCCGCTGGCCTCCGGCCCGGCGATGTACCAGGCATCGCGGTGCTGGTAGAGGTAGCTCGCCCCGTCCGCCCGGTCCCAGGCGTTGGCGAAGCCACCAGGGGGCGCGGCGGTGTTGGCCAGGTAGGTGCCGAACGCGCCGAGCGCGTGGAACACCGGCTTCGCGCCGCCATCCGTCCATAGCGCGCCGAAGCTGTCCTCGCGCGGGTCGCCCACCGGCGGCAGGTCGGTCAGCATCCACTTCAGAAAGCCGGCGTACCCCTCGGCGTAGGCGCGCGTCGCCACCGCCATCTCCAGCGCCGCCGCGGACTCGGGCGACGCCTCGTGGGTGGAGAAGCCGATCTCCTCGAACAGCACCGGCCTGCCGGGATGTGCCCGCCGCAGCGCCGCGCCGAGGTCGAAGATCAGGCTCACGCTCCCGGCGCCCGGCCGTGGGAAGCGGTGCAGCGAGACGAACTCCAGCAGGCGGCCGTTGGCTGGCAGGCCTGCCAGCGCCGTGTTGCTCCAGCCGACCGTCAGCATGCGCTGTGGGTCGGCGGCCCGAATCGGCCCGGCCAGGGTCTCGATCCACGCCGCCAACGTAGCGTCGAGCGCCTCCAGCAGCGGGCGCCAGCGCAGCGCCTCCGGGGCCGCGAGGAAGTCGATCGTCGTGCGGCCGGGCGCCGCCGCCACCCAGCGCTCGCTCTCGGTCAGCAACTCGCGGAAGTAGTCCAGGTTGTTGGCGTAGGCGTAGACCTGCTCGTCGTCCCACCACTCCGGCAGCACCCGCCCGTCGCCGCTGGTGCGATAGGCCGGGACGGCGGCCATGCCTACGCGCTCGCCGTATACCGCCACCAGGTCCGCCCGCTGCAACGGCGGCGGGCCGCCGGGGTACTGCGCCGCCGCCAGCGTGATGAACTGCGGCTCGTTGCGCAGGTCGTAGGCCAGGATCACCTGGCTGCCGCGGTAGCGCTCGGCGATGCGCCGGTTCACCTCGGCCACCCGCGCCAGGTCGCGCTCGCCGTAGTCATAGAGCGTCAGCAGCACCAGCAGCCCCTGGCGCGCGGCCTCCTCCAGCACCGCGTCCAACTTGCGGAAGTCGCCGGCCAGGATCTCGTCTGGCAGCGGCTCCTGCACGAAGAGGCGCACCGTGTTGGCCCCGCCGCCGCGGGCGCGCGCCAGGTCCGCGGCGATCAGGCCGGCGTCGAAGCGCTGCCACATCTGCCAGGCGCGGTCAGCCGGCCCCTCGTAGTTGTAGCCGAGCACGAAGAGCATCCGGCCGTCCGGCCGCGCCAGGTGCAGGCCATCCGGGTGCGGCCGGGCCACGGCGGCCTGCGCGCGGGCCGCCGGCGCAGGGAGAAGGGCGAGGGCGGCGAGCACGAGCAGGAGGATCGCCATCGTTGGGGCGGGCGCGCTCCGCCCACGCCGGAGGAACATCGTGGGACGCGCGCGGCGCGTGGACATGCGTTGCATCACGGCTCCCTGAGCACAACAGGATAGTGTTCGCGCTCAGGATAGCACGCCGCGCGGCCGAGAGGCTGAGAGCGAGGTGATAGCGAGGTGGGTGCGAGCGGGGCTCGTACTGCGTTTGGCTTGAGCGGCCGGGCGTGGTGGCGCCACCTACGGACTTTGACGTAGCCCTACTGCGGAAGGCCCGTCATTGATTCCCGGCCCGGACTGTGCTACACTATGACTAATGCAGCGAGCACCATCAATGGCGATGACGCGCTCCGGGCAGTCGTTCCCGCGCACGCGGGGCTACGAATGCGATCATGTCAACGCCTGCGGTGCCGCACCCCGTGGGCGTTTCTGATTCTTAACGGCCCCTAGCGAGGAGGACCAGGTCCATGACCACCGTCAGCGTCCAGCAGACACTGCTCGACTTGCCCGCCGGCCTGGACGAGGCCGCGGTGCTTGAGATGTACCGCTATATGCTGCTGGCACGCGCGATCGACGAGCGCATGTGGCAGCTCAACCGCACTGGCCGGGCCCCCTTCGCTATCCCGGCCCAGGGCCACGAGGCCGCTGGCGTGGGCGCGGCCTTCGCGCTGCGCCCCGGCACCGATATCGTGCTGCCCTACTACCGCGATATGGTCGTCTGCCTGGTGCTCGGGATGACCGCGCGCGACATGCTGCTCGGCGTGCTGGCTCGCGCCGACGACCCCAACAGCGGCGGGCGCCAGATGCCCTGCCACTTCAGCAGCCGCAAGCATCGCATCATCACCCAGAGTAGCGTGGTGGCCACCCAGGTGCCACACGCCGCCGGCGCGGCGTTGGCCGAGAAGATCAAGGGCGGCGACGCAGTGGTGTGGTGCTCGTTCGGCGAGGGCTCCACCAGCCAGGGGGACTGGCACGAGGGGGTCAACCTGGCCGCTGTCCACCGCCTGCCCGTCATCTTCCACTGCGAGAACAACGAGTACGCTATCTCGGTGCCGGCCAGTCTGCAGATGGCGGTGCCCAGTGTAGCGGCCCGCGCCGCCGCCTACGGTATCCCCGGCGTCTCGGTGGACGGCCTGGATCCGCTCGCGGTCTACGCTGCCACCCGCGAGGCTATCGCGCGCGCCCGCGCCGGCCAGGGGCCGACGCTGATCGAGGCGCGCTGCATCCGCCTCACGCCCCACACCAGCGACGACAACGACCGCACCTACCGGGCACGGGAGGAGATCGCCGCGCTGCGCGAGCGCGACCCGCTCCCACGCTTCCGCGAGCAACTCTGCGCCGCCGGCATTCTGGACGAGGCCCACGACCGCGCGCTGCGCGCCCAGGTGGCCCGCGAGGTGGACGAGGCCACCGCCTTCGCCGAGCAGGCTCCGCCGCCCGCGCCGGAGGATCTGCTCAAGCACGTCTACGCGGCATAAGCATCGGGGGAGGGTCCAGGAGAGGGCGAAGCCCTCCCGCGAAACCCATCCACCACCAGCACTTTCAAAGACTCCTATGCCAGAAATGAGCATCATCGAAGCCATCCGCCAGGGGCTGGATGAACTGATGGCCCAGGACGCGCGCGTGTTCGTCTTCGGCGAGGACGTCGGCAAGCGCGGCGGGGTCTTCCGCGCCACCGAGGGCCTGCAAGCCAAGTACGGCCCGCTGCGCGTCATCGACTCGCCCCTGGCCGAGTCGGTCATCGTCGGCGCATGTATCGGCGCGGCCCTCAACGATACCCGCCCGATCGCCGAGATCCAGTTCGCCGACTTCATCTTCCCCGCCATGAACCAGATCGTCAGCGAGGCGGCCCGTGTGCGTTATCGCTCCAACGGCGACTGGGGGGTGCCGCTGGTGATCCGCGTTCCCTACGGCGGCGGGGTGCACGGCGCGCTCTACCACTCGCAGAGCATCGAGGCCTTCTTCTGCCACGTGCCGGGGCTGAAGGTGGTGGCGCCTGCCACCCCCTACGACGCCAAGGGGCTGCTGAAGGCCAGCGTGGCCGACCCCGACCCGGTGCTGTTCCTGGAACACAAGGCCTGCTACCGCTCCATCCGCGGCGAGGTGCCTGAGGGGGACTACCAGGTGCCGATCGGGGTGGCGGCGGTGCGGCGGGAAGGGCGCGACCTGAGCGTGTTCGCCTACGGGTTGATGCTGCACCACGCGCTGGCGGCGGCCGAGGAGTTGGCCGCAGAGGGGGTGGACGCCGAGGTGGTGGACCTGCGCACGCTGCGGCCGCTGGACGCCGAGGCGATCCTGGCGAGTGTGCGCAAGACGGGCAAGGCGCTGATCGTACACGAAGACAACCTGACGGGCGGGCTGGGGGGCGAGGTGGCGGCGCTGATCGGGCAGCACGCCTTCGAGCATCTGGACGCGCCGATCATGCGTCTGGGCGGGCCGGATGCGCCGGCTATGCCCTATGCCGCTACGCTCGAAGCCGCCTTCATGCCGTCACCGGCCTCGATCGCCGCGGCGATGCGCGACCTCGCCGCGTATTGAGGTTGTGCGCGCAGCCCACAGCGGCGCGGGTGGTGCCTCGCACCGTGCTCCTGGTCTGGAAAAGGGGAGCGCGCGGGGTCTCCCCTGCGCAACCCCTTGTTTCAGACTGAGGACGGGCGCGCAGCGCCCGGCCATCAAAAGGAAACCTATGCCCACCGAGATCAAGATGCCCAAGCTCGGCGAGAGTGTGGTGGAGGGCACGATCAGCCGCTGGCTCAAGAAACCCGGCGATCGCGTGGCCCTCTACGAGCCGCTGCTCGAAGTGCAGACCGACAAGGTGGATACCGAGGTGCCGGCGCCAATGGCCGGCGTGGTGCGCGAGATCACTGTCCCCGAGGGCGCCACCGTTAAGGTCGGCACGCTGATCGCCATCCTGGACGACGGCGAGGCCGCTGCAGACGACGCGGGGCCAAAGCCCGATGATGGTGCTGGCGCGGCTAGCGCTCAAGCGCCCCCCGACACTCAGCCCTCAGCCCTCAGCCCTCAGCCCTCAAAGTTCATCTCCCCCGTCGTGGCGCGCATGGCCCAGGAGCACGGCATCGACCTGAGCCGCATCAAGGGCACCGGGCTTGGCGGGCGCGTCTCGAAGAAGGACGTCGAGCGCTACCTGGCCGAGCGCGCCAAGGCACCGGCTCCGGAAGCTCTGCCGGCCGAGGTCGCTATCTCTGCCCCTGCCGCGCCCCCCACGCCCGCCCGGCCGGTCGAGCCGGCCGAGCCGCCGCTGGGTCGCATAGACCTCGGGGTCGCCGCGCCACCGCCCACACAGCTCCCGGCCGACGTCGAGATCCTCCCGATCTCTCCCATGCGCCGCGCGATCGCCGAGCATATGGAGCGCTCGGTGCGTACCGCGCCGCACGTCACCACTGTATTCGAGGCCGACCTCGGGCGCGTGCTGGCGCACCGCGAGCGCGAGCGGGCCGCCTTCGAGCGCCAGGGAGCGCGCCTCACGCTCACCCCCTATTTCATCCAGGCTGCCGTGGCCGGCCTGCGCGCCGCGCCGATCGTCAACAGCACCTGGACCGCCGAGGGGATCGCCCACCACCGCCGCGTCCACGTCGGCATCGCGGTGGCGTTGGACGAGGGGCTGATCGTCCCGGTGGTGCGTGACGCGGACGAGAAGAGCCTGCTCGGCTTGGCGCGCTCCGTGAACGACCTCTCCGAGCGCGCCCGCACGCACCGCCTCCAGCCGGGTGAGACCCAGGGCGGCACGTTCACCATCACCAATCATGGCGTCAGCGGCAGCCTGTTCGCCACCCCGATCATCAACCAGCCGCAATCGGCCATCCTCGGCGTCGGGGCGGTCCAGAAGCGCGCGGTGGTGGTCTCGCAGGGTGGCGTGGACAGCATCGCCATCCGGCCGATGTGCTACCTGTCGCTCACCTTCGACCACCGCCTGATCGACGGCGCCGTCGCCGACGCCTTCCTCGCCGAGGTGAAGCGCTTCCTGGAGCACTACGGCGCATAACCTGACTTCCGCAGTCGGCGCCGCTCCGCGGGGGTGCGGCGCCACGCCCCTGCGTACCTCTTGGGAATAAGGTCTCTCTGGGCGGGATGTGGGGAGGCTACACCTCCCCACGCACCGCCACATAGTGCGCGCGCTCGCGCATGTATTGGGCCAGCTGGCGCAGTTCGGCGGCGTAGATCCGCCGCATGATCGGCGCGGTGGTGAGGCGCTCCAGCGCCCCGGCGATGCCGGGCCTGGTCTCCCAAGTGGTGGCGATCTCCACCAGTGAATGCCCGTCCCCGGTGGGGGTGACGGTGAAGCTGGTGGCCAGGCCGCTGCCGCGGTCAGTCTCGACGAGCCTGCGCCCCGGCTCCGGCTCGCTCACGTCCATCAGGTAGGAGCGCTCCACGCCGAGCGCCCGTGTTGTGACGCGGATCACCGTGCCGGCGCCGCGCCCGCCCTGCTGGACGGCGAGGCTGGTGAAGTACTGGCGCGGCAGGATGCGCGGGTGCTCGGTGCGGTAGTCGGCGAGGACGGTGTACACCTCCTCCGGCGCTGCCGGGACGACGGCGCTCATTGCGGCATGGGCCTGTGGCATGGTTACTCCTCACGGCTCTCGAAGACCCTGACTTCCATATAGCCCGGCTGCGGCTTCGGCCAGATCTCGATCGTCGGCCCGCGCCCGCCCTGCTCGTCCGCGCGGCGATACACATCCACCGTGCCATCCTCGGCGCTCAGCGCCTGGAACAGGTTGGTGCAGCCGGGCGTGAGTTGGGTGCCGCAGTAGCGCCAGCCGCGCTTGGGCAGCGCGCTGCGGTAGAAGGCGCGCACCTCCGCCTCGCTCCACGGCCCGCGCAGCGTGGTGACGCGCGCCAGGGTGGTGTTGATCGATTGCTCGACCACCGCGGCGCCCGGCGGAAGCGGCACGGCGCGCTGCTGCTGCCAGAGCCATAGCCCGCCCAACGCCGCCGCGACCACTGCCACCCCGATGATCTCACGTTTCAGCACGCGAGGAAGTTTCATCGCTGTTGGATCCCTGCTGCCTAAATGGAGCCGCACACGTTCTACGGTCAGGGAGGGTCAGGGAGGGCGAAGCCCTCCCTGACCCTCCCTCAAACCGAAAGGTTTGTGTGAAGCTATTGAGCAGCCACAGCGGCGCGAATCCGCGCCACAGCCTCCTGGAACGCCCGTCCGAGCGACAGGTCGGTGAAGATCTGCGCGCCGCCGAAGACCTGCAGCCCCCAGCTCGGCTGCGCTGAGGCGGCTGTCTCGGTCAGCGCCGTCGGGCCGTCCAGCGCGTCGAGGATGAGTTGCACCGCGCGCCCCGGCGGGACGAACGCGGGCGCCGCCGCGAGGAACTCCCGGCCCCACGATGGCGGGCGGCCGCTCTTCACCCCGTAGATCAGCGGCGTGAACACGTCGATGGCCGGCGCGAGCAGCGCGTAGTCCTGCGCGAAGATGCGCGTGAGCGCCCCGCCGAACTCCTCGGGCGTCCAGGGGCACATGTAGGCGCCGACCACGCACGCCGGCAGTTGTGCGCGGATCAGCCCCGCGTAGTGCGCCGCGAATCCGGCGATGCGCTCGCACTTGCGGCGCTTCCAGGCAGCCGCGTGGCGCGCCAGGATCTCGGCCGGGTTGGCTGCGTCCACGCCCGCGGCCTCGCAGAAGTCCGCCACGCACGCCGGGCAGAAGCAACTCTCCTGCAGATCTGGGTCGGGCACCTCGAACCAGCCCGCGTACGTAAGGTAGTCCAGCCAGATCCCGGCCGGCTGGTAGGCGCGCAGGCCGGCCACCAACGCGGCCTCGATCTCCTCCAGGAACTCGTGTTGCGAGAGGCAGACCCCTTGCACCAGCGCGCCGTAGCGGATGGGCCGGCCGTCCGCGCCGATCGGGATCAGGTCGGGGCGGGCGTCGAAATCCGCGCGGAAGGTCTTGAACTCGACGCAGGCGGCGATCCCGTACCGGGCGCAGACCTCGAAGGCCGCCGCGTCGAACATGTGGAACCAGCAGGCGTTGGCATCGTGGGCCGCGAAGCGCTCGATGTGCTCAAGCGCGGCGCCGCCGTATGGGCCGAACAGCAGGGGGACGGGCATCTCAACCTCGTACGCTGTCGTCGCTTCGCAGATGGATGGTACAATACCACCGTTCGTAGCGCCTGAAAAGCGCTACGTCACAGTCACCTCGAAGGATCTGTTCGGGGGCCTGTGGCTCCGTACTCCCGTGCGGTGGAAAGATGCTACGCACCGACAGGTTTCTGCTCGGGATCGTCGTCGGGGCCGTCGCACTCGTAGTAGTGGCGTTCGCGGTGGTGCTCACCCGCCCTAAGCCGGCCTACCAGCCGGACGATACCCCAGCGGGTGTGGCGTTCAACTACCTGCTGGCGCTGCAGCGCGAGGACTACCCGCGCGCCTATGGCTACCTCTGGCCCGGCCTGAAGGGCTACCCGGCGAGCGCGGACGACTTCGCCCTCGATGTGCGCCAGCGGCGGGGGAGCTTCCGCAGCGACGCCGCGACCATCCAGATCGAGCGCACCGAGGTGCGCGGTGACCAGGCGTTCGTCGAGGTGCGCGAGACCAGCTTCCAGGCGGACGGCCTGTTCAGCAGCGGCCAGAGCACATGGGTGTTCTCCATGACGCTGCGCCGCACGGCGGACGGCTGGAAGATCGCCGCATCCGGCTCGTATTGGAGTTGGTGCTGGGATCAGGCGGGCGGCTGCTGACAGAAAGGGGAGCGCGAGGGGGGGCGCAACCCTCCCTCATTCCCACCTTAGCCATGGTGCGCGCGTATGTGACCGTTCGCGCGCACGCCGCAGGCGTTCCCGAAGAGTACGCGCATGGGGTGTGGGGGCCACAGGCCCCCACACAATCTCTTTTGGGAGGGGCACAGCCCCGCCGCGCCTTCCAAACGGTACAGCTAGCAGCCGCGTAGCAAAACCTTGTCTCAAAGTGTCGTGGCACCTATGCTCACAGTGCGCCGCTGGTACATCCTGCTCGTCAGCGCCATCAGCCTGCAGTCGGTCACGTGGGCGCTGATCGCGCTCCTGCGCGGCCTGCTGGTGGACCGCACCGAGTCCCCGGTGACGGCCACCGCCTTTCAAATCGCGGTCGTGCTGATCGGGCTGCCGGTGTTCCTGGTGCACTGGCTTTGGGCGCAGCGCCTGGCCGCCGCCGAGCCAGCCGAGCGCGCCTCGGCACTGCGGCGCCTCTACCTCTATGCCAGCATGGCCAGCTTCCTCGGCCCGCTGCTCGCCAGCGCGCACGACCTGGTGGCGGGCCTGCTCGGGCTTGCGCTCGGCGCCGCTGAGTGGCGGGCGGACCAGTTCGCGTTCGATCCGGGCCGCACGCCAGTGGAGGCGGCAACCTCCGATCTCGTCGCCATCGGCGTGCTGGCGCTGCTGTGGCTCTACCACCGGCAGGTCGCGGCCAGCGACGCCCGGGCGGCGTCTGAGATGGGCGGCCCGGCCGTGGTGCGGCGGCTGTACATCCTGGCGTTCAGCGCCGTAGGCCTGATCATGACGGCCGAGGGCGCCACCGGCACGCTGCGCTGGCTCCTTTACCAGATCGGCCCATCCCCGCTCGGCGGCCAGCAGTCACTTGCCGAGGCGGTCGCGCTCCTGGTCGTTGGCCTGCCGGTCTGGGTCATCTTCTGGGGGCTGGCGCAGCGCCAGTTCGCCGCTGGGGCGGAGGAGGAGCGCGAGTCCATCCTGCGCGCGCTCTACCTGTACGCGGCGGTGTTCGCCGGCGCGCTCGTGGCCGTCGGCAGCGCCGCGCTCATCCTCGCCGGGGTGCTGCGCGGCCTGCTTGGGCTGGAGTCCCTCGGGGACATCCGCGACCCGCTGCCGACGATCGCCGGCGCGGCGGTCGTCTGGGCTTACCACACCGCCGTCCTGCGGGCCGACGCCGCAGTGCGGCGGGAGGCGCCGGGCCAGGCCGCGCTGCGCCAGTTGTACTGGTACCTGGTGGCCGCCGTCGGGCTTGCGTCGCTCCTGGTGGGGCTGGCCGGCGTCGTCAGCGTCCTCATCCGTGCGGCGGCGGGGACTTCCTTCGGCGATGAGCTTCGTGAGCAGCTCGCCTGGTTCAGCGCGGCGCTCATCGCCGGTCTGCCGGTTTGGGCCATCCCCTGGGGAGCGGCCCAGCGCACGGCAGCGGCCGATACTCCCACGGGGGCCGCGGCGCGGCGCTCGATCGCCCGCAAGATCTACCTCTACCTCTTCCTCTTCATCGCCACGATGACGGTGCTCTCGGGGCTGGTGTACATCGTGTGGCGGCTGGTGAGCCTCGCGCTCGGCGAGCGCGACACTGGGACCCTGCTGAGCGATCTGGCGCACGCGATCGCGTTCTGCCTGATCGCGGCGGGCGTCTGGCTGTATCACGGTGCGGCGCTGCGGCAGGACGGGCGGCTGCGCCAGCGGGAGCACGAGCGGCGCCTGGCGGCCACGCGCGTGGCGGTGGTGGACGCCGGAGACGGACGCTTCGGGCGGGCGCTGATGGACGGGCTGCGGCGCGAGCTGGCCGGGCTGTCGCTCACCCCGGTGGGTCTGACGCCCGCGGCGGCCGCCGCGATGGGCGCCAGCGAGGACCCGCGCCCGCTAGCGGCACAGATCGGCGAGGCGCAGGTCATCGTCGGCCCGTGGTGGATTGCATCCCCCCACGGCACATGCCCCGCGCTCCCGGCGGATGTGGCCGAGGCGATCGCGGCGAGCGCGGCGCGCAAGCTCGTCGTCCCCCTGCCGGTCGAGGGGTGGGAGTGGGTCGGCGTGGAGCAGGCGGGTGCGGAGCCGGCTGCTGGGCAGGCACTGCAGGCCGTGCGGCAGGTCATCGAGGGCGGGCCGGCCAGGGCTGCGCGCCCGCTCTCCGGCTGCGCGATCGCCGCGATCGTCGTCGCGGCGGTCATTCTGCTGCTCGCCCTCGTCCTGCCGCTGCTCAGATGATATGTGCCGCGGGCGCTGCTCCACTGAGAGGGCCAGGGAGGGCCTGCCCTCCCTGAGAATCCTCCCCTGGAGTGGGAGGGTCAGGGAGGGCTGTGTCCTCCCTGGTATGCAGGGTTGTCGTCCTTTCCTGTTGTTCATCCCCTGAATGGGAGGGTCAGGGAGGGCACAACCCTCCCTGCGTTTCACCTTCCTGGTAATGAAATGGTTCGCCCGCAGGCCTAGGATGGAAGAGGTAAAGAAATGGTTAACCGCAGGACAGAGGCCATCGGCGCTGCCTGGCGGGAGCACGGGCGGCGCCACCGTAGCAGCCCTGCGATGAGCAGGCCGGGAGAAGGATTATGGAGTGGCTGCTGGTGCTCGTCGGGTTAGTCATGATCGCCCAGAGCTACGTCGCGAAAGAGTAGCGCACGCCCGGCCACGTCCGCCTGCCCCGGCCACGCCGCCCCCCATCTTCCCAACCTCAGCGCTGCCGCCGTGCCCTCAGCCGCGCCACCGTCTCGGGCGGCAGACTCGTCTGCGCCAGCGTGCCCCCCAGTGTCTCTAGCTCCGCCACCACCGCCGGCACGTCGGCCTCGCGCACCAGCGCGATCAGCGCCGAGCTGCCGGCCACCAACTGCTCGCCGAAGCGGCGCAGGTCCTCGTCCCGGAAGCCCACGTCCACCCGCTCGGCGGCCTCTCGGCCCAGCCCCGCGCCGGCATCGATACCGAAGCGCGGGCCAAGCGGCGCGCCGAGCACCGCCCCGATCGCGCCGAGCAGCCAGCCTGCAACGCTGCCCAGGTCCGCGTCGCGCCGGATCTCGTCCGCCTCAGCCGTCTCCCAGAAGTCGATCCGGCCGTCGGCGTGCCGGGCGACCACGGCGATATTGGCGCGCTTGACGGTCTCGCTCCGCTCGCTGAGGGCGTGGAGGGCGGCGCGCGCCTCCTCGGCCCGCTCGTCGCCCTCGAAGGTGTAGACGATCAGCTGTGTGCGGTCGCTCATAAAACACCTCTTGGTCGAAGGAATGGGGAGGGCGCTACCCTCGGATGCGCGCCCGCAGCCCTTCAGCGGTTCAGCGCTCCGGGCGCTCGATCATGTCACAGGCTTCCGCCGTCCAGACGCCGCCGCGCTGTGCCAGGCGCAGCGTGATCACCTGGAACGGGCGGCAGACCACTGGGAACTCCTGCCCCTGCCAGCGCAGCGTCCCCGCACCCCCGCGTCCGTGCCGGTCGGCCAGGCGCACGATGACGCCGTCGCCGTCCTCGGCCGGCTTGAGCGCCGTCAGCTCCAGCTCGGGCGCCTCCAACGCCAGCAGCCCGGCCTGCGCCGGGAGCGCGCCGGGGTGCCCGTGGGCGGTGACGGCCGTGATGGGGATGTTGAGGGCGCGGGCCGCCTGTACCACCCTGGCCTCGCGCCAGTCACCCACGTGCGGGCGCAGCGCCAGCGTGAACTCCTGGTACCCCTGGTCGATCCAATCGTAGCGCGCCTTGGCGCCCACCGGGTGCGGGATGTGGTAGGCGTAGGGCGGCGAGCGCAGGATCGTCAGCCGCATCACGCTGCCGCTCACATCGCAGCCGTACTTGCCGTCGTTCAGCAGCGCCAGCCCGGCAGCGGTGTCCGCCGCGCCCCGCGCGGCACCTGTCACGTCCATCCACATCAGCGTCGGCACCTCCGCGCCGTCGCATGGCCGCGCCACCCAGCCGAATGGCACGTCATGGGCCGCCGATGGGTTGTCCAGCGCCACATCGAAGGCCAGCTTCAGTAGCTGCCAGTGGCCCTGCCACACCAGCCAGTTACGCACCAGCAGTTCGCGCTCGCCGGCCCGCAGCATGATCTGCTGCAACCAAGTGCTCCCCTCGTAGCTGCGCTCCACCAGCAGGGACGCCTGGAGCGGCCCGTGGTCCGCGGCGACGATGTAGGCGTCGCGGAATGTGCCGATCACGTTATCGTATCCGCGCACCAGATGCGACCAGGTGTCGCTGGTGTCCTCGATCACCTGGGCCACGTTCCAGCCGCCCGGCCCCACCAACTCCAGCCCGCTGGCCTTGTCCACGCACGAGACGATCGCGCCGCTCGCCAGGTCCAGCCGCACCGCCAGATGCTCGTTCTCGAGAGTTGCCACAGAAGGCACAGAGGACACAGAGCGGGGGGAAGCTGCCGTCTGCCCCTGTGCCAGCTGATCCAGCGCCGTAGTTGTGGAATGCTCCTCACGCTCGACGGTCGCAGAGGTCTGCTCCGCTGGGCTTGCTGAGGTCTCTGTGGCGAGGCCGGGTGCGAAGCGGTACAGGCGGTAGCCCAGCGGCGGCAGCTCGGCGCGGAACAGCAGCCGGGTGATGCCGCCGCGCTCGTGGGACTGCGCGCTGTGCGGGTCGATCCGCTGGTGCGCCACCGGCCGCCCGCCCTCGTCCACCAGCCCCCAGCCGCCCGCCTGCCACGGCTGCCAGCCAGTCCACGGTTCGTACTCGACGTAACCGTTGAACGGCTCAGGGAACGGGTTGAAGAGCAGCACCGTGCCGCCGGGGCCGCGGGTGTCCACCCGCGCCGCGATGGCGCGCCCCATATCGTCGGCCAGCTCCGTGGCGCCCAGCACCACCCGCCCGAGCGCCGCCACCGCCTCGTCGGTCGCCTCCCTGGTGCATGTGCCACCCAGGATATCGTGGAACTGGTTGAAGCACAGGTCATGCCACAGCGCGCGCAGGCGCTCGCGCGGCGGCTGGACTCCGGCCCACACCTGGGCCTGCGCTACGAGGCGCTCAGCCGCTAGCAGGCGGCACTCGGCCTGGCGGTGGGCGCGCTTGAGGGCGCTCACCGCCGAGTAGCAGCCGACGGCGTGGTACTGCAGCTCGTCGGCCACCGCCGGCAGCTGCGCGGCGTGCGGCGCGATCGCGGCGAAGAACGCGTCCGGCGTGCTGAAGCGGATCTCGACGTCGTCGCGCTCGGCGGCCATGCGCTCGATCGCCTCGATCTGGCGTCTGGTGGGGCCACCGCCGTGGTTGCCCACGCCGAAGAAGCACATGGTGTGGCCGAGGCCCTCCGGCACATCCTCCAGCGCGCGCGCCAGGTGCGGGCCGATGTCTTCACCCCAGAAGGTGTAGGCCCCGGCGATGCGGAAGGTCGGGATGCTGCTGCCGTCTGGCCCACGCCACTGGAAGACGCGCGCGGGCAACTCCTTCTCGTGCTCCTGCGGCCGCATCATCACATAGGCATCGAAGCCACAGCCGCGCAGGATCTGCGGCAGCGTGCCGGCGTGGCCGAAGCTGTCCACACAGTAGGCCACGCGCGGCTCCACGCCCAGGTGCTCGCGCATCCAGGCCCGGCCCAGCAGCGCCTGGCGCACAAGCGACTCGCCCTGTGGCAGGTTCATGTCCGGCTGGATGACCATGCCGTTCACTACGCTCCAGCGGCCGGCGCGGATGTGTGCCAGCACCCGCTCGAACAGCTCCGGGTCCTCCTGCGCGATCCAGGCGTAGACCTGCGCCTCGCCGCGGGTGAAGACGAAGGCCGGGTACTCGTCGAGCCGGTCCGCGGCCGAGCGGCTGGTGGCGAGCGCCTCGGCGCGGCCCTCGGTCCAGCGCCAGAGCCATACCGGGTCGAGGTGCGCCTGGCCGATCATGTGGACGACGGTGCGGGGCATAGCTGGCTTCCTTGGGGCTACGATGGCGGACAGCAGGTAGCAGGAGCACGGTGCGGATAGCGGCTAAACCATGGTTTCGCTGCGCGGCCTCCAGCGTGACCGTCTGGGGAGGCGCGGCGGGGCGAAGCCCCTCCGAATAAAGATGTGCTGTGGGGGCCGTAGGCCTCCACACCCCCATGCGCGTGCGCGCGGACGATCACGTCCGCGCGAACCTTGTCTAAGGAGCTCTACACAAACCCTTTGATCGGGAGGGAGAGCCTTTGTGGTTCCGTGTAGGACGACACCCCGCGGCGGGCATGCCGCGGCCAGGCGGGCACATCGTACCAGATGTGGCGGCGGGGATCAATCGCTGGTGCTCGGGGATAGGCTCCCTCTCCATCCGCCGCTTCGCACCACGCCCGGCGGCTGATGGTGTTTGACGATGTATACGGGTATGCTGGCGCGGCACCACACCCGGCGCGCGATGAACGTTGCGCATGTCATTGGGTAGCCTGGCTTCGCACCACGCCCGGCCCGTGAACGGGCGGGCTATCCAGTACGAAGGCTGCCTGCGCGGCCTGCAGCCTACGACGGCCGGGTGCAGCGCGCCGGATGCGCCCTCGCATGCGGCAATGCGCATGCCCTGCGGGGCGCCCAGAGGGGGCCGCCCCGCAGCGCCACAACGCGGCCTGTGGCGTGCTGCTCTGGGCGTGCTAGAATACCACAGCGGGAGTTCGTGATACTGACAACAGCGGGGAACCGCTGAAGCTCATACTGGCGCTGGTCATTGGCAGGAGTTACGCAGTGGCCTCGCCCCCGCCCTCTGGAGGGGCGCAGCCCCTCGAAGGGTGTTTTCGAGGGCCGCAGGCACCCGGAGCACCCGCTTGAGATGCCGACCGCGTACGTCCTGTCATTGAGGGAGTACTATGACACGACATAACGCTGCTGTTGCCGAGGCTTCGGAGCATACCGATCCCGGCGTTCCTACCCTGGGCGAGTGGCTGTATGCCGCGCCGGCCCTACTCGGCCGGCATGTCGCCCTGCTGGCAGCCTGGATCGCCACCAGCGGCAGCCTGTACATGAGCGAGGTGCTGCACTGGGTGCCCTGCCTGCTGTGCTGGTACCAGCGCATCCTGATGTACCCGCTGGCCGTGGTCCTGCTGGTGGGTATCCTGCGGCGCGACCGCGGGCTGCACTGGTACGTGCTGCCGCTCTCGCTCGGCGGCGCAGTCACCTCGCTCTACCACTACCTGCTGATCATGACCGACTGGTTTCCGCCGCCGCCGTGCACCAGCGGCGTGCCCTGCACGGTGGACTACATCAACATGGTCGGCCCGCTGAGCTTCGTGAAGGTGCCATTCCTGGCGCTCACGGCCTTCGTCATCATCAGCCTGTTCACCGGCTTCGCCGCGCTCTACCAGGCCGAGCAGGAGGCGCTCGCGGCGGACGAGGCGCCCGCGGACGTGGCGGACGAGCGGCCTGCCGCGCCGCGCGGCCTGGGCGCGGCGGGCGTCGCGGCGCTGGCGATCCCGTTGGCGGTGGTGGCCGTGTTCGTCGCGGCAGGGCGGCTGGCGTGATCCCGGGACCGCTGAGGCGCTGAAGGAAGTGAGCGCGCTGAGCCTTGCTCCGGGACGCGCCGCAAGCCGCCGCAGCGCCCTCACACGCTCAGCGCCTCAGCGATCCAGCGATTCCGCCCCCCGACCGATGCCGCGCCCGCTCGGGCGTGCTACACTGCATGCTGCCGCCACGTTCATGGTGCGTGAGACTCCCATGCAGCTCTGCCGCACACTGCTTGAGGGAACGGGTGGTTTCAGGGGGGGTGAAGCCCTCCCTAACCCTCCCATGGTCACATCCGGGGAAGAGGCCGGGTTTCAGAGAGGGCTTCGTCCTCCTGACCCTCCCCTTTTCATAGTCGCGCGCAAACCGGTGGGATTGCGGGGGATGGCCTGATCCTCCTGCCCTCTCCCACGGGGATGTTCACGTGTAGGAGCCGCGAGGTCACCGTGATGGCCCATCGGGCGCTGTCGCCATCTCTCTTCGGCCGGGAGGAGCAGCTCGGCGCGCTGGAGGGCGCATTGGCGCAGGTGCGCCGCGGCGCCGGGCGCGTGGTGTTCCTGGCCGGGGAGGCTGGCGTCGGCAAGACCCGCCTGGTGCAGGAGTTCGTCCGCCGCCTACCGCCGGGGGCGGGCGTGGAGGTGCTGCGCGGCCACTGCTTCGAGGAGGACCCCGCCGAGCCGTACGGGCCGTTCGTGGAGCTGCTGCGCGCCCTGGCGCAGGCCCGCGGTCCTGAGGCGCTCGCCGGGGCCGCCGGCCCCTGGGCGGGCGCGCTCGGCCGCCTGCTGCCGGACGTGGCCGCGCCCGCGGAGCA
>DATMBA010000365.1:0-6928 GCA_035559635.1 Roseiflexaceae bacterium
CACCAGAGCGGTGAGCAGGGCATAGACCAGCACCGCCGGCAGCATGTCGCGCTCGCGCCCCAGGCGCAGGCACACCGAATAGCCGGCGAAGGCCAAGGCGCTGGTCAGCGCCATGACATTGCCGAACCACTGGCCGCGCCCCAGGTCGCCGCGCACCATCACCGCGATGCCGGCCAGCGCCAGCAGCAGCGCCAGCGCGGTGCGGCGATCGAGCCGCTCGCCCAGCACCCAGTAGCCCAGGGCCACGGTCAGCAGCGGCGAGACGCTGGTCAGCAGCAGGCTGTTGGCGACGCTGGTGTGGGTCAGGGAATAGATGAAGCTGACCGCGCTCACGGCCACGCACAGGGTGGCGGCGATGCCGACGCCGCCGCTCTCGCGGTAGCGGCCCAATACGCTGCCGGCGCGCTGCAGGCGGAACTGCAGCAGCAGCACGAGGGCTAGGCCGACGGAGCGGTAGAACAGGAACTGCCATTCGTCGGCCTCGCGCACATGGCGCAGGATCAGTCCGCCGAAGCTCCACAGGGTGCCGGCCAGCAGCACCAGCAGACAGCCCTGCAGGTAGAGCAGGCGGCTAGCGTTCATGGCGACGGCCGGCTCAGCGCCCCTGCCAGCGCGGCTGGCGCTTCTCGGCGAAGGCGCGCGGCCCCTCCAGAGCGTCTTCCGAGCGCAGCATGCGCTGGTAGACGGCGATGGCGCCACCGCGCAGCAGCGTGTAGCCCTGGCGCACGTCCACCGTGGCCGTGGCGCGGCG
This sequence comes from Roseiflexaceae bacterium, assembly GCA_035559635.1. Taxonomy (GTDB): domain Bacteria; phylum Chloroflexota; class Chloroflexia; order Chloroflexales; family Roseiflexaceae; genus CALJIC01. Next base: position 752 of record DATMBA010000365.1, read on the forward strand.
TACCGCCTTGATCGCGGCGATGGCCAGGGGGGCGTTGGCGGCGATGCGCCCGGCCAGCTCGCGGGCCGTATCCATGAGCGCATCCGCCGCCACCATGGCGTTGACCAGACCCCAGCGCGCCGCCTCGGTCGCATCCATGGCGCGGCCGGTGAGCAGCAGCTCCAGCGCGATCGCCTCGGGCAGGCGGCGCGGCAGGCGCAGCACGCCGCCGGAGTCGGGAATCATGCCGAGCTTTACCTCCGGCAGGCAGAACTCGGCGTGCTCGGCAGCCACCATCAGGTCGCAGGCCAGGGCCAGCTCGAAGCCGCCGCCGTAGGCCAGGCCGTTGACCGCGGCGATCACCGGCTTGTCCAGCTCCCAGAATTCGGTGAGACCGGCAAAGCCGCCCGGGCCGTGGTCGGCGTCGATGGCCTCGGCCCCGGTGGCAGCGGCTTTGAGGTCCCAGCCGGCGGAGAAGAAGCGTTGGCCGGCGCCGCTGAGGATGGCCACGCGCAGCCGCGGGTCGTTCTGCAGTTCCTGGAAGGCGGCGTACAGGGCGCGGCTGGTGGCCACGTCGATGGCGTTGGCCTTGGGCCGATCCAGGGTGATTTCCAGGATGGGGCCGTTGCGGTGCAGTTTGACGGGATCGGTCATGGAAGGCTCCAATCGTGGTTCGTCCGCATACCCTCACCCTGAACCTCTCCTATGCGTAAGGGAGGGCATCCACACGCCCTCTCCCGCGTGCGGGAGAGGGGCGGGGTGGTGGCGTCAGGGATCACTCGGCTTGCAGCCGTATCAAGGCATCCACCGCCACCGCGCCCCGGCCCTCCGGCAGCACCAGCAGCGGGTTGACGTCCAGCTCCAGCAGCCGCCCGGCCTCGGCTTCGGCGTAGCGGGCCACGGCCAGCACCGCGTCCACCGCCGCCTCCAGGTCGCCGCGCGGCCGGCCGCGGTAGCCTTCGAGCAGAGCATAGCTGCGCAGGCTGGCGAGCGCCCGGCGCACCTCGGCGCGGGAGACGGGCAGCAGCAGGGTGGCGGCGTCCTGCAGCAGCTCCACCAGCACGCCGCCGGCGCCCACGGTCAGCGCCAGGCCGAACTGCGGGTCGCGACTGACGCCGACGATGAGCTCGGCCACCCCGTCCCGGGCCATGCGCTCCACCAGCAAGCGGTCGGAGAGATGGCTCATGGCCTGCACCGCCGCGCGCACCGCAGCGGCATCACCGAGGTCGAGCTTGACCGCGCCGGCCTCGGTCTTGTGGGCGAGCTGCTCGGAGACGGCCTTGACCACCACCGGATAGCCCAGGGCCGCGGCGGCCGTCACCGCGGCCTCGGCCGAATCCACCAGCCGCCCTTGCGGCACCGTCAGGCCGTATTCGGCCAGGGTTTGCTTGCTGCTCCACTCATCCAGCAGCCGCGCCGGGGCGCCGAGGGCGAGGCGGGCGGGCGGCGTCAGCGGCCGGGTCTCGGCCAGTCGGGCGCGGGCGGCGCCGATGTCGGCGGCGGCGCGGATCGCGGCGAGCGCCTCGGACAGACCCTGCAGGGGGGCGATGCCGTGTTGCAGCAGCCGCAGCCCGGTCTCCTCGGGCAGATTCTCCGGCAGCGAGGCCACCACCACGCCGCGTCCGCCGCTCCGTTCGCGGGCGGCGACGAAGGCGGCCAGGGTGGTGTCCCAGTCGCGGCTGTCGCAGCGGTCGGCACGGGGCAGATCCAGCACTAGCAAGGTGGCGTCGTAGCCGGCGGCGAGCAGAGCGGCGAAGCACTCGCTCTGGGCCGCCAGATCGCCCCAGATGTAGGTGTGGTAGTCGAGCGGGTTGGCTACGTGCACCTTCTCGCCGAGCAGTTCCTGCAGCGCGCTCGCCTGCGGCTCGGGGATGGGCGGCATGGCGAGCCCCTGGCGCTCAGCCAGATCGGCCATGAGCGAGGCCTCGCCGCCGGAGCAGCTCAACGAGGCGATGGTATTGCCGGGAAGCGGGCCGTGCACGTGCAGAAACTTCAGCGTCTCCATGAGGGCGGCCGGATCGTACACCCGGGCGATGCCGAGCCGGCGAAACAGGGCATCGTAGAGGCCGTCAGCGCCGGCCAGCGAGCTGGTATGGCTCAGGGTGATGGCGGCGCCGAGCCGAGAACTGCCGGCCTTGAGCACCACCAGCGGTACGCCCTTATCCAGCGCCTTGAGGGCGGCGCGGGAGAAGCCGGCGACGTCGTCCAGACCCTCGATGTGCAGGCCGATGGCCGACACCCGCGGGTCTTGCAACAGCGCCTCGATGTACTCGTGCAAGTCGCCGCCGGCCTTGTTGCCAACCGCAATCACGTAGGCCAGGGGTAGGGCGCGGCGCTGCATAGTCAGATTCAGGCCGATGTTGCCGCTCTGGGTGATCAGCGCCACGCCACGCTCCACCCGCGTGCCGCCATGCTGGTCCGGCCACAGCGCGGCGCCGTCCAGATAGTTGAGCACGCCGTAGCAGTTGGGGCCGACGATGGCCATGGCGCCGGCCGCTTCCACCAGGCGGCGCTGCAACTCCTGGCCTACGCCGCCTACTTCGGCGAAGCCGGAGGCGTAGCACACGGCGCCGCCGGCGCCGCGCCGGGCCAGCTCCGCGACGAGCTCCACGGTCGCTTCGCGCGCTACGGCGATGAAGCTGGCGTCGGGGGCCGCGGGCAGCTCGGCCACGCTGCGCACGCAGGGCAGGCCCTCGACCTCGGCGCGGCTCGGGTGCACTGGCCAGATCGGCCCGGTAAAGCCGATGCGCCGGCACTGGCGGATCACCTCGGCCGCCTGGCGCCCGCCGAACACGGCGATGTGGCGCGGCGTGAGCAGGCGGTGCAGGTTGGCGAGACGGGTGCCGTCCATGGCTCAGCCTCCGAGCGGACGCAGCAGGGCGCGGGAAATGATATGGCGCTGGATCTCGCTGGTGCCGTCCCAGATGCGCTCGACCCGCGCATCGCGCCAGATGCGTTCCAGCGGATAATCCTCCATCAGCCCCATGCCGCCGAAGATCTGGATGGCCTCGTCGGCCACCTTGGCCAGCATCTCGCTGGCGTAGAGCTTGGCCATGGCGGCATCCTGGTCGGTCATGCAGCCCTGGTCGTGCTTCCAGGCAGCGCGCAGGGTGAGCAGCTCCGCGGCCTGCAGCTGCACGGCCATGTCGGCGAGCTTGAAGCCCACGCCCTGGAAGCGGCCGATGGTCTGGCCGAACTGCTGGCGCGTGGCGGCCCATTCGCTGGCCAGCTCCAGGGCGCGATAGGCGCGGCCCAGGCACATGGCCGCCACCGACAAGCGGGTCGAGGCCAGCCACTCGTTGGCCACATCGAAGCCGCGATGCTCCTCGCCGAGGATCTTGTCTACCGGAATGCGGCAGTCGTCGAACTCCAGGATGCAGTTGTGGTAGCCGCGGTGGGAGACGCTGCGATAGCCGGGACGCACGTTGAAGCCGGGGGTGCCCTTGTCCACCAGGAAGCTGGTGATGAGCTTCTTCGGCCCCTTGTCGGTCTGCTCCACGCCGCTGGCGGCGAAGAGAATGACATAGTCGGCGGTGTCGGCGTGGCTGATGAAGTGCTTGGTGCCATTGATCACGTACTCGTTGCCGCGCCGCTCGGCCCGGCACTGCATGGCGCGCACGTCGGAGCCGGCATTGGGCTCGGTCATGGCCAGAGCATCCGAGCGCTCGCCGCGGATGGTGGGCAGCAGGTACTCGTCGATCTGCGCCCCGCGGCAGGCGCGCAGGATGTTGCTGGGGCGGGCGACGAGCCACTGCAGGGCGAAGCTGGCGCGGCCCAGCTCGCGCTCCAGCAGCGCCAGGGTCACCGCATCCAGGCCGCCGCCGCCGAGCTCGGCCGGCATGTTGGCGGCGTACAGGCCGAGCGCGATGGCCTTGCGCTTGATCTCCGCGGCCAGCTCGGGGCGCACCTGGTCGGTGCGCTCCACCTCGGCCTCGTGGGGATAGAGTTCGCGCTCGACGAAGGCGCGCACGGTATCCACCAGCATCTGCTGTTCGTGGCTCAGGGCGAAGTCCATGGGTCCTCCTGGTGATTGGTATTCCCTTTCCCACGAGTCGGGGAGGGAAGCAAGACTCCCGCTCTCGCAAGCGGGAGCGGGAATTGGCTGGCGTGCTCAGCTCTTCGGTATGCCCATCACCTTCCCCACCCGCGGCGGTCGCGGCAGCGCCCGGTGGGCGGCGACGATGGCGGCGAAGCGCTCGTGGATCTCCGCGGGGAAGGGCGCCGAGCGACCGGCCTGCATGTCGACGTGCACCAGCATCTGCTCGACCTCGGCCAGCTCGCTGCCGCTCTCCTCGTGGTACATGGCGTGCCACAGGTGTAAGCGCTTGTGGTCGACTCCCAGTAGCTGGGTAGTGCAGACGATGATCTCGCCCTCGCCCACCTCGCGCAGGTAGTGGATGTGGGCCTCCACCGTGTACAGCGAGCGGCCGCTGGCGCGGTAGTCCTCGCCGATGCCGACGAAGCGGAACAGGGCATCGGAGGTATCGCCGAACACCAGCAGGTAGCAGGACTCGCTCATGTGGCGGTTGTAGTCCACCCACTCCCGCTTGACCAGGGTACGGTGTAAGGCCAGCGGCGCCGGGATGGGGGCGTGCGGGTCCCAGACCCGCACCCCGCTGTCCTCATAGGGGGTGACCACGCCCCAGGGTTTGCCGGTATTCATCGCTGCTTCTTCAGGCCCAGCTTGGCGCGCGCCTCGGCCGGGGTGAGCACCCGCGCGCCCAGGCGCTCGACGATCTGGCGGGCGCGCTCCACCAGACTGCCGTTGGAGGCGGGCACGCCCTTGTCCAGCCAGATGTTGTCCTCCAGACCGACGCGCACGTTGCCGCCCAGCAGCGCCGCCTGCGCCACCATCGGCATCTGCATGCGGCCGATGCCGAAGCCGGCCCAGTTGGCGCCGGCGGGCAGGTGGTTGCGCATGGTCAGCATGGTCTCCGGGGTGGCCTCGGCGCCCCAGGGAATGCCCAGGCAGAGCTGAAACAGCGGCGGCTCGTCGATCAGCCCCTCCTTGATGAGCTGCTTGGCCAGCCAGATGTGGCCCAGCTCGAAGGCCTCGATCTCGGGCTTGACGCCGGTGGCCTGGATGCGCCGCGCCATCTCCCGCAGCAGGTCGGCGGTGGCGACGAAGGCGCCGTTGCCGAAGTTGAGCGTACCGCAGTCCAGGGTACAGATCTCCGGCAGCAATTGTTCGACGTGGGCCACGCGCTCGGCGGCGGTGGCCAGGTCCGAACCCGGGCCGGCGCGCATCGGGTCCTCGTGGTTGTAGAAGAAGTCGCCGCCCATGCCGGCGGTGAGGTTGATCACCACATCGGTCCTGGCGGCGCGCAGATATTCCACCACCTCGGCGTACAGCTCGGGAGCGCGACCGGCCTTGCCGGTCTGGGGATCGCGCACATGGATGTGGGCTATCGCCGCGCCGGCCTCGGCCGCTTCCAGGGCGGCGTCGGCGATCTGCCGCGGGGTGACGGGGATGGCCGGGTGCTTGTCGACGGTGTCGCCGGCGCCGGTGACGGCGCAGGTGATGATGACCTCGTAATTCATCGGCGGTGCTCCTGATGGTGATTGCCTAGGGCCGGCGGCCTGGGCCGGCCGTGCGTGGGCTCCATCATGGGTGGGGAAAAGGGGGTAATTCTTGTCGCCGCCCGACAGCTCCATGACGCCAGCCGACATGCAGCGCAGCCTCGGTTTTGGCGTGTCGTCATCTGCCCGAAACATGTCGGCTGATGGCAAATGACCCCACAGGATCGCTGTTTAATCTGGAGCCCGCGATTTGCAAGGGTCTTCCATAACCACAACAACGACCCGTTCCCACCGGACTATCCGGGCAGCCACCAACCCGATAGGAGTGACCAAGATGAGAACCGTGCGTGTCAACGCCGCCCGCGCCACCGCGAGGGCAGGGCGATGAGTACGGCGACTGCGCCGGCTGCGGTGGAATGCCGCGGCGTCTGGAAGATCTTCGGCCAGCGGGCGCAGGAAGCGCTGGCTGCCATCCGCAATGAGGGGCTGGACAAGGGCGCGGTGTTCCAGCGCTACGGCTGCGTGGTCGGCGTGGCCGACGCCAGCTTCAGCGTCGCCCCCGGCGAAATCTTCTGCATCATGGGCCTGTCGGGCTCGGGCAAGTCCACTCTGGTGCGCCACATCAACCGCCTGATCGAGCCCACCGCCGGCGAGATTCTGATCAACGGCGAGGACGTC
>DATMBA010000366.1:0-5321 GCA_035559635.1 Roseiflexaceae bacterium
CCGCCCGCCCCGGTGGGCGCTCTCCCCTGACACCCTCCCGAAGGTGCGCGGATAGCCGGCCCCTCCCCCGCCGCGCGGGGGAGGGGCCGGCTATCCGCGTATCCGCTGCCTATCCGCTGTCAGTCCACCGTGTACTCGCCCTCGACCACGCCCTCGTCCTTGGCGCGGCCGTTGCCGCCCTGGCCGTCCTGCTGGCCGGCGTAGGCGCCCTGCGACACCTGGTACATCGCCTGCTGCAGCTCGGCCGAGATCGACCGCATGCGGGCCTCGTCCTCCTGCGAGATCGCGTCGCGCAGGTCTTTGATCAGCCCCTCGATCCGGCCCTTCTGCGCCGAGTCCACCTTGTCCCCCAGCTCAGCGAGCGACTTCTCGCTCTGGTAGGCCAGGCTGTCGGACTGGTTTTTCAGCTCCACCAACTCACGGCGGCGCTTGTCCTCCGCGGCGTGGGCCTCGGCGTCGCGCACCATCCGGTCGATATCGTCCTTGCTCAGGTTCGTGCTGGCCGTGATGGTGATCTTCTGCTCCTTGCCGGTGGCCTTGTCCCTCGCCGAGACGTTCAGGATGCCATTGGCGTCGATGTCGAAGGTGACTTCGATCTGCGGCACACCGCGCGGCGCCGGCGGGATGCCCTCCAGGCGGAAGCGCCCGAGGGTCATGTTGTCCTGCGCCATCTCGCGCTCGCCCTGCAGGATGTGAATGTCCACCGCCGTCTGGCCATCCGCCGCCGTCGAGAAGATCTCGCTCTTGCGGGTTGGGATGGTGGTGTTGCGCTCGATCAGGCGCGTCATCACGCCGCCGAGCGTCTCGACGCCCAGCGAGAGCGGGGTCACGTCGAGCAGGACCACGTCCTTGACCTCGCCGCCGAGCACGCCGGCCTGGATGGCCGCACCGATCGCCACTACCTCGTCCGGGTTGACGCTCTTGTTCGGCTCCTTGCCGGTGAGCTTGCGCACCAACTCCTGCACCATCGGCATGCGCGTGGCGCCACCCACCAGCACCACCTCGTCCAGGTCCCCTGGCTTGAGGCCAGCGTCTTTGAGCGCCTGCTGGAACGGCCCCTTGAGCCGCTCAGTCAGGTCCTGAGTGAGCTGCTCGAACTTGCTGCGGCTCAGCCGGATCTGCAGGTGCTTCGGCCCCGAGGCATCGGCAGTGATGAACGGCAGGTTGATCTCGGTCTCGGACATGCTGGAGAGCTCGATCTTGGCCTTCTCGGCCGCCTCCTTGAGCCGCTGCAGCGCCTGGCGGTCCTTGCCGAGGTCGATGCCCTGGTCCTTGCGGAACTCGTCGATCAGCCAGTTGACGATCTTCTGGTCGTAATCGTCACCGCCGAGGTGCGTGTCGCCGTTGGTGGCCTTGACCTCCACCACGCCGTCGCCGACCTCGAGCACCGAGACGTCGAACGTGCCGCCGCCGAGGTCGAAGACCAGGATGGTCTCGTCCTTCTTCTTGTCCAGGCCGTAGGCCAGGGCCGCCGCGGTCGGCTCGTTGATGATGCGCAGCACCTCGAGCCCGGCGATCTTGCCGGCGTCCTTAGTGGCCTGGCGCTGGCTGTCGTTGAAGTAGGCCGGCACCGTGATCACGGCCTTGGTCACCGGCTCGCCCAGGTAGGCCTCGGCGTCGGTCTTCAGCTTCTGCAGCACCATGGCCGAGATCTCCTGCGGCGCGTACTCCTTGCCGGTCTGCGGCGAGTGGATGCGCACGTCATTGCGCTGGCCCTTGGTGACCTTGAACGGTACCATCTTGCGCTCGACCTCGGTCTCCTCGAAGTTGCGGCCGATGAAGCGCTTGATGGAGAAGAACGTGTTCTCGGGATTGATCGTCGCCTGGCGCTTGGCCGTCTGGCCCACCAGCCGCTCGCCGTTCTTGGTGAAGGCCACCACGGACGGCGTGGTGCGGTTGCCCTCGGCGTTGGGGATCACCACCGGGTCGCCGCCCTCCATCACCGCGACGACCGAGTTGGTGGTGCCCAGGTCAATACCGACAATCTTAGGCATGGGTTCTTCCTCTCTCTCTAATGTTCCCAGCGGCGGCGTGCGGCGCCAGAGCCGCCCGTGCGCCGGAACAAATGCTGCACTAAGTGTACCCTACCGGCGCTAGCAGTCTATATGCAGCGTGTTAGAGGAGTGTTGGAGATTGAGGGAGGGCCATCATCCCGCCACGCGGTAGATCGTCACCTCGCCCTGCTGGAACACCGGCGTGCCGATCTGATCCAGCTTGGCGAGGCCCTCGGGCGGGTAGGTGGTGCGCTCGGCCGTGCCAACGTAGATGTAGTCCACGCCGTACCGGGCCAGCAACTCGCGGGCCTGGCCGGCGTCCGGGGTGCTGTAGATCGTGGCCACGTCCGCGGCGCGCCGTCCCACCTCGGCCAGAACCTGCGGCTGGCCGCCGCGCCACTGCTGCTGGTGGCCCTCCCAGCCCACCACGGTGGCCAGGCCGGTGGCCGCCGAGACCCCGCCGAACCCGAGCGACGCGGTGTCGTAGGCAGGGCCGACCGCCTCCAGCACCACCGCGTCGCCGGGGGCGTTGGCGCGCAGCCAGGCGATCGCGGCCGCGCCCTCGGGCGTGCGCTCACGCGGTGTCACGCCGTGCAGCCCCACCCAGCGCCCCTCGCCGAAGGCCTTGCCGGCGGTGAGCCAAGGGTAGACCAGCGCGCCGGCCAGCAGGAGCAGCCAGACAGCGGTAGCGAGCCCACGAAGGCACGAGGACGCAACGGCACGAAGTGACGAACTGGAAGCCTTCGTGCCTTCGTGTCTTTGTGCCTTCGTGGTTGCGTCTACCAGCCACCACACGGCGTACGCCGCCAGCACGCCCCAGATCAGCCACACCTGGTAGTAGAACTTGAAGATCGTGTTGAGGCGCGACTCGAAGACATCGCGGATGTAGATCAGTTCGGCGCCGAGGCAGATCGCGCACCCCAGTGCGAAGGCGCCGAGCGTGAAGGCCGCCGCTGGATCTCTGGCGCGCGTCAGCGCCAGCTGCGCCGCGCCCACGCCCAGTGGCAGCAACGCCAGTAGCGGGAAGCCGACCAGCGCACCGGCGAGCAGCGCCGTGCCGGTGGTCAGCCATAGCGTCCACCTTCTGGACGAATGGCCGACAACCAACGACCAACGACCAACGACCAACGACCAACGATCCACTGCCAGAAGATCGCGCCTGCCCTCGTCCGCCGTCCGTCGTTCGTCGTCCGCCGTCCGTCGTTCGCCGTTCGTCGTTCCTCGGTCTTCATCCGCCCGCCGCGTCTGGGCCAGGGTGTAGGCCAGGAGCGGCACGAGGAACAGCCCGAAGATCACCAGGAACTGGTGCAGCTCGGTGCGGCCCCAGGTCACGAAGCCGATGGTACGGGTGAGCGCGCCGAGTAGCGGCAGGTCCACCAGCGGCTCCTTGCCCCCCACCAACGAGGTGAAGGTCAGGTGGAAAGGCAAGAACAGGACGAAGGCCGCCAGCAGCACCAGGGCGGCCTGCCGGGCGTAGGCGCGCCAGAGGAAGCTGTGCGATGGGCGATGGGCGATAGGCGCTCGGTTAGCGCTCTCTTGAGCCTCCAGCGATGTCGCTCCCGTGGTGCTCTGGCCCATTGCCGATCGCCTATTGCTTAGTGCCCGCCCGAAGCGTACCGCCAACGCCGCCAGGAACAGCAGCAGGTAGGTGGGCAGATCCCAGCTGTTGATCACATACAGGCTGCCGAGCACCGCGCCGGTGAGCAGCAACTCCAGCCAGCCGTGTCGGCCGCCCCCCAGGTTCGGCAGGTCCGGCCGCGCCAGGGTGTGCAGCGCCAGCGCCATCGCCAGCAGGCCGAAGGGCAACGCCATCACGTGCGGGTGCATGTCGCCGAGCCAGAATGAGAAGAACGGGAACTCGGTGATCGCGTAGCGCCGGCTGCCGTCCGGGTAGGTGTCCCACACCGCACGCGAGGAGTTCCACCAGTTGAAGCCCTCCACCTGGTCGCCCGGCACGATCTCGGTGGCGCCGTCGAAGTACTCGCCGCGGAACGGCTCGCCGAGGGGGATGGTGGCGCGCGGGCCAAGCCCGTTGACCACCGCCCGTGCCAGGTCCGGCCCGCGCAGGGCCACGGCCATCTCGCTGCCGGTGATCACCTGCAGCGCGCCGCCCTGGTTGCCGGCGAACAGCACCAGGACCACGGCGAGGGCCATGGCGGACCAGCGGGCGAGCGTTGAACGTTGAACGTTGGACGGTGAACGCTCGGTGGCAGTGAGGCCGATCAGGTTATACACCACCCCCGCTGCACCGAGGGCCGCGAGCGCGAAGATCAGGGCCAGCGAGAGGTTGTAGGAGACGGCGGGGTTGAGGCGGCCCAACTCGGACACGGCGGCCATGAGCAGGTAGCCGAAGTAGTAGTAGTTGATGCTGTAGCCGGCCAGCCACGGGTCGTGCGGCGGGAAGCGCTCGCTCTGGCGGATGGCATTGAACAGCGCGTAGTCCATGGGCCGCTCGGTGCCCCACGGGTTGGGGCCGACGAAGCCGTACTCATAGCCGCGCAGCAGCGCCAGGAACAGCAACGCCAGTGCGAAGAGCGCCTCGTAGCCGAGCACGGTGCGCCAACTCTCGCGCAGCCAGGCGAGCGGCGAGGCGAGCGGCGCGAGGCGGTAGGCGGCCGGGGCGGCGCGGAAGCCGAGGGCCTCAGGCGCTCCCGCCCCGCGCCCGGCGAGCAGGCCGCCTGCTGCCACGAGCACCAGGCAGACGGCGATCAGCGGCGCGCCAAAGGGCGCCAGGCCGAGCATGGCGATCAGCCATGCCAGGTAGCCGGTGAGCAGCAGCCCGAGCGCCTTCGCGAAGGCATAGCCGCTATCCGGCAGGGCGTGGAACAGCGCCCGCGCCAGCGGCAGCCCCGCCAGTCCGAAGACCTGCGCCAGCAGCCAGTAGATCAGCACTTCGTGGGCCACACCTTATCCCTATTGCATGTATGCCCCGTGGGGGCGGCGGGGGCCAGGCCCGCGCACCACCGTCGAAAGGGAGCGGATACGCCCTAGCGTGACACCCTCGCCAGTCCGTCCTGCGCCTCGCCGCGGTAGGGCGCGTCCGCCGGTGCAACCTCCAGGTAGCGTCGGTAGTGCTCGGCGGCGCGCGAGTTATCGCCACGCTGCTCGTACAGCTCGCCCAGGCGCAGGTGCGGCTCGGCCGCGCCGGGGTCGGCCGCCAGCGCCTGCCGCAGCGCCTCCTCGGCGCGCTCCAGCCGGCCGGCCCGGATCAACATCACGCCCAGCTTGTTCCAGTTGCCGGCCGACGGGTCGGCCGCCACGGCTGCCCGCAGCGCAGTCTCGGCCTCGTCCAGCCGCCCGGCCTCCAGTAGGATGTCGCCCCACAAG
>DATMBA010000367.1:0-3931 GCA_035559635.1 Roseiflexaceae bacterium
GAACGGCGGCGCGATCGCCCTCGGGCACCCGTTGGGCGCCTCGGGCGCGCGACTGGCCGGCACGGCCGCCCTGGCTCTGCGGCGCGCCGGCGGGCGCTACGCCCTCGTCACCATGTGCATCGGCGTCGGCCAGGGGATCGCTGTCATCCTTGAGCGGGGATAGGGGTTGGGGAGGCTCGGAGGGGCAAAGGCCCCCACACCCCCAATGCGGGTGCGCGCGAACGTCACCGTGCGCGCGCACCCTGGCTAACTATCGAGGTGATACGGCACACTCAGCACCGCCTTGCCCTTGGTGAAGAACAGGGCCGTCTTGATCGCCAGGCCGGTCTGGTTGTGGAGCAGGTACTGCCACCAGCGGGCGGGCACGAACTCCGGGAGGATGATCGTCAGCACATCGTCGTCGTAGCGCGCGTCCACTTCGTCGATGTACTGCAGCAGCGGGCGCAACAGCGAGCGGTAGGGCGAGGGCAGCACCACCAGCGGGATGCCGCTGCCCCACTGCTGCCATTTGGCCTGCAGCTTCGCCGTGGCCTGCTCGTCCAAGTCCACGTACACCGCCGTCACGTTGTCCGGCGCGATCGAGAGCGCGTACTGCAGCGCCGGGATCACCCCGCGGTGCATCCCGCTCACCAGCACGATCACCGTATGGCGGCGCACCGGCATAGGCGGCGCCATCTCCTGGAGCGAGAGTTGCGCCGCGACGCTATCGTAGTGCCGGCGGACGCTCAGCAGCAGCAGCACCAGCACCGGGATGATCACGATCACCGCCCACGCCCCCTCCATGAAGCGGGTGGTGGCGATCACTAGCAGCACGACGCTGGTGACCGTGGCGCCGACGCTGCTGACGAGCGCGCCGCGCCACCAACCAGCCGGGCGCAGCCGCAGCCCGCGCGCCACCATGCCGGCCTGCGAGAGGGTGAAGGACATGAACACGCCCACGGCGTAGAGCGGCAGGAGCGCCTGCTCGCGGGCCCCGAAGATCACCACCAGCGCCGCCGAGAGCGCCCCCAGCGCCACGATCCCGTTCGAAAACACCAACCGGTCGCCGCGCTGCGCGAACTGGCGCGGCAGGAAGTGGTCCAACGCCAGGAAGGACGAGAGGCGCGGGAAGTCCGCGTAGGCGGTGTTGGAGGCCAGCACCAGGATGAGCATGGTGGCGACCTGCAGGATGTAGTAGAGCGGCGAGCCGGCGCCGAACACCGCGCGCGCCAGCTGCGAGTTGGCCGTCTCCGGCTCCGGGCTGCCGTCCGGCAGGATGTGGTAGGCCTCGGCCAGCACCGTGGTGCCGACGAACATGGTGCAGAGGATGGCGACCATCGCCACCAGCGTGCGCGCGGCGTTGCGCGACTCGGGGCGCTTGAAGGCCGGCACGCCGTCGCTGATCGCCTCGACGCCGGTGAGCGCGGTGCAGCCGGCGGCGAAGGCGCGCAGCAGCAGGAAGAAGGTGACCGGCTGCGTCTCGGCGGGCACCAGCGTCACCTGTGGCGAGGGCGCGGGCGCCACCTGCCCGGTGAGCAACTTGAACAGCCCGACGCCGATCAACGCGAACATGGAGGTGACGAACAGGTAGGTGGGGGCGGCGAAGATTCGCCCGGACTCCTTCACCCCGCGCAAGTTGGCCAGCGTCACCAAGGCGATCAGCACTAGCGCCAGTTCGACGCGGTGCGGCTCGAGGCTCGGGAGCGCCGAGGTGATGGCGGCCACCGCGGCGGACATGCTGACCGCCACCGTCAGCACATAGGAGACCAGCAGCGGCGCCGCGGCCACGAGCGAGGGGATGGTGCCGAGGTTCTCGCGGGCCACGATGTAGGCCCCGCCGCCCTGCGGGTAGGCCAGGATCGTCTGGCGGTAGGAGAAGGCCACCACCACCAGCAGCAGGGCGATGCCCCCGGCGATCGGGGTGGCGTGGGTGAGCGCGCCGGTGCCGGCCACCAGCAGCGCGATCAGGATGGCCTCGGTGGCGTAGGCGACTGAGGAGAGCGCGTCCGAGGCGAAGACCGCCAATGCGATGCGCTTGGAGAGCCGTTCGTGGGAGAGCTGCTCGGTGGCGAGCGGCTGGCCGACCAGCAGCCGTTTGAGCTCGACGATCATTATGGGTGCCGGCGCTACGGTAGTGCGATGTTCCCGATCTCCATCGTAGCACGTGGCGCCGCTGCGGTCAATGTCACGTGCGACTCCTGTGCGGAAAAGGGTGGGTTTCAGGGAGGGCGCCGCCCTCCCTGGCCCTCGCAAAGATCTGCTATCCTGGTGCGTGTGCATTGTCTGGGGAGGCTCGGAGGGCGAAGCTCCTCCGAAAACGAAAGATGAAGCGTAGCACCAAGCTGTTCCTGGACATCCTGATGGGGGCGGTGGTCCCCATCCTGATCCTGAGCTACCTGACGAGGCCGCTCGGCGCGCCGATGGCGTACCTGGCCGCGGCACTGGTGCCGGTGGGGTGGGTGTTCGCCGACCTGCTGCTCATCACGCGGCGCTTCAACTTCATCACCAGCTACGTCGGCCTTTCGGCGGTAGTGCGCGGCGCGCTGGCCTTCTGGTTCGTGGACGGCTGGCAGTTCGCGTTGAAGGACAGCGCTGGCGCGATCGTGGCGGCGCTGGTGTTCGCCCTCTCGGCGCTGGTGGGCCACCCGATCATGCGCGCTTTCCTGATGCAGGCGCTCGCCCCGGACACGCCGGAGCGCGCCGCAGCGCTCGCGCGCCTGCTGGCCGAGCCCCCGGTGGCGCGGGCGATCGTGGGCGGCAACAGCCTGGTGTTGGCCTGGAACCTGGTGAGCGGCGCGATCAACTTCCTGCTCAACCTGCGGATCGTGACCGCGCCGTTCGGCATCGAGGCCTTCAACCAGCAGGTGGCGCAGGTGAACGCGATCACGCGCATCGCGCTGGCGCTGCCGGAGTTCGTGGTGTTCGGCGTGGCCTTCTGGCTGATCTTCCGCGCGCTGTACCGCAGCCTGCCCTCGGAGGCGGGCAAGCCGCAGATGGAGAGCGACTTCTGGGAGTTGGTGCGCCTGCGGGAAGCGGGGTCCGGGTAACCATAAAGGCACGACGGCACGACGTGTTCTATGGTACAGCGGCGCGGGCGCGAAAGCCCACGCCGTTCACGGGTGGCATGAAGCGCCCGCGCGCCGCATAGCGGATACCCTCATTCCATCTGGGCGGCGCGGATACCGCTTCCTATTGTATCAACTCTCGTCTTGTGGTACAGCGATGGATCTGTTACAGAGGCTAGACGCCTACCCACGCGTGGAGCTCGGGCCGTTCCCGACGCCGCTGGAGGAGTTGCCGCGGCTGAGCCGGGCGCTGCGCCGCCCGGCGCTGATCAAGCGGGACGACCTGCCCGGCCCGGCGCTGGGTGGCAACAAGGCGCGCAAGTTAGAGTACCTGATGGCCGAGGCGCAGGCGTTGGGGGCACGCAAGGTGGCCACCTTCGGCGGGATGCAGTCCAACCACGCGCGCATGACGGCCGCGGCCTGCCGGCGGCTCGGCATGGCGCCGTACCTGCTGTACTTCGCGCGGCGGCCGGCGCGGCTCACCGGCAACCTGGCGCTCTGCGCGGCGCTCGGCGCGCGTATGTACTTCGTACCGCTGCCACAGGGCGGCGAGCCGGGCTTGACGCTGGAACGCGCGATCGCGCTGGCGCGGCTGCTAGCGCGCGCGCTGGTGGGCCGCCACTACTTCATCCCGGTGGGTGGCCACTCCTGGCTGGGCTGCCTGGGGTACGTACGGGCGGCGCTGGAGCTGGACGAGCAGGCGCGCGCCGCAGGTGTGGGGGACGCATACGTGGTGCTGGCGGCGGGCACCGGCGGGACGCTGGCCGGGCTGCTGGCCGGGCTGTCGTTGTGTGGCTCGGCGCTGCGCCCCCTGGCGATCGACGTGGGCAAGCTGTGGCGGGGCTTCCCGGCCTCGGTGGCCGCGTTGGCGGGCGAGATCTGCGCCC
>DATMBA010000368.1:0-14616 GCA_035559635.1 Roseiflexaceae bacterium
CGGCGCGCTGGCCAGCGGGCGTGCGGCGACCGACTCGACCAGCACCGCCAGGCGGCGGCCGTCCTGCGGCGTGCGCTCGGCCTGCGCGCCGAAGACCACCGTGGTGGCGTCCGAGCCGTGCGCCGCCGGGCCGAGCAGCACCCGGTAGCGCCGGAACTCCAGCGGCGCCACGGCGAACTCCGGCAGCCGCCGCCCGTCCACCACCAGCACCACACTCAGGCCGCCGGGACGGCCGGCCATGCGCGCCTCCAGCGCCGCCGGGGCGCGCACCGCCGGCAGCCGCACCGCGGCGTCGCTCTTGCTCCAGCGGTAGTTGGCCCCGGCGTGCTCCTCGCGGTCGTAGAACCCGCTAACATACGGACCGTCCGTGGGTGCGCCCACATCCAGCACCTGTGCGCCTCCGAGCGCCCACCCAAGCCACGCGCCTGCCAGGGCCACGCTGAGCGGCAGCAGCGCCCACAGCCAGCCCCACAGCGCATTATGTCGACGCAAGATCATCATTCTGTCCTGGAGCGGTGTCTCGGCGGCGGGCACACGCGCAGACGCGACCCTGCTCCGCGCTCTCCGCTCCCCCTTCCACCATCCGCTGCCGCCGAACGCCTAGTAGTCTGTCAATCCTTGATTGACGGATGGGGTGGGGTTTCAGGGGAGGGCTTTGCCCTCCCCTGGCATCTCCCCTATCCGTCAGCGTAGCTCTGACGGACTACTAGGGCTTTCCAACCTGCCCGGTTGGGTATCAGGGGAGATGTTCGGAGAGGGCTTTGCCCTCCCCGGCCCTCCCATGCCCGAACAGCTTGGCTGTATATGCACTAGGGCAGGAGTGGCCTCTGCTCCGCGCTCTCCGCTCCCCCTTCCACCATCCGCTGCCGCCGCCGCCTAGGGCAGGAGTGGCCTCTGCTCCGCGCTCTCCGCTCCCCCTCCGTTGACAGACTCCGTTCCATCGACCGGAAAGCGCACACCCGCTACCGGCCTCCCACATAGTCCACCCGGTACAGGAACCCGTTCGCATCATCGGTCACAAACAGTGTGCCGTCGGGGGCCTGCTCCACGTCCAGCGGCCGTCCAAGCCAGATGTCGGCCCCCTCCGGCGCCCAGCCGGTGATGAAGTCCTGCGGCGCGCTCGCCGGGCGGCCATTCTTGAAGGGGATGCGGATCACCTTGTAGCCGTACTGGTTGACGAAGCCGTGCGAGCCATGCAGCGTCACGAACATATCGCCGCGCAGCTCGGGCGGGAAACGATCGCCGGTGTAGAAGATCACTCCCAACGGCGCAACGTGGGTGGGCAGCAGGATCGCCGGGGCGCCCGCGCGGTCCCGGCAGAAGGTCTCCACCGGGCCATCGTCTGGCGGGGCGACCTCGGGGTTGTCCTGCACCGAGATGTCTGGCACACGGTCGCCGTAGCAGTAGGGCCAGCCGTAGCGCACCCCCTGCTCGACCCGGACAATCAGGTCGGGCGGCTGCTCGCGCCCCAGGTGGTCGGCGCCGTTGTCCAGCGCCCACAGCTCCTGGGTACCGGGGCGGAAGGTCATGCCCACCACGCTGCGCAGGCCGCTGGCGTAGATCTCGCCGGGGGCCGCGGGGGAGCGGGCGCCGCTCACATCGAAGCGCAGGATCGCGCCGTGGCGCGGGTCCTCCTCCTTGCAGGCGTTGCAAGTGGAGCCTATGGCCACCAGCAGCCGGCCGGCGTCGTCGAAGAGCAGCGGGCGCGCCAGGTGGCCAGACACCTGCGCCAGGTTCTCCACCACGGCCACCCGCTCGTCCGGCAGCAGATCGCCGTCAGCGTCGCGCAGCCGCCAGACCGTGTCCGGCTCGGCCACGTAGAGGAAGCCGCCGTGGAAGGCGATGCCGTGCGGCCGATCCAGCCCGTCGAGCACCACGACCGTCCGGTCGGCGCGGCCATCGCCGTCATCGTCCGGGAGAGCCAGCACCTTGCCGGCCTCACGGGCCTTGCGGTTCATCACGGTGACGTGCGGCACGCCGGCGGGGCTGAACACCACGCTGCGCACCTCCTCCAGCCCATCGGCGTACCGGGTGATGCGGAAGCCGGGCGGGAGGCGCAGCGGGAAGGGCAGCGACGCATCATGCTGCTCCACAAGCTCAGCGCCCGGCAGGATGGTGGGATAGGGCTGCGGCAGTGCGGCGGGCGAGGGGCGTAGCGCGCAGGCGCCGAGCAGCAGCGCAAGGGCAGCAGCGCCCCAGAGATGGCGAAACCAGGACAAGCGACGGTTTCCGTTTCTAGCTTGCGTCACAGGACCGCGGAGGCGCTGCGGTGGTGCGGCCGCCGCGCGCGGGCACAGCAGGATATGTCGCAGCGCCCGCACCTCTTCAGCGCTTCAGCGGTCCCCGACATTGCTACGGGCAGGTGAGGCGCTGCAGGAATGCGGACGCCGCGCGCGGGCACAGCAGGATATGTCGCAGCGCCCGCACCCCTTCAGCCTTTCAGCGGTCCCGAAATCACTCCCCCACATACGCGATCACATCGATCTCCACCAGCATACCGAGCAGCTGGCTGCCGACCGTGGTGCGGACCGGCTTGGGGTCCGGAAAGTACTCGGCGTACACCGCGTTGTAGCGGCTGAACAGGCTCAGGTCGCTCAGGTGCACGGTAGACTTCACCACATCCGCCATGCTGGCGCCGGCGGCCTCCAGGATGGTCTTGATATTCTCCAGCACCTGGCGCGTCTGGCCCTCGATGTCCTGCGCCTCAATCCTCCCGCTGGCCGGGTTGGTAGGCCCCTGCCCGGCAACGAAGATGAAGTCTCCGGCGCGCAGCGCGGGCGAGTAGGCGCCCCCCGGCTTCGGGCCGCCCTCCGGCATAATCAGCTGTTTTGGCATTGCCTTCCCTCCTTGGCCTGATGGTGCAGGCACCGCGTCCCTGGCGGAAGGGAGGGCCATGGCGGGCACAGCCCTCCCTGACACCTACCCGTCCTACTCCCGTGCTGTCACCTTGGTGATATAGCGGAAGCTGCCCGGCTCGAACCCCTGGCGGAGCGCCATCTGCCGCGCCAGCAACTGCAGCGGCACGATCTCCACCAGCGGCGAAAGCCAGACCGCCGGCAGCGCGAAGACCTCATCCGCGGCGTCCGCAGACGCCGGGCCGACCAGCAGCGTCCGGCTCCCTACGGCGCGCAGCTCGGCCGCCATCGCCAGGTCCAGCGCCAGCGTGCGGCCCGGCCCGGCCACAACGATCGCCCGGTGGCCTGGGGCGGCGATCTCAATCGGACCGTGGCGGAACTGCGCCGTGCTCAGCCCCTCGGCCGGGACCTTGGCGGTCTCCTTGAGCGCGAGCGCACCGGAGAGCGCGCTCGCCAGCGACAGCCCGCGGGCCACCAAGGTGAGCGGGCCGGGCGCCAGCCACTCTGCCGGCAGCCGCTCCGCCCAGACCACCCCCTCGGCACAGGCGTGCCCGGCCGCCTCAATGGTAGGTGCAAGCTTCGTGGTGAGCGCCAGAGGATCCGCGCCGAGCGCCAGCTCCGCCAGCAGCGCGAGCGCCAGCAGCGCGGTGGTGTACGTCCTGGTGGCCACCGTCCGCTCGTCCCCGGCCAGTGTCTCCACCACGCAGGTCGCGGCGCGGGCCAGGGTGCTGCCGGGCGTGTTGGTGACGGCGATCAGCGGGCCGGCTGGGGGGCGCTCCTCCAGCAGCCGCCGCGCCTCGACCGTCTCGCCCGATTGGGAGACCAGCACCAGCAGCGTGTCGGCGTCGAGCGGGCCACCGAAGTGCAGCAACTCGGACAGCTCGACGAGCGCGGCGGCGTAGCCGGCGGCCTGCAGCCGCAGCACCGCCGGGTAGCAGGCGAAGAAGGAGCTGCCCATCCCGGCCAGCAGGACGCGCCGCGGGCGGTGGGCGGCGAGCGCGGCGGCCGCCCGAACGAGCGCGCTGCCGGGCGATAGGTGGGACGCTGCCGCCTCCGCCAGCAGGCGGGGCTGGGCCAGGATGTCGTCGAGAATGTCGGTGGCCATGGGCGACTCCGCAAGGTGGCTCCAGCCCTATACTACCACTTTTTTTCCAACGGCCGCCGCCCTGGGGTGGCGCAGGGTTATGTGAACATCCGTGGGCGGCGTGCCACGCCCGCCCGTTCACGGGCCGGGCGTGGTGTGCAGCCAGATACCCGATTGGAGGCTCGAAGTCCATCAGTCCGCCAGCGAGCCAGCCACCGGTGACTTGGCCTTCCTTGGCGGGCCGCGTGGCGCCCCCTTGACAGCGCGGCGCGGCGCGTGTATATTTGTATCCGGCAACTATTAGCAGCGACACCGTTTGCAGGATACACACAAAGGAGCCGGGATGCCCACCGCACGCGACTGCGCCGCGCTGCTGCTGGAGACCCTGCCGGTCTCGATGCGCATCCTGGGCGGCGCCATCCACACGAGCCACGCGCCCGAGGACCGGCCGCTGAACATGGGCCAGCTCCGCATGCTCGAGCTGCTGCGCCGCCACCCCTGGACGCTGGGCGACCTGGCCGAGCGCCACCACGTCGCCGCCTCCACCATGTCCCGCACAGTGGACGTGCTGGTGCGGCGGGCATGGGTGGAGCGCCGCAGCCACCCGGAGGACCGGCGCCAGATCCTGCTGTGCCTCACCGACGCGGGGCTGGCTGCCCACAGCGAGATGCGCCGCCGCGCGGAGGACACGATCACCCGGCTGATCGAGCAACTCCCCGAGGAGGAGCGCGACCGCCTGTACGACGGGCTGCGGGTGCTCCAGCGGCTCGCGGCCAATGCCACAGCACATGGTACGGAGTAGCCAGGAGTCAGTAGTCAGTACGGCGCTGATACCAACGCGGGGCAGGGAGCTGCAGCGGTTGGCTGTCAGTGCCGTCCCGGATCGCACTGCGGGGCAGAGACAGCAACGGTACTGGCTACTGGCCACTCATTACTGGCTACTCGTCACGGGAGCGGCATGAACCCCTTACGACGCGCGCTGAGGTACCTGCGCCCCTACTGGGCGATCACACTCGGCGCTTTCCTGAGCCTGGCGCTGGTGACGGCCGCCAACCTCACGGCCCCGCAGCTGCTGCGCCTAGTGATCGACCGTGGCATCGCGGCGGGTGACGCCGGCGCCCTCCTGTGGGCCGTGCTCGCGCTGCTGGGGGTGGCGGTCGTGCGCGGCCTGTTCAGCTTCACCCAGGGCTTCTGGAGCGAGAAGGTCTCGCAGGCGGCGGCCTACGACATGCGCAACGACCTGTTCGCCAAGATCCAGGGCCTCAGCTTCTCCTACCACGACCGGGCGCAGACCGGCCAGCTCATGACGCGCATCACCAGCGACGTGGAGCAGGTGCGCTCCTTCATCGCTATGGGCCTACTACAGCTGTTCAGCGCCGTTGCCATGCTGGTCGGCAGCATCGGCGCGCTGGTGGCCATGAACTGGCGGCTGGCGCTCGTCGCGCTGCTGACGGTGCCGGCCATGGCGCTGACGATCGGCTCCTTCATGCGCGTGGTACGGCCACTGTTCGGCCAGATCCAGGCCCGCCTGGGGGCGCTCAACACGGTGCTGCAGGAGAACATCGCCGGGGTGCGCGTGGTGCAGGCCTTCGCCCGCGAGCCACACGAGTGGCGTCGCTACAGCGAGACGAACGAGCAACTGCTGGAGGTGAATGTGCGGGCGGTGCGCGCCATGTCGCTCGGCTTCCCGCTGACCTTCCTGTTCGCCAACCTCGGCACGCTGGCGGTGGTATGGTACGGCGGCCACCAGGTGATCGGCGGCGCGCTCAGCATCGGCGAGTTAGTGGCCTTCAACACCTACCTGGCGCTGCTGACGATGCCGCTGATGATGCTGGGCATGATCGCCGCGCAGCTCACCCGCGCCGGCGTGAGCGCCGAGCGCATCTTCGAGGTGCTGGACGCCGAGGTGGAGGTGCGTGACCGGCCCGGCGCCGTGCCCCTCCCCCCGGTCCGCGGGCGCGTGGCGTTCGAGGACGTGCGGTTCGGGTACGGCGTGCGGCCGGCCGGACGTTCAACGTTGAACGTTGAACGTCCGGCAGCGCCGCACAATGACCGCGGCGAGCAACCTTCAACGTTCAACGTTCCAACGTTCGACGGCAGGGATGGCCTGATCCTCAACGGGGTCTCGTTCGTGGCCGAGCCAGGCATGACGGTGGCCATCCTGGGCGAGACCGGCAGCGGCAAGAGCACGATCATCAACCTCATCCCGCGCTTCTACGACGTGAGCGGCGGGCGCGTGACGATCGACGGCTACGATGTGCGCGATGTGACGGTGGCGAGCCTGCGCGAGCAGATCGGGATCGTGCTGCAGGATACCACGCTCTTCAGCGGCACGATCCGCGACAACATCGCCTACGGCCGGCCGGACGCCAGCGACGAGCAGGTGGAGGCCGCAGCGCGGGCGGCGCAGGCGCACGACTTCATCGCCGGCTTCCCGGACGGCTATGCCACGCTGGTGGGCGAGCGCGGCGTAACCCTCTCCGGCGGCCAGCGCCAGCGCATCGCCATCGCGCGCGCCCTGCTGCGCGACCCGCGCATCCTCATCCTGGACGACAGCACCTCGGCGGTGGACGCTGAGACCGAGTACCAGATCCAGCGGGCGCTGGAGACCCTGATGCGGGGGCGCACCAGCTTCGTGATCGCGCAGCGCATCAGCACGGTGCGCGCGGCCGACCTGATCCTCCTGCTGGACCGCGGGCGCATCGTGGCCCAGGGCACACACGAGCAACTGCTGGCCGAGAGCGCGCTCTATGGCGAGATCATCGACTCGCAGTTCGGCGGCGACCGGGCGGTGGAGATGGTGGAGGCGGCGTAACCTGTCATTCGTAATTCTCGATGTAGTAGCTGACACAGCACGCATCACGGTTACGCAGCACGCATCACGGGTTACGCAGCATGCACCTCGCATCTCGCGTCACAAGGGAAGGCTAACATATCATGTGGGGCGGAATCCAACGGCTGGCAGCGCTGCCCGAGGAGCGGGCGGAGCGGCGCGGGGAGGTGGCGCGGCGGCTGGCGGCTTACCTGCGGCCCTTCTGGCGGCCGCTGGCGGCGGTGCTGGCGCTGGCGCTGCTCACGGCCACGGCGCAGGCGCTCGCCCCCTTCCTGATCGGCCGCGCGATCGACACCGCTATCGCCGGCCGCGACCCCGATGCGCTCAACCGTATCATGCTGGCGCTGCTGGCCGTGTACCTGCTCGGCGCGACGGGCACACGCTTCCAGTTCATGCTCATGGGCCAGGTGGGGCAGCGCACCCTGGCGCGGCTACGCACCGAGATCTTCGCCGCCCTCCAGCGCCTCTCGCTCAGCTTCTATGACCGCCAGCCGGCCGGCGACTTGATGAGCCGCCTGGTGAACGACACCGACGTGCTCAACCAGCTCTTCAGCCAGGGGCTGGTCCAGGTGCTGGGCAGCCTGTTCGGGCTGGCCGGCATCCTGGTGGCCATGCTCTGGCTGGATTGGCGCCTGGCGCTCGCGAGCTGCGCGGTGATCCCGCTGCTGCTCTGGCTGACGAACCTGTTCGCCAAACGGGCGCGCCGCTCCTTCCGCCGCGCCCGCGCCTCGCTCGGCGACGTCTCGAACGAGATCCAGGAGGAGATCGCCGGGGTGAAGGTGGCCCAGGCCTTCAGTCGCACCGCGGTGAACCAGGAGCGCTTCGCGCAGCGCAACGCCGCCAGCCGAGATGCTAACGTCAGCGCGACGGCGATCACCTCGGCCTTCACCCCGGTGGTGGACGTGCTCTCCACGCTCGCCACCGCGATCGTGGCCGGCCTGGGCGGCTACCTGGCGTTACGCGGCGAGGTGACGGTCGGCACGGTGGTGGCGTTCCTCACCTACGTGCAGCAGTTCTTCCGCCCTATCCAGGCGCTGGCCGGCTTCTACACCACCGCCCAGGCCAGCCTGGCCGCCGCCGAGCGCATCTTCGAACTGGCCGATACCCCGCCCGATGTGCAAGATGCGCCGGGGGCGCAGGAGCTGCCGCCGCTGCGCGGGGAGGTGGTCTTCGACCGGGTGTCGTTCGCCTACGGGAACCGACCAACGACCACCAGCCGGCGCGAGGCGGACGACGACAGGGTTGACAGTCGGGAGCACGGCTCGGCGTTGGTCGCTGGTCCTTCGTCGTTGGTCCTCCGGGACATCTCGTTCACCGCCCATCCCGGCCAGACTATCGCCATCGTCGGGCCCACGGGCGCCGGCAAGACCACGTTGGTGAACCTGATCGGCCGCTTCTACGACGTGACGGCCGGCGCGGTGCGGGTGGACGGGCACGACGTGCGCGCGGTGAGGCGGGCGAGCCTGCGGGCGCAGATGGGCATTGTGTTGCAGGACAGCTTCCTGTTCGCCGGAACGATCGCCTACAACATCCGCTACGGCCGGCTGGACGCCAGCGACGCGGAGGTGGAGGCGGCGGCCAGGGCCGCCAACGCCCATGACTTCATCATGCGGCTGCCGGAGGGCTACGCTACGCAGCTCGGCGAGCGCGGCGGCGGGCTGAGCCAGGGCCAGCGCCAGCTGATCGGCATCGCGCGTGCCATTCTGGCCGACCCGCGCCTGCTGATCCTGGACGAGGCCACCAGCAGCGTGGACACCCGCACCGAGCAACTGATCCAGCAGGCGCTGCGCACGCTGTTGCGCGGCCGCACCAGCTTCGTGATCGCCCACCGCCTCTCCACGGTGCGCGGCGCGGACCTGGTGCTGGTGCTGGACCAGGGCCGCATCGTGGAGCGCGGCACGCACGAGGAGCTGCTGGCCCGCGGCGGGCTGTACGCCGAGCTGTACCGCCGCCAGTTCCGCGATACTGAGCTCGCCGCAGCCTAGGGCCAATACTTTTCAAATAAGCGGGCGCTGCCCGCAACGTGGGGGTGCGGGGGCCTGCGGCCCCCACACCCCCACCGTGGGAGGATGTGAAGGGCTTCGCCCTCCATACCTCCTGTATTTGAAAGGTATTGGGCCTGGGGCCTATCCGCAAACGGCGTTTGCGGGGGCTTGGGGGCTGCGCCCCCCAAACCTCCCGCTTTGCGGATACGCCCTAGCTCGTTACCAGGAAGACACAAAGGCACAACGACTCGAAGGTTGGAAGCACTTGGGCTATGAGATGCCGTACTCGCTGAGCATGTCGGCGGCGGCACGGCGCTGTACCAGCAGGAGACGTTAGGATCTTCGCGCCTTCGTGTCTTCGTGCCTTCGTGGTTCGTACCCTACTGCGTGAGGGGGACGAGCGACGGCCTGTCCCGCAGCAGCACGCCCGCCAGCCACAGCGCTGCGCCACACCAGCAGACGAAGAGCGCCAGCGCCCCCACTGCCCAGCGGCCGCCGGGCCGCGCCCACAGCCGTGCCAGCGCCGCCCCCGCCGCCAGGCAGACGAGCGGCGTCACGAAGTAGATGTAGCGCGTCAGCAGCCCGAGAAACAGGTAGGTCAGGAAGAATAGCGCGCACACCAGCAGCGAGGCGCCGATCAGCGTGCGCTGCAGCGGGTGGCGTCGCGGCGCCCGGCCGAGCAGCACAAAGCCGAGCGGCGCCAGGCCGGCCACCGGCGGCAGCCACCCTAGCGCCAGCGCACGGGCCACCAGCCCTAGCCGCTCCTCGCGCCGCGCGATCCCCCGCGCCAGCGAGGCCGCCAGGTCCAGCGTGGCCGGGCTGCGCTCCTGCCCCACCAGCGGCGCCGCGGCGGCCGCGAAGTACATCGGCACGGCGAACAGCAGCGCCAGCAGCGCGGCGAACAGCAGCGCCCGCCAGCTGCGGCCCGGCAGCGCCCGCCAGCCGAGCGCCGCCAGCAGCCCGACGGTGGCCACCAGCAGCACCAGCGCGCCCACGTGCGTCATCAGGCAGATCGCACCCACAACCGCCGTGAGCGCAAGGCCGCGCGGCGTCGGCGCGCGCGTGAGGCGCAGCAGCAGCCACAGCAGCAGCAGCCAGAGCGACTGCGCGATGGCATTGGCGGCGAAGCCCCACCACATCATGGTCATGTTGATCGGCAGCGCCAGGTAGAGCGCCAGGGCCAGCAGCGCGCCGCGCGGCCGCATGCCAAGCTCCCGCGCCAGCGGCAGCAGCAACACGCACCCCAGGGCGTCCAACAGCGCCGTCCCCACCTGCACAGTGAGCCGCTGCTCCGGCAGCAGCAGCCGCAGCGGCAACAGCAGCATGTAGCTGGCCGGCGGGTTGAAGGTCCTGCGGTTCTGCAGCTCGGCCGGGGTGGAGTACAGGTAGAGCTCGCCGCCGGCCACGATGCCCAGCCAGCGGGTGTGCACCGGCATATCCCGCGCGTCGAAGAGCGGGTGCGCGGCGCCCATCAGCCGCAGCGCGAAGGCCGCCACCACCAGCGCCCACGCCACGCGCGCCTGCGCGGGGGACATCCAGCGCAGCGAACGACGAACGACGAACGATGGACCGCCGCGATCGCTGGTCGTTGGTCGTTGGTCGTTCGTCGCTGGTCGCCCGCCGGCTATGAGCACACAAAATCCAGGCGCCACCAGCCACGTGGCCACGAGCAGTCCGGCGGCCAGCACGAGCCAGTACGGCAGGCCCAAGCTCACCCACAGCGGCTGCCACAGGTTCGCGCCCACGATGGCGGCGCAGAGCGCGAGCGCGGCCGCGACGGACCATGTGGCCGGGAGCGCCAGCGCCCACACGAGCAGCAGCGCCAGCGCCAGCAGCAGCGCCTGGCCACCGAACTGCAGCGCCGTGGGGCCGTCGGCCCGGCCAAGCGCCCGCAGCTCGGCCCAATCCAACGCGAAGCCGACCTGCCGTGGATCGCCCAGCGGGGCGTACGTCTCGCTGACGAAGCGCACCCGCACCGTGGGGCCGGCGGGGTCGTACGGCAGCAGCACGCTATACACCCGCATCCCCGGCGTGGTGCGCAGCTCACCCCAGGGCCGCCCGCCCGCCTCCAGGCGCACCACCGGGCTGAGCGCGCCCGCGGGCCGCCAGCCGTGGGCGCGCAGCCGCAGCAACTCGTAGCGCCCGCTCAGGTTCGGCAGCTCCAGCAGAGCCTGCTCCGTCGTCCAGCGGTAGTCCTCCTGCGCCGCTGCCTCCGGGCCGTGGACGCCGGAGAGCACCGTGTGGTCGCCCCACGCGCCCACCTCCACCCGCAGACGCGGCGCGGCCACCAGGCTCAGCCAGAGCGGCGGGAGCGCGAGCAGCCAGAGCAGGAGGATTGCAGATTGAAGAGTGAAGATTGAAAATCGAAGGTTGCGGCGGGGCATGGCGCCTCTGCGAACGATAAATGGCGCGCTATGATACCACGACCGTGGGGAGCTGTTCTCCTGCCCGCCCGTGCTCTACGGAGCGCACACCGTACGAGGGAGTGCGACACACGGCGACACACCGCGCGCCCACATCTCCGCCGCAGATCCGCCTTCACCCTTCGTCCTTCAGTCCCACCGACTCGCCGGCCAGCCTGAGGGCGATGCGGGTCTGCATCAGGATGTTCTCCAGCAGGGTCGGGTCCGGCGCCTCCACCGGCAACTGCATCACGAAGTGGTTGAGCACCTCGGAGCGCTCGCGCCGCAGGTCGGCGAAGGTGGCCTCGGGCCGCTCGCGCCGCATGGCCTCCAGGTGCAGGTCCATAAAGGCCCGCAGCTTCTCGCGGGTGTCAGCCGTCAGGTGCGCCGCCGCCCCGCCGACGAAGAACGTGTCGCCGGCCGGCAGCAGGTGGCCCACCAGCACCTCGCCCACCGCCATGCGGCGCGAGGCCGCGCTATCCGCCACGGTGTAGGGCTGCTCGTCCAGCAGATCGCGGGCGCGCAGGCTCTGGCCCTTCTGCACCGCGTCCACCACGTAGGCCCGCAGCCGCACCCCCGCCCAGCCGGGCAGGAGCCGCGCCTCCTCCGGCGTCACCTCCAGGCCGGACGGGTCGGCCGCCAGGCGCTCCACCAGCGTGCGCCCGTCCTCCTGCGGGTAGTCGAAGGCGAACCAGGTCAGGAAGCGGTCCGCGCCGCGGTCCTCCAGGTCGTCCAGCTCGGCGAGTTGCTCGGGGCCGTACTTGCCGTCCCAGTAGCGTTGGAAGGCCGCCGGGATCGCGCCCGGCAGCGCCCGCGCGGCCTCGATCACCTTCGGCAGCAGCGTGTCCACCGCGCGCCGCAGCCTCAGTTGCTCGGAGCGCGCCGCCTCCTCGAGCGGCAGATGACAGTTCTTATACTTCTTGCCGCTGCCGCAGGGGCAGGGGTCATTGCGCCCGACCTTCGCCATACTATCCTCCTTAAAGCCTATCCGGGCCGGATAGGCACGTAGTGTGCTTTCAGCGCAGGCCATCGGCCAAAGGCGGGTAGAGGCCGGGGCAGCCCCGCGCGCCCAGCGCCTATTGTCCCACCGCCTGGCACTGCGCCTCGAAGGCCCGCCGCCCGGCCTGCTCGCCCCTGACGCGTGCCACCACCTGGCGCTTGATCTGCTCCACCTCGGTCAGTTCGTGGAAGCCCGGCTTGTTATCCGCCTCCCGGTCCAGCGCCAGCACTGCGTGCTCGAAGTACTGCACCACCTGCTCCCGGCCCTTCTCGTCCACGTAGGTGTAGGCCTCAGCCAGCGGCAGGCCGAACGTGCCGCGCCCGCCGAGCAGCGCCCAGGCACGCCGGAACAGCCCCTTCACGTGGACACCGGCCTCCGGGATGAGCAGCGGCGCGTGCATGCCGCCCTGCACGTTCGGCCCGTAGGAGGTCAGCGGCAGGTCGGTGGAGAGTTGGGCCGGCAGTGGCTCAGCCGGGTAGGCGCGCAGGAACTCGGCTGCCGGCTTCAGGCTGCCATCCGCCCGGTACATGCCGTAGTGCTCCTCGCGCGTGTCCCAGCGGCGGGAGGGCCCCACATCGAAGTCGCGCAGCGTCCAGGCCAGCACCCCCGCCACCCGGCCCTGCGCCTGCGCCAGCGCCTCGCGGTACACCGAGGCCTGCTGCGCCTCGGTGTAGCCCGCCACCATGCAGCGTGGGCCGGTGGGCCAGCCAAACTCGCCGAGCAGCACCGGCTTACCGGAGGCCGCCCGCAACTCGTCCACCTGGCGGGCGGTGTCGGCAGCGTTGTAGTTGTGCAGGCTGATCAGATCGCTGTAGTCGATCGGCCTGCGCCCGTCCGGGCCGCGCACCAACAGGTTCTGGTAGTTGCCCATGCCCACCGTCACCAGGTGGTTGGGGTCCAGCCGGTGGACCTCGTCCGCCATACGGCCGAGCCAGCCGAGCACGTGCTGCACGCGGCCCTCCACCCGCCACATGCGGTAGTGGTCCGGCTCGTTGTGCAGGTCCCAAGCGATGATGCGGTCGTCGCCGATGAAGTTGCCCACCACCGTGCGCAGGTAGGTCAGGTTCTCCTCCTCCTCGCGTGTGCCGGGGGCCGGGAAGTCCTCGAAGAAATCGAACAGCGTCACGATCACCCGCATATCCAGCTCGCCAGCGATCTGCACCATCTGGCGCAGCCAACCGAGCATCTCCGGCGTGACCTTGCCGCGCCGCGACTCGCTGTTGCTCACCTCGTAGGGCATCAGGACGCGCACGGTGTTGATGCCGAGTTGGTCGCGCGCCAGGCGCAACTCGCGCTCTACCTGCGGGCCGTCCCACAGGTACCACATCTCGCCCCAGGGCCGGCCCTGCGGGTAGTAGTTCACGCCCTTGAGCTGCACCGGGCGGCCGAGCCTGGTGAGCTGTGTGCCCTCGGCCCTGATGAACCCGCCGCGGTCGGTGGGGGGCGCCGGCGAGGTCTGGAGCGCGCCGACGCTGAGCAACTCGCGCCCCAGCAGGCCGAACAGCACGCCCGCCGGGCCGTGGTCCTCGAAGCGGGCGCGCTCGAACCACTGCACCGTGTAGGCCCGCCCGTCGCTCAGCACCTCCTGGCGCGGCGGGGTGAGCGGCAGGCCGAACAGCGCCAGGCTCTCGTCGGCGCTCACGCCGGGGTGCCCAAGCTCGAGGCCATAGCGCCGGTAGGCCGCCAGGAACGCGCCGCAGACGTTCTGGTCGGTCTCGGAGAAGAAGCGGCAGCCGTCGCGCGGCGGCTCGGGCGGGGCGATACCCTCGCCGCGCGCGCTGAGCGCGTCGGCGCCCAGCCGGCCGAGCAGGATGTCGTAGGGCGGCGCATTGCGCGGGTGGTGCTCGAGGCGCGCGCGTTCGAAGAGCTGGACCGCGATCGGCCCCACGGCGGTCTGCTGCTCGAAGGCCGGGCCGAGCGGGTAGCCGAACACCGGCAGACCGCCCTGCGCCTCCCAGAAGGCGCGGATGCGGCCGTCGATGCAGTCGCCGATCGCCGGCCCGGCCTCTGGGAAGCAGCGTGGGGCCGAGCGGGCGGGCGCGGGATAGAGGAACGTGGCCAGCAGCCCGGCGGCGAGCGCCAGCGCCGGCCAGGGGGGGCGTCTCATCTCCGCGAACCTCTCCAGAGGGATCCGTAGAATCCTGTGCCGTGGGAAGTGTAGCCACCGCGGGACGTTTGTCAACTCCGCCGCCGCACCACCAGCAGGCTCCCCTCGCGCGTGGCGCGGATGGCGGTGACGCCGCGCAGCCCCTCGGGGAGCAGCACATGGCGCCGGTAGGGACCGATCGCGACGATCAGTTCGTCGCCGCTGAGGGTGAGCTGCAGCGTGCCCTGCGGCAGGCCCGGCAGATCCACCACCAGCGCCGGTTCGCCGCCGTGGCGCTCGGCGATCGGCGTGACCAGCGGGCCGTCTGGGAGCTCCTGCAGGCCGGCGCCCACAGCGCGCAGCCCCGCCAG
>DATMBA010000369.1:0-34789 GCA_035559635.1 Roseiflexaceae bacterium
ATGGATCTGCCGCAGCTCGTGCCGGGGTGCTGAAGGTTATAGCCGGCGCTGTCGATGCGGCCCGCGCAGTTCGGGCTGCCCGCCGGCAGCGGATCGGCCACGATCGTATTGCTGAGCGTGACGCTCGTCTGCGTCTCGGCGGCGATATTGCTCGCCACCCCCGCGCTGCCCGCCTGCGAACCGGCGTGGTTGCCGGCGAAGGTGCTGTTGTTCACCGTCACCGCGCTGCCGCTCCGGGCGGCAGTAGCCAGGCCGCCGCCCTTGCCGCTCCGCGCGGTGTTGCCGGCCACCGTCACGTTCGTGAGCGCCCAGGTACCGCCAGCGGCGAAGAGGCCGCCGCCCTGCTGCGCCTCGTTGGCGTCGATCGTGCTCGCGCCGATTGTGACGCTGCCGGCGGCGAAGAGGCCGCCGCCCTCATTGCCCGCGCGGTTGCCGGTGATCGTGCTGCGTTCCACCGTCAGCGCGCCCAGGCTGTAGATCGCGCCCCCGGCGCCCGCCACGCCGTTGCCGACCAGCCGGCTCTCCCGGATCGTCAGCGTGGCGGATGCGCCGTTGAAGATCGCGCCGCCGCGCCCCATGATCGGCGTCCCACCCGCACTCTCGGTGCTGAGCGCCAGCTCGCCGGTGGCGGTCTCCGGGCTGCTATGGCCGCTGAACGTCACCCGCAGGAGGTCGGCCGTGCCCTCGTTGCCGAGCGCCCCGCCGCCGAGCGCCCGGCCGCTGACCACCGTCAGGTCGCGCAGGGCGAGCCGCGCGCCCGCCACGACGTAAAAGATGCGGAACGCCGGCGACCCATCACCGCGGGCGATCGTCGCGCCGTGGCCCTCGATCGTCAGCAGGTTGGCCGGCGCGCCGCCGCCCGGGTCCGGCTGGATGGCCGGCAGGCCGTTCGGCTCGTCGGTGGTATTATGGGCGCTGTTTAGGGTGTAGGTGCATCCCGGCTGGAGCGCGATGATGTCCGGCTGCCCGTTGCTGTTGGCCTGCTCGATCGCCCGGATGAGCGCCGCGGTGTCGCCGCAGGCGGGCGTGAAGTTGGCCGCCGCCACAGGGCGCGAGGTCCCCAGGAATACCCCGGCGAGCGCGAAGGTCAGCAGGAGCGCGATGGTGCTCGTGCGTGTGCGCAGCCACCGGCGGGCGCGAACGATCGGCATGGCCCCTCCGAGTGAGCTTGTGGCAGATGAGCGGTTGCGCGCCAAGCGGGAGGGATGCAGCGATGCGGCGGCAGATCGAGTATAGCACCCGGCGCTGTGCAGAACGAGTTACAATATTGACATCCTGGCTGTGGATCCCTGTCGTAGTGCTTGCTTTACTATATCAGGTGATAGGCCAGCAGAGATACCCGCAGCGTTTACCAAGAGGCTGGCGCGCGTTCAGGCCCGCCGACGACGTTCTCATGCCCCGACTGTTCAGCGTTTCGCGTTTCGCGTTCAGCGTTTCGCCCTAGGGCGTATCCGCCAAGCGGCAGGTTTGGCGGGGCGCAGCCCCGCTCAAAGAACCTCTGAGAAGATAGTTTGGGGGCTGCGCCCCCACGCCCCCGCAAACGCAGGTTGGGGATCGACCCTAGCGCTCCTCGCGCAGCTCGCGCAGCACGGTGGCGTCGAACGGGTTGCGCCCGGCTGCGAGCGCCGCGGCCCAGCGCTCCCGGCGCGCCACCGCCTCCCGGCTGGCCTCGGTGTCGTTCCGCCGCAGCCAGGCGATCGCCGCCCGCACGTCCTCGCTCGCCCCCCGCAGGTCGCCAACCAGCGCGCGCGCCACGGCCCGGCTGTCGCGGTAGGCGCCGCTCGCGGGCGCCTGCGCCACCGCGCGGTCGCAGGCGTCCAGCAGCTCGCCGGCCCGGCCGCCCATCCACCCGGCGCGGCAGAAGGCGTCCCACAGCGCGGCGGACACCAGGTAAGCCGGCGCGCGCTGCGCGCCCTCATAGAGCGCCAGTGCGTCTGCCACCCTGCCGGCCTGCGCCAGCTCCGCCACCGCCGCCGGGTCCGGCGGCACGCCCGCGCACGTCACCCGGTACGGCGCCGCGCCGCGATACTGCCGCCACTCGTCCAGCGTCAGGTTACGTCCGGCGCCCTGGCAGGCTTGCGCCAGCAGGTCGGCCACGTCCACGTTCCAGATGCGGGCGGTGCCGTCCTCGCTGCCGGTCAGCACCCGCCGCCCGTCTGGGCTGAACCATAGCGCCTCGACCTCCAGGGCGTGCCCGCGCAGGGTGCGGACGGAGGCCGAGGGGTCCGCAGCCTGCAAGTCCCACAGCCGCGCCGTCGTGTCCTCGCTGCCAGTGAGCAGGTAGCGGCCGTCCAGGCTGAAGATGCCGGCCTCCACCGAGCCGGTGTGCCCGCGCAGGGTGCGGGCGGAGGCCGCGGGGTCTGCGGCCGTGAGATCCCACAGCCGCGCCGTCCGGTCGCTGCCGGCGGTGAAGGCGAAGCGGCCGTCCGGGCTGAAGGCCACCGCCTGGACAAGCCCCGCCTGGCTCTTGAGCACGCGCACGGTGGCCTCCGGGTCCGGCGCCTGCAGGTCCCAGATACGGGCGGTGCCGTCGCCGCCGCCGCTCATGGCGAAGCGGCCGTCCGGGCTGAAGGCCACCGCGGTGATCAGCCCGCGGTGCCCCCGCAGCAGACGGACCGTCGCCGCGGGGTCGGAGGCGGTCACGTCCCACAGGCGCAGGATGCCGTCGTCGCCGCCGCTGAGGGCCCGGCGGCCATCGGGGCTGAGCGCCACGGAGTGGATGCGCCCCTCGTGGCCCACGAGCACGCGCACGGCGGCCTCCGGGTCGGGGGCGGCGAGCGTCCACAGGCGGGCGGTGGCGTCGTCGGCGCCGGTGAGCGCCAGGCGCCCGTCGCTGCTGAAAGCGATCGTCCGGATCTCCGCGCTGTGTCCGTGCAGCGTCCGCACCACGGCGGGGCGGCCGGGCGCCTGCAGGTCCCACAGCAGCGCGGCCCCCTGCTCGCCGCTGGTGAGCGCCCACAGCCCATCCCGGCTGAACGCCATGGCCTGGACGTCGCCGCCGGTGTGCAGCACCCGCACCGTCCGGGGTACATCGAACGCGTGCGCGTCCCACAAGCGGGCGGTGCCGTCCTGGCTGCTGCTGAGCACCTGGTCCCCGTCCGGGCTGAAGCCCACCGTCGTGACCGGGCCCTCGTGACCGTACAGGACGCGCGCGGTGGCGGCCGGGCCGGCCGCCTGGACGTCCCACAGGCGGATGGTGCCGTCCACGCCGCCGGTCAGAGCGTGGCGCCCATCGGGGCTGAAGGCCACCGCGGTCACGTCGCCCTCGTGGCCGCGCAGCACCCGCGCGCTGCGCGACGGGTCGGCGTCCGACATGCTCCACAGACGGGCGGTGTTGTCGTCGCTGCCGGTGAGCACCCAGCGCCCGTCCGGGCTGAGGGCCGCGGCCGTGATCGCGCCGGTGTGTCCGCGCAGCAGGCGGGCGCCGCTGGCCGGATTGTCGGCGTGTGTGTCCCACAGCCGCGCCGTCCGGTCGTCGCTGCTGGTGAGCGCCCAGCGGCTGTTGGGGCTGAAGGCCACCACCGTGATCGGCCCCTGGTGGCCGCGCAACTCCACCGCGCCAGCCGAGATGTCGCCGGCCCGCAGGCGCCAGAGGCGTGCCATCCCGCTCGCGTCGCCGGTGAGCGCCAGTTGGCCGTTCCGGCTAAAAGCCACAGCCGTGATCGGCCCCTGGTGGCCACGCAGCACCCGCGCGGTGGCGCCCGGGTCGGACGCGGTCAGGTCCCACAGGCGCGCGAACCCGCTCGCGTCGGCCGTCAGAACGGTGCGCCCGTCCGGGCCGAAGGCCACCGCGGTGATCGGCGCCTGGTGAGCGCGCAGATCGTGCAGCGGCGTGGTGGGCGCGGCGCCCCACAGGTCCCACAGCCGCGCCGTGCCGTCCTGGCCGCCGGCGAGGGCGTGGCGGCCATCGGAGCTGACGGCGAAGGCGGTGGCGGGGGCGCCATGGCCCCACAGCACCCGCGCCGTCGCCGAGGGGTCGGGCGCGAGCGAGTCCCACAGGCGCACGCTGCCGTCGGCGCCGTGCGTCAGCACCCAGCGGTTGTCCGGACTGTAGGATGCCGCCTCCACCGCGCCCTGGTGCCCCAGCAGCACCCGGTCGTGGACGAGTGCGAGCGTGTCGCGCAGCGCCTGCTCGGCCTCGGGGGCCGCTGGCTGGCCGGCGCGCACCGTTGTGGTCACCGCCTCCACCGCCAGCAGCACCCCCACGCGCGGGAACTGCGCGGCGGCCACACGCGCTTGGGCGGCCAGCGCCACGGCCTGCGCCACCCGCTCGCGCTGCTCGGCCAGCTCCCGCTGGGTGTGTGCTTCGTTGCGCTGCTGAACAGCCAGGAGCGCCGCCGCGGCCGCCGCCACCGCCAGCACGCTCACCGCCAGCAGCCCCCATCGCTGGAGCCGGATGCGCTGCTCCCTGTTGGCGAGCGCCTCCTTGCGGGCGGCGTCCAGCGCCGCCGCGTCGCGCAGCCGCTGCTCCTGCTCCGCCAGTTGGCGGGCCAGTGCCTCCTGGCTGCGCTGGATCAGCGCCTCCAGGTGCTCACTCACCCCCAGCGCCACGCGCGTGCCACTGTTCAGCCACCCCTGGGCCTGGGTTAGCTCGCCGGCGTCTAACAAACCGGCCTCGCTTCCCCCCAGGCCCACCCAATCGCGCGCCTTGACCTCCAGCGCCCGCCGCGTCAACTCCGCCGCGCCGTACTCGCGCAGCCACTCCTGCAGCCGCGGCCAGGCGCCGATGAGGGCCTCGTGGGCGATATCTACGAAGGCTGAAGGCTGAAGGCTGAAGGCTGAAGGCTGAGGGTCAGAGGTCTGCACATCGGCGGCCGCATCGCTCGTAGCAGCACGAGAATCCGGGGCTGGTACGGCGTTCACACTGGACACCGCCATGGCGGCATCCCCAACTTCAGCGTTCAGCGTGCGGCGCTCCGCGTTCGAGTGCGGTTCAGCGTGCGGCGTGCGGCGTTCCGCGTTCAGCGTGCGGCGTTCCGCGTTGGTCACGGTGATCAGCCCGCTCTCCTCCAGCTTGCGCAGCGTCAACTCGAAGATCGCCGGGTCGTCGCCAGCGGCGCGCAGGCGGTCGAGCGGCTGCTGGCGGCGGGTGTCGGCGCGGCCCTCGCCGAACTGGACGAGGCGCAGGAAGATGCGCCGCGCGATCGGCCGCTGCTCCTCGCTCAGGTCCTTGTAGGTCTCCTCGGCCGTGACCCTGATGGCGGTGGCCAGGCCGCTGCGCCCCTCGTCGCCGAGGTCCTCGTAGTGGGCCAGCGTCAGGCGTCGCTGCTCCATCTTTGGCCACAGCAGCACCATGGTGGACTGCACCAGCGGCAGCGCGCCCGGCTCCGCGGCCGCGTCGGCCAGCAGGCGCTGCAGCAGGTCCGGCTCAACGGTCACGCCCACCGCCTCGGCCGGGCGGGCGATCGCGCGCGCCAGCGCGTCGCCGCGCAGCGGGCCGATCTCCAGCCAGCGCGCCTCGGCCACCTGCCACAGCTCGGTGTCGCACAGCTCGGCCTGGGCGTCCGATCGCATGGCCATCACCAGCGTGCAGGCGGGCACGCCGCGTAGCGCACGGATGGCCGCGATGAATCGCCGCCGTTCCTCCGCGTCGGCCACCGTGAACAGCTCCTCGAACTGGTCGATGAAGAGCAGCAGCCGCTGCTTCGACGCCTGCGCAGCCAGCAGCTCCGCCACCGCCGCCTCCGGCCCGGCCGGGTGCTCCGCCAGAGCGATCAGCGCCTCACGGCTCTGGCGCGGGCCGGGGCGCAGCTCCAGCGTGTGCCAGGCACCCAGCGGCAGGTCGCCCACGTCCGCCAGGCGCGGCAGCAGCCCGGCGCGTACCAGCGAGGACTTGCCCACGCCGGAGCGGCCGCCCACCCACAGCTCGCGCCGGAAGCGGAGCTGCCGCGTCATCTGGTCGATCTCCTCCTCGCGGCCGAAAAACAGGCGCTCGTCCTCGGCGCGGAAGGGCGCCATACCGGGGTAGGGGCAGCGCGGGCGCGGCTGGACGATCGCCACCGCCGGGGCGCGGCTGTACACCACCGGGATGCCCCAGTCCGGCCCGCCGCTCGAGCCGGTCAGCACCGCCCGCCGCCCCTCGATCGCGCAGGCATCCACCGGCAGGCCGGCCGCCACCGCGCCGTAGAAGGCGCGGGCGAAGGCGCGCGCGCTCTCGGCCGGCACCTGGAACTGCATGGCCACCACCACCGGCGCCCGCGCCCGGATGAGTGCCGGCGCCAGGCTGCGCAGCGGGTCCTGCCCCACACTGCCGCTGCCGCAGGCGTTCAGCACCACCAAGCGCACATCGCTGCCGGCCACCAGGCTCTGCAGCTCGGCGTCATCGAGCGGCTCCGCCTCGCCATCGCCACCCTCGGCCTCCAGCATCAGGCACGGCCCGCCTTGAGATGCGCCGCCGTGGCCGACGAAGTGCCAGACGTGGAAGCGCTCCCGCAGGCGGTGCTGCAGGATGCGGGCGGTGAGGTGCGGCTCCACCACCACCTCGACCTGCCCGCCGAGCGCGCCGAGCTCCTGCGCCACCCAGGCCAGCTCGCGTTCCACCGGCGCCGGCGGGTCGGTCTGCGCGGCGCTCAGCAGCACGCGCAGCGGCAGCCGGGCGGAGGGTTCGTTCACCGGCTCGCCGAGCGGCACACAGCGCACCACCGGCACGTCGGAGCGCGCCAGCGCGCCGCTCTCCGGGTCGCGCAGGAACTCCCATGGCAGGCGCGCCACCTCGTGGCGCTCCGCGCCGATCTTCAGCACCAGGCGCAGTCGCTCGGTCGGCGGTAGCGCGCCGCGGCTGCGGTGGTAGAGGCCGAGCACCTGGCCCTGGAACAGCGCCGCGAAGAGCCGCTCCCCCAGCCGCTCGGTCGCCGCGCGGTCCGCGGTGAGATCCTCCACGCGCGCCAGCAGCGTGCGGAACTCCTCGTCCTCCGGCGGGACGAAGGCCCCCTCGGCGTCCAGGCGCAGGCACTCGGCCACCAGGTGGTAGCCCTCCGCGCCGCGCGGCCCGACGGTGATCTCGAAGTCGCGGTAGATATGCGGCATACGTGCTCCAGGCGGAGAACTCGGGGGCCGCAGGCCTCCGAAAACATCCTTCGAAGATTCAGTTTGGAGGGGCGTAGCCCTCCAAACCTCCCCGTCGGGCTGCGCTCATCCGGACCTCCCCAGGGAGGGCCAGAGAGGGCCAGGCCTCCCGGAAAAGCCCTTTCCATCGTTCCCCAGGGGGGAGAGTTCAGAGAGGGTGTTCTCCCTGACTCAAGCCGTTCCCGATTTCCGCAGGCTGGCCTGCGCACATTTATATGCGCCAGAACAGCACCATCGCCGCCAGCAGCGTCACGAAGCACACCACCATCAGCCCCACACCCACGCGTGGGAAGTCGCCGAAGGTGTAGCCACCCGCCCCCATCATCAGCACGTTCACCGGGTGGGCGATCGGCGTGATGAAGGCCGCCGAGCAGGCCAGCGCCACCGCCACCGCCGCCGCGGCCGGGTCCGTCCCCAATTCCAGCGCCGCGCTGATCGCGATCGGCCCCATCACCAGCGCCGTTACCTGGCCGCCGATGAACTGCGTGAGCAGCGCGGCGAACAGCCACAGGCTGGCGATGAGCGCCAGCGGCCCGGCCGACCCCGCCGCCGCCGCGAAGCCCTGCCCGATGCGCTCCGCCAGGCCGGTCTCCAGCAGCGCCGTGCCGATCGGCAGGAAGCCCGCCACCAGCACCACCACCCGCCACTCGATGGCGCGGTACACCTGCTCCATGTCCAGGCAGCGCGTCAGCACCAGCGCCGCCGCGCCAGCCAGCACCGCCTCGGCTGTCGGCGCCCAACCCAGCGCCGAGATCAACAACACCAGCGCGGCGATCGCCACCGCCACCAGCGCCTTCTCCGGGATGGGGTGCGGTTCCTCCAGACCGGCGGCGTCCAGCACGATGAAGCCCGGCTCCTGTGCCAGCGCGCGCACCTTCTCGCGTGGCCCCACCATCAGCAGCGCGTCGCCAGCCTGCAGCGGGAAGTCCCCCACATCCGTGCGGTAGCTGCGCCCCTCGCGCCAGAGCGCCACCGCCGTGAGGCCGTACTTCGAGCGGAAACGCAGCTCCTTGAGCGTCTGGCCGATCGCTGGCGAGCGCGGCCCCACCACCACCTCGGTCAGGTACACCGGCAGCTCGCGCGCCGCCGCCAGGCTCTGCCCGTCGCGACCGATCACCGTCTGCAGCGTCTCCAGCTGGCGAACGCGCTCCTCGCGCCCTAGCACCAGCAGGATGTCGCCAGCGGCGATCGTGTCGGCCGGGGCGGGAGCGAAGCGCGCCTCGCGGCCACGCCAGATCGCCACCACCGTGGCGCCCAGCCGCGCGCCGATCACGCTGTCCGCCAGGCGCTGGCCCACCAGCGCGGACTCGGGGCGCACGCGCACCTCCCACAGCCGCTCGGCCAGTTGGTAGGTCTGCGTCAGGTCGGTGCGGGCCAGCGCCGCGCGCGCCGCCGAGTCGCGCTGCGGCAGCAGGCGCCGCCCGACCAGCACCATGTACAGCATACCGGCCACCAGCGTCGCGCCGCCGGTGGGCAGGAAGTCCCGCATCGTCAGCGGCCGCAGCCCGAGCGCCTCCATGCTGCCGCTCACCACGATATTAGCGGTGGTGAAGAGCGTGGCCATGCCGCCCAGCAGCGTGCCGAACGAGAGCGGCATCAGCAGGCGCGAGGCCGGCACCCCCGTCTGGCGCCCGGCAGAGACTGCGGCTGGCAGCAGCACCGCGCCGGCGGCGATGTTGTTCATGGCCAGCGAGAGCAGCGCGCCAGCGCCCATGAAGAGCGCCAGCAGCCGCGGTTCGCTCGTGCCCGAGAGCGTGGCCAGCCGCTCGGCGATCCACTGCGCCACCCCGGTGCGCTCCAGCGCGGCGCTGATCACGAACAGCCCGGCGATCGTCACCACCGCCGGGCGGCTGAAGCCGGCCAGCGCCTGCTCCGGTGTGACCACGCCCCCCAGCCCCAGCGACAACAGCGTCAGCAGCGCCACCAGGTCGGGGCGCATGCGGTTGCTGATCACCAGCGCCAGCGCCACGGCGACGATCGCCAGCAGCGTAATCTCGCGGGCCGAGAGGGCGGGCATAGGAGGGTGGCCTGTTCGTTCGGGCGGGCTGCGTGGCGGCATGATACCATAGCGGCGCAACGCGCACCGGCCCCCGTGGCCTGTGTAGGGCTCCGTCAACGTCCGTCGGCGGCGTCCCAATGCCCGGCGCGGGGGGTGCTTCAGCCCCTGCGCGGTAGCGAGCCGAGTGATGTTGGCGCCGCCCTAGTGGTCGGCCACACTGATGGTGACGGATGCAAAGGGAGGGTCCACGGGAGGGCGAAGCCCTCCCGTGAAAACTCACTCATCACGATCACTGTGGTAGACCACTAGTGGTGCGTCAACGCTGTTCTCAATAATGGGTGGGGCGCGGGAGGGCGAAGCCCTCCCCGCAACATCCCTTCCCTTTACTTGTCAAACTAAGTTTGACGGACTACTAGGGCTGAGCCCGCTCACCGCGACATTCAGGTATAATGCGCGCATCATACACAGGGCGAAAATCTGTTCTTGACAGCATAGTCGATACCGGGTAAACTGCCGCTAGAGGATATGTACGCACCCCGCTTGTGCGACAGGAGAACATCATGGCCCGCACGAATGGCACCTCTCGGCAGCGATCGCTTGGACAGCCAGAGCGCGGCACGCGTGGCACGCGCAAGGCCGTGCCACCACCGATCGCCACCCTCCAGCGGCGGAAGGAGCTGATCGCCTTCGGCTGGTAGGGGGGCAAGTTCTCGCACCTGGACTGGCTGTTACCGCTGCTGCCGCCATGCCATCACTACTGTGAGCCAGTCGCCGGTTCGGCCGCCGTGCTGATCAACCGCGCTCCAGCGCCGGTCGAGACCTACAACGACCTATGACACAGGTTTGTGCGCGCCGAGCGCCGGCACGTTGGGCCTTGAATGTTGAACGTGCCCCCTTCGGATCAGCCTTCGTGCCTTCGTGCCTTTGTGCCTTCGTGGTCACGTCCGCCCCCGGCCGCCGGTTCGTGCGTCAGCCGTCCATGTCAGATATAATCGGGTGTACGTCATGTCGGGCTGGTGCGGCGCCCGGCCCGTGAACGGGCGGGCGAGCTGTACACAGGCCGCCGGCGTGGCCTGATTCAGCCCGCGCAGGCGGGCTTGGCAGGGGCTAGCCCGCCGCTTCAGCGGCCGGGCGTGGGACGGCGCCATATACCCACGTAGTTCATAAACGTTCCTCAGCCGCCGGGCATGCTCGGCGCCCCCCACGACTCGTCGTCACACCCGAATATAATCTCATACTTTGACGGGTAGTGGTCGCATGTCGAATGACTCATGGTCGGTGCTGACAGGATGCTCCGGCCGCACGCTCCAGCGCTGGCGTTAGGACGCGCCCATTCATGCTGGACCGCTCCTACACCCCTGGCCTGATCGACCGCCTGCGCGCCGCGCCGGGGTGGTGCGAGCGCTACCAGGATCGCACCACGGTGGTCCTGGTGCGCTGTTGAAGGATGCTGCAATGCTTTGCCGGAGGTGCTTCGCCCCGCCGAGCCTCCCCATACTGTAAATGAGGATGCGCGCATCGGTACGGTGCTGCGTGAGTCATGCCGGGATTCTTGCATCTTGCATCAGGTCCCCTGCCAGCCAATTCATGATTGGCCCGCTACGCGCCGTCGTATGACCGCAGTTTCGGGATCTTCAGCGCCACGATCCCGACCATCACGACGCACGCCAGGCCGCCGAGCGCGACTGAGAGCGGCCCGCCCAGCAGCCGCGCCGCCACCCCCGCCTCGATCTCACCCAACTGTGGCCCGCCGGCGAAGAACAGCATGCCGACGGCTGTCATGCGGCCGCGCATCTCGTCGGGTGTTGTGAGCTGCCGGATGGTCTGCCGCACCACCATGCTCACCGTGTCGGCGGCGCCAACGCCCCCGAGCATGAGCACCGAGAGCCAGAAGTTCGTCGAAAGGCCGAAGACCATGGTGCAGACGCCGTACAGAGCGACGGCGATCAGCAGCAGCGGCCCCTGACGCGGCAGCCGGCCCACCCCCGAGAGCACGGCGCTCGCCAGCACCGACCCGATCGACGGCGCGGCGTAGAGCAGCCCCACGCCTTGCGGCCCGACCTTCAGGATGTCGGTGGCGAACAGCGGGAGCAGGACCGTCGCCGACCCCAGGAGGGTCGCCATGAAGTCGAGCAACATCGTGCTCCAGATCAGTGTGTTGCTGCGGACGAAGGCGAAGCCTTCCAGTGCCGCCCTCAGGTTGATCGGCCGCCGCTCCCCGACGATCGCCCCCACCCGCATTAGCAGGAGCGCGACGATGACTGCGACGAACGAGACCGTATCGATCCAGTAGACCATCGCCACGCCCATCCAGGCGATGATGATCCCGGCCAGACTCGGGCCGACGATCGTCGCAGTCTGCCACGAGATGATGTTCAGGCTGAGGGCCGAAGAGAGAAGCTCGCGCGGCACAAGGCTTGGCACAATCGCCTGGCGCGCGGGATTCCCAAGAGTCGCCGCAGCCGATGACAGGGCGGTGACGATATAGATCCACCAGATAGTCACGATGCCCAGGCTGCTCGCGAGCGCGAGCGCCGCAGCGCAGAGCATCATCGCGACCTGCGAGAAGAGCATGAGCTTGCGCCGGTCCAGCGCGTCGGCCAGGACACCGCTGCCGAGCGCCAGCAGCACGAGCGGAACAAGCCTGGCGGCGCCGATGCCGGCCAGCGCGAGCGGGTTCCGCGTCAGCTCATACACCTGCCAGGCCACGGCCACGACGTGCATCTGGGAGCCAGCCTGCGAGACGAAGCTACCGAACCACAGCAGGCGAAAATCCCGCGATCGAAACGGCGCCAGCGGCATGGGGCGGTGCCCTGCCATCGCTGCGCCCGTTGAGTCAGTCTTAGACATGGTTTCGCTGCGCGACCTCCAGCTTGACCGTCTGGGGAGGCTCGGAGGGGGTTCGCCCCTCCGCAAAAGCATTGCGGTGGGGGCCTACGGCCCCCACACCCCTGTGCGCGTTCGCGTGGACGGTCACGTCCGCGCGAACCTTGTCTTAGAAGACGAGGCCATGAAGCGAGTCATCCTTATGCCATCGTGCCAGCGCGGCGCATTGTACCGTATCTGGCACGACCGATGAGCATTCACGGGAAGGCCTGGAGGGACACAGCGCCTCCAAAAGAATCCTGGAAGGATCCGTGCTTTCTCATTTTCGTATGAACCTACCACCATCGTCTCATCCCGCTCCTACCCGCGACTCATAGCTCCCCGCGCGCTACAGGTTATACTGGGTATCAGGAAGCACATGGTAGCCCCCCGCAACGACTGGTTCGCCCCAGGCGCTGCACAGAGGGGGCAGCCCTCACAACCCGCCCAGGTTCGCATCGGGCGCCGCGCCAGGGGGAGCGCGAGGGGCACCCTCGCACCGCCCAGGTTCGTATCGGGCGCTGCGCCAGGGGGGAGCGCGCGGGGCACGCCTCGCAAATCCTTCCACTGTCTAATCCAGCGCTGTGCGCGCAGCGCACAGCAGCAATAATCCGGGGCGCAGGCCGCGCCGGCCGCCTGCGCCCCGGCCCGCGCCGGTGGACTTGGGCGTGATAGCCCGCGGATTGACCCGCCGGGCGTGGTCGGCAGCGTAAAAACGTTCGCCACGCCCACATAAGGAGTAAGAGCCATGTCACGGAAACGATTCATCGTGCTGGCGGTGCTGCTGCTGCTCAGCTTGCTGCCCACCGGTGCCGCCTTCGCCCAGAGCGATGCCCGCTGCTTCCCTGAGACCGGCTACTGCATCAGCGGCACCATCCGCCGCTACTGGGAGCGCAACGGTGGCCTTGCGGTCTTCGGCTACCCGATCAGCCCGCTCCAAACCGAACAGGTCGAGAGCTGGGTCGGCCCGGTGCAGTGGTTCCAGCGCGACCGCCTGGAGGACCACAGCGCCGAGGGGATCGGTGTGCTCGCCGGCCGCCTGGGCGCCGAGTTTCTCGAGCGCCAGGGACGCCCCTGGGTGTACGGCTTCCCGCACGCGCCGCGCGCCGGCTGCCGCTACTACCCCGAGACCGGCTATGAGGTCTGCGGCGGCTTCCTGACCTACTGGAACCGCAACGGCGGCCTGGAGCGCTTCGGCTACCCGATCACCGACGCTTTCCAGGAGACGATCGAGGGGCGCACCTACACGGTGCAGTACTTTGAGCGCCGCCGCATGGAGTACCACCCGGAGAACCGCCCGCCCTTCGATATCCTCCTCGGCCTGCTCGGGCGCGACGTGCGCGGCATGATCACGCAGCCGCCCGCCTGTAGCTACCCGGTGCTCAGCGAGCTGGTGGCCAACGTCACGGACTTCAGCCGCGATCTGCCGCTCGGCTGCCCGATCGCCGGCGAGGACTACAGCTTCACCCAGGGGGCGGCCGCCCGCTTCGAGCGCGGCGCGATGTATTGGGTCAGGCTGCGCGGCGGCGCGTCGCTGATCTACGTGCTGTTCTACGAGCCATCCGGCCAGGTCCGCTACCGTTCGTTCATCGATACCTGGCGCGAGGGCGACATCATCAACAGCGGCCTGACGCCGCCGCCTGGCCTGCTCGAGCCCAACCGTGGCTTCGGCAAGATCTGGCGTGATTTCCCTGAGGTCCGCAGCGCCATCGGCTGGGCGGTGGAGAACGAGCGCCCCGTGACGATGAGCTATCAGGTGTTCCAGCACGGCACCGTGCTGCGCGTCCAGGAGGATAACCTCGTCTGGCAGTTCACCCCGCCGGACCGGGCCAGGAGCGCTGTGATCCGTTACTAAGCTTCCGCTGGTGGGGAGGGTTGCAGGGAGGGCGCCGCCCTCCCTGCAACCCTCCCGCTACGGTATCATGGCGGCCTCGCATCGTATGCAGGAGGCCGCCGATGATTCCCCTCGCCGACTGGCAGTTCCGCTTCGACGACGACCCCACCTGGCGCCCGATCGCTGTCCCCGCCGCCTGGGAGGACGCCGGCTACCCAAAAGATCGGGCCGGCCCCGCCTGGTACCGCACCAGCGCTGCTATCCCGTCCGCCTGGGATGGCCGCCGCATCTGGCTGCGCTTCGGCGCCGTCAGCTACCATGCGGAAGTGTACATAAATGGCGCGCTGCGCGGCACGCACACCGGGCTGTGGGACCCGTTCCAGGTGGAGATCACCAGCGACGTGGCGCCGGGCGCGCCCTTCGAGGTGCGACTGCGCGTGGAGAAACCGGCCAGCCTGAGCGCGGGACCCGCCTCGCCGCCGCTCCCCGGCGCGTTCCCGCTCAAGTCCACCCTTTCCGGCTTCTTGCCCTACGTCTGGGGCCACATGTTCGGCGGCCTCTGGCAGCCTGCCGTGCTGGCG
The DNA here is from genome assembly GCA_035559635.1 of Roseiflexaceae bacterium. Lineage (GTDB taxonomy): Bacteria > Chloroflexota > Chloroflexia > Chloroflexales > Roseiflexaceae > CALJIC01. The sequence continues at coordinate 14,345 of DATMBA010000369.1, forward strand.
TCCACTGGCGCGGTGGTCTTCGAGGAGGCATCTGCCCGCGGTACACCCGATGGCCAGGTCGAGATCTCCGCCGCGCTCTCGGCCCCGGCGCGCGTCTCCCTCGAGCTGTACGGCCCGGATGGAGCGCTGATCGCCTCCTCAGTCTCCTCAGCCACCTCAGCGGCCGCAGCGTTCTCTCTCACCCTCGACGCCGCAGCGATCCGCCCGTGGTCCCCGGCCGACCCGGCGCTCTATACGGCGGTGCTGCGCGTGGAAGGGAGCGACGAGCGCGTGGTCCGCTTCGGGCTGCGCTCCTTGCGCGCCGCCGGCGCCACGCTGCTGCTGAACGATCGCCCCATCTACCCGCGCATGATCCTCTCCTGGGGCTGGTACGCTGGCCGCCTCAGCCCCGACCCCGGCCCGGCGCGCGTACGGCAGGACTTCGCGAAGCTGAAGCAGCTCGGCTACAACGGCGTCAAGCTCTGCCTGTGGTTCCCGCCGCAGTACTACTTCGACCTGGCCGACGAAATGGGCCTCCTGCTGTGGGTCGAACTGCCCATGTGGCTGCCCGAGCCGGACGAGCACTTCCGCCACCAGGCGCCGCTGGAGTACGAGCGCCTGGTGAAGCTCGCGCGACAGCATCCCGCGGTGATCCTCTACAGCCTCGGCTGCGAGTTGAACCGCGCCGTCGGCCCGGAGATCCTCGGCCCGCTGTACGCGCTGGTCAAGCGGCTGGCCGGCGATGCGCTGGTGCGCGACAATAGCGGCTCCGGCGAGGCCTACGGCGGCCTGCTGAACGAGTTCGCCGACTACTACGACTACCACTTCTACTGCGACCTGCAGTTCTTCCGCGGTCTGGTGGACTACTTCAGCCCGCGCTGGCGCCCGGAGCAGCCCTGGGTCTTCGGCGAGTTCTGCGACTATGATACCTTCCGCGACCCCCGCCGAATGCAAAATGAGGCGAGCCACATGGCCCATGAGGAAGGCCACCAGCACGCTTCATTATCCATGGTGCATGCAGCCCCCTGGTGGCTATCACCAGACCCGAGCGTCAACCCGCAGGGCGCCCGCTGGCAGATGGATGTGCCGCACCACGAGGAGCGCCTGCGTGCCAACGGGTACTGGGAGCGCGGCGCGGAGTTGGAGCGCCTCTCCGCGCTGCACGGCCTGCTGCACCGCAAGGTCACCCTCGAACTGGTGCGCACCTACCGCGAGATCGCCGGCTACGTCGTCACCGGTGAGGTGGACACGCCCATCAGCACCGCCGGCATGTGGGACGATGCCGGGCGCGTGAAGTTCGACCCGGCAGCCTTCAGCGCGTTCAATGGCGATCTGGTGCTGGTGGTGGGCTGGGACAGGCGCCGCGACTGGATCCACGGCGGGGATCGGGCGGCCTACTGGGACTGCTTCTGCTACACCGCCGGTGCGCTGGTCCGCCCGCACCTGATCGCCTCGCACTACGGCGTGTCCAGCGGCCCGGCCCACGTGCGCTGGAGCGTGGCGCTGGACGGTGAGCCGCCCTTCGCCGCGGGCGAGTCCGTCACGCCCTTCGCGCTCGCGCCCGGCGCGGTGCGCGAGCTAGCGGTGGCGGAGTTCCTGGCGCCCGAGGTGGCCACGCCGCGCCGGGCCATCCTGCGCGCCCACCTGCGCGCCGGCGACGAGGAGGCGCGCAACGAGTGGCCGCTGTGGTTCTTCCCGCGCGGCGCCTGGGACGGGCTAGACGGCGTGGCGCTGCTGGACCCCGCCGGGCGGCTGGAGGAGCTGCGGCGGCTCGCGCCGGCCGTGATCCCAATCACCGTCCACGATCTGACCGACAACCAACGATCAACGACCAACGACCAACCGTCCCCGGCCAGTGAGCAGGGTGATTCGGCCCGTTCGTCGTTCGTCGTTCGTCGTTCGTCGGCCGTTGTCATCGCCAGCGAGTGGACCGCGGGGCTGGACGCGTTCGTCCGCGGCGGCGGGCGCGCCATCCTCCTGCAGGCCGCAGACGGCCCGCCCGGCCCGCTGCGCGCGCTGCCCATGCCCTTCTGGCGCGAGGCGCTGCGCCTGTGCGAGCCGCATCCCGCCTGGGGCGACTTCCCGCATGACGGCTGGGCCGGCCTGCAGTTCTACGGCTGCGCCACGGACCACGCGCTGGACACGATGGCGCTGGCCGCGCCGGTGGCGCCCATCCTGCGGCGGATCGATACCCGCACCGTGCACGTCCACGACTACGCCGCCGAGCTGGCCTGGGGCGCGGGCCGCCTGATCGCCAGCACGCTGCGCTTCGCTGGGGGCCACGGCGACCAACCGGTGGGCCTGGCGCGCAATACCGCTGCGGCCTACCTGCTGAGCCGCTGGGCGCGGTACCTGTGTGGGTCATAGGCAATAGGCGATAGGCCATAGGGTCCGCCACTGCCTATGGCCTATCGCCTATCAGCTATAGCGCACTGCGCTGAAAGCTACAGTTGGGGCGGGGTTTTAGGAGCAATACTTTTCACATAAGCGGGCGCTGCCCGCAGCGTGGGGGTGCGGGGGCCGCAGGCCCCCGCAAACCCCTTCCCGGTGGGGGTGTGGAGGGCTTTGCCCTCCACACCCCCCGTATTTGAAAGGTATTGGTTTTAGGGGAGGGCGAAGTCCTCCCCTAGCCCCTCCCCCTTTAGCAATCAATGCAGCGCACTATATGCTATAATGCCGGCCACGCGCGCACCGCCGAGGAAGGATGTACGCTTTCCACCGCGAGTCCAGCACCAGCCCTTCAGTTTCTCAGCGGGCCCGCGGTTCTCAGGGCTCGACACTCCCGCCAGGCGTTTGGTGGCGGGGGGATGTTGCGGCAGCGAGAACTCCCGAAAGCTTCACGATGCGGTGTCCCTTCTGCCAGCATCCAGAGAGCGACGTCATCGACACCCGCAAGCTCAACAGCGGCGAGTCGATCCGGCGGCGGCGCCGGTGCGCCTCGTGCGGTAAGCGCTTCACCACCTATGAGCGGGTGGAGACGGTGAGCCTCACGGTGGTCAAGAAGAGCGGCGAGCGTGAGCCGTACGACCGCGAGAAGCTTATGCGCGGCGTGCGCACCGCCTGCTACCGTCGCCCCGTATCGGCCCAGCAACTCGAGTCGCTCGCCAACGATGTCGAGAACGAGTTGATGGCGCGCGACGAGCAGGAGGTGGCCTCGCATACCATCGGCGACATCGTCATGCGCCGGCTGCGCGAGGTGGATGAGGTGGCTTACATCCGCTTCGCCTCGGTCTACCGCTCGTTCACCGACCTCGGCAAGCTGCGCGAGGCAGTGGACGAACTGCTGGACCACGAGCGATCGTGACGCCCATTGGGGTGGCGGGGCGCAGGGCCGATTGAGAGTGATAGAGCACGCTGCGCTGAAAGTTCCAGATGGGGCGGGGGTTGAGGGGATGGCGAAGCCATCCCCGAGCCCCCTCGTTTAGCAATCAATGCAGCCCACTATAATGATGAGACCGCACCAAGCAACAGATACAGGTACCGAAGTGACCAAGCCAGAGGAGCAGCAGAGCGACAGCGCGCCCGCCGGGGCCGCGGTCAGCGGCGGCATCGGGCGCGCCATGCGCGAGATCAGCACCGGCATGCGCGAGTTGCGCTGGGCGCCGGTGCTGCTGTATGGCATTGGCGCCGGGCTGCTGATGCCGGTCTCGATGCTGCAGGCCGGCGTGCTGACCTTCGTGGCCGGCATTGTGCCGGTGGGGGCCGGCCTGCTGTTGGCCCGCAGCGTCAAGGGCCACTACGCGCTGCACGGATTCATGGCCGGTGCGATCGGCGCGATCGTCAGCGCCGCGCTGCTGGCCGGCCTGATCTTCTACACCCAGTTCGGCGCACAGGCCGGCGCCAGCCTCGGGCCTGGTGCCGGGTCGCTCGTCGAGGTGTGGGCCGCCACCAGCGGCTTCATCGCCTTCTCGCTGCTGGCGTTCTGCACCTTCGGCGCCTCCACCGCCGGTCGGATCGAGGAGCGCAATCGGGGGCTGCGTGAGGAGGTGCGCGCGCGCGGCGGGGCCCTCGAGCGCCCCGGCGTCATCCGTGGCGCCGACGATATCCGCGGCCTCTCGCTGCCGCAGTTCGGCTCGTACGTCAACAACCTGTTCAAGAAGAAGGGCTTCACCTTCAAGGACTACCGCTTCATCGACAAAGACAAGCACCTCGACATCTGGATGGAGTACCAAGGCGAGCCCTGGCACCTGCGCATGACCGTGGCGGACAAGGTCGCGCCCGGTACGATCGAGAGCCTGCTGCAGGACATGAAGCGCGAGGACTGCCGCAAAGGCGTGGTGCTCACCTCCACCGAGTTCATGCCTAGCGCTGTCAAGGCCGCCAAGGGCCGCCCGGTGGTGCTGATCGACGGCGAGACGCTGTACGAGATCGCGGAGCAGTAGCCAGTGAACTCCTCCGGTAGGAGCGGGCCAGGGAGGGCACAGCCCTCCCTGTTAACCCTTCCACCAGGGGAGGGCCAGGAGGGCGCAGCCCTCCCTGGAACCCTTCCACTACACTGAACGGTGTGTGTGTAGAGTATAGCTACGGAGCAGAGATGCAGATCAGTCTCAAAGACCGTGTCGCGCTCGTCACCGGTGGCTCGCGTGGCATCGGCCGGGCGATCGCTCGCGCGCTGGCCGGCGCCGGCGCGGCGGTGGTGGTGAACTACCGCGGCAATCAGGCCGCCGCCGAGGAGACTGTGGCGGCGATCGAGGCCATCGAGGGCCGCGCCTTCGCTGTGCAGGCCGACATCAGCGCGCCTGAGGAGGTCGAACGCCTGTTCAAGGCCGCCATCGAGCGCTTTGGCAAGGTGGACATCCTGGTGAACAACGCCGGTATCACCCGTGACACGCTGCTGCTGCGCATGAAGGACGAAGACTTCGATGCGGTACTGGAGACCAACCTGCGCGGCCTGTTTCTCTGCACCCGCGCCGCCCTGCGCCCGATGACCCGCGCCCGCTTCGGGCGTATCATCAATATCACCTCGGTGGTGGGCCTCATGGGCAACGCCGGCCAGTCGAACTATGCGGCCGCCAAGGCTGGCATCATCGGCTTCACTAAGTCCGTGGCGCGCGAGATGGGCAGCCGCAACATCACGGTCAACGCGGTGGCGCCCGGCTACATCGAGACCGAGTTGACGGGCGTGCTGGATGAGAAGGTGCGCGCGGCGATCCTGGAGAACGTCCCGCTCGGCCGCCTCGGCACCCCCGAGGACGTGGCCGGGTTGGTGACCTTCCTGGCCTCCGACTACGCGGCCTATATCACTGGCCAGACGCTGACGGTGGACGGCGGCATGGTCATGCACTGATAGCAGGGTTGGGAAGACGATAGCTCCCTCAACCCCCATGGAATGGGGAGTTGTGAGGGGCGAAGCCTCTCGCACCCCCAACGTTGAGGGAGCCAGCGTCAACCGAGGTGGGTTTGACGCTGGCTCTGAAAGACGCTACAATGCCACGGTGCGCCCCCCAGGGCGCGCCGCGAAGGCACACGCGGGGCATACGTCTGTGGCCCAGGCGCCTGACAATGCGACGGTGGCACCGCATGTGCTGACGAGGCTGATCAGCACCGCGGTTCGCGCGGTGCCCGGCGTCGCCCGGCTCGGTGTCGTCCCTCGCGGGGGCGGCGGACTGCCGGGAGACCACCATGCAGGGGTCGCTCTGCATGGGGATCCGGACGGCGTACGCGTCGACTGCTACCTGGTCGCGCGGCCCGACACCAACCTGCTGGAGACCGCCCTCGCTGTCCAGTTCAGCGTCGCCGCGATGCTCTCCGAGTTGGCGGGCGTGGCGGCGCGCGAGGTCAACGTTTACATCCAGGACGTCGGCGATCCGTCGCCCGCGGGAGAGACTGTCGCCCATGCCTAGCCTGCGCCACCGGGTGCGGACGATCGCACTGCAGATCCTGTTCGAGCTCGACGCGACTGACCACGCGCCGGATGCCGTCGTCACGCGGTGGGTTGAGGAGGAGCAACTGCCGCCTGAGGGCGAGCGCTTCCTTCGCCGCCTGGTGTTCGGGGTGTGGGAACACTACCCGTACCTCGACCGCATTATCGAGGAGGCCGCCCCGAGCTGGCCCGTCAGCCAGATGCCGGGGGTGGACAAAGCTATCCTGCGCATCGCGCTGTACGAGATTCTGATCGACTCAGTTGAGAAGACGCCAGTCAAGGCGGTGATCAACGAGGCGGTCGAGCTAGCCAAGCACTTCGGCAGCGATAACTCCAGCCGCTTTGTCAACGGCGTGCTCGGCACGGTTGTGACGCGCTACGTCGAGGGCAGGCACGAGTAGATCCAGGGCGCCCACGCGCCTCTGCATCGAGAGCATAACCGCGGGCCGCGAGGCCCATCGACCTGAACATCCAAGCCGTTGAAAGGAGCAGCCGCATGGCATCGCCTGAGATGGAAGCGCGCCTGAAGAAGATCGTCGCCGAGCAACTCGGCGTCGACGAGAGCAAGATCGTCCCGGAGGCGCGCTTCTCCGATGATCTGAACGCCGACTCGCTCGACCTGGTCGAGATGATCATGTCGCTCGAGGAGGAGTTCGGCGTCGAGATCCCCGACGAGGATGCGGAGAAGATCCTCACCGTCAAGGACGCGCTGGACTATATCGAAACGCGCGCCCAAACGGCGTAGCGCAGGGGTGGCGGGGGAGGCCCAGGCGGCTCCTACGCCGGCACCGCGACGATGGCACCACAGGGGTCACCGCGAGAACGGGCCGCTGGCCTGGCCGTATGGGCTGATCGCTGTGGTGCCTTTTGTTGCCAGCCACCGGCCCCGCGCCCGCGGGGAGGGCGGGCGGGGCGCAGCCCCTCCGGATCAGGTCAGTAGGGCCATTGGCCCCGCGCTCCCACAAGTCCGAAGGACGACCATGAACTTCCTGGGCATCGGGCCAGGCGAAATCTTTCTCATTCTGATCCTGCTGCTGGTGGTGGTCGGCCCCGAGCGCCTGCCGGAGTTCGCCCGCCAGGCCGGCAAGTTCGTGATCCGCGTCCGCGACTGGATCGCCCGCTCGCCAGACGCCCAGATGGTGCTCCGCGCCCGCGAGGAGATCGAACAGGAGTTGCAGGAGATCCGCCGCAGCCTCACCGAGGAGGTGGAGACGGTTCGCAAGGAGTTAGAGAGCGTCCGCGGCGACCTGGCCGAGGCGGCCCGCATGGTCGAGGAGTCGGCTGACGCGGTGGCGAAGACCCCGCTGGACCTCGATGCCCGCGCCGGCGATGGGCTGGACGATGCCGCGCGCACGATCGCACCGCCGGGCCAGGCCGCGCCCGCCGCGCCGCTGGATGGCGTCGCGGATGCGGGCGGCGTGCAGACGGCGGCCGAGCAGCAGGCCCAGGAGGCGGTTACGCAGCTCACAGCCGATCGTACCGCTGCCCCTCACTCCTCGGCCGAGGCGTCTGCCCCGGTGACGACGGATCTCACTGCCGAGACTCAGTCCTCCGTCCTCAGTGCTCAGTCCTCGGATGTAAACGGCCAGCCGGTGCCGCGCCGCTTCAAGCCTGGCCAGGCGCCGCCTGCGAGCGCCACGTCCCAAGCGGAGACGGAGGCCGCCGTCGAGGAGTTGAGCCGGCGCATCCAGGCGCTCGGCGAGGAGTTCAGTATGCAGCTCCAGGCGCTCACCGCCGAGCTGCAGGCCCTGCGCGAGCGCCAGGCGGCCCGCGCCACCCCGCCGATGGCGCCGATCGAGGCCCACGCGCCGGCGGTCCATGAGGCTGCGCTGCCGCGCGGCGAGCCAGCCGCACCTGAGACGCCCATCGCGGAGGCACCGGCGGAGGGGCGGCGGCGGTGCAAGGGGATGACGCGCGGCGGCACGCCGTGTGCGGCAGCGCCCCTCAAGGGGCAGGAGTACTGCCGCGCCCACGCCGCACAGCGCGTCCTGGAAGAGGTAGCCTGATGTCCACCAACCAGTTGCTCATCGTCGCCGGCGTCATCGTCGCGCTGCTCATCCTGCCGGTGATCATCGCCCTGCTGGTGCGGCTGTTGATCAAGGACGAGCCGCCGGAGGAGGAGGACATCGCCGACAGCGTGACCGACTTCACCTCGATTGGCGATTTCTGGCAGGGCATGGCGCCGCACCTGCTCGAGTTGCGCGATCGGCTGGTCAAGTGCCTGTTGGCGGTCGGCGTCGGCGCCTCGCTCGCTTTCTGGGCCGTCAACACCCCCAGTATCCTCGGCAAGCCGCTGCCGAACTTCATGGTCGACCAGCTGGCCCCCGGCACCCAACTCCAGGCCATCCAGGTCGGCGAGGTGTTCATCGGCTACATGCGGATCGCGCTGGTGCTGGGGGTGGCCCTGGCGATGCCGGTGATCATTTACCAGTTAGTGGCGTTCTTCTCGCCGGGCCTGCTGCCGCACGAGAAGCGCATTGTTTTCACCGCGCTGCCGTTCGTCACGCAGCTGTTCCTGGCCGGGCTGGCCTTCGGCTGGTTCATCACCGTGCCGGCGGCGCTGCAGTTCCTGCTGAACTTCGGCACGATCACCACCGTGCCAACGCTGGACAGCTTCATGGGCACGGTGGCGACGCTGCTCCTGTGGAATGGCGTGATCTTCGAGCTGCCAGCGGTGATCTTCCTGCTGGCGCGGCTCGGCATCGTGCATACCCAGATGCTCGCCAGGACCCGGCGCTACGCGCTGGTGATCATCGCGATCATCGCGGCGCTGATCACCCCCACTGGCGACCCGTACAACCTGCTGCTGCTGGCGGTGCCGATGTACCTGCTCTACGAGTTGGGCATCCTGCTGTCGCGCTTCGTCCCTAAGAAGAAGGACAACGGCGCAGTGGCCGCTGCGGCGTAAGCGAACCAGGACCGCTGAAGCGCTGCCAGGGGTGAGAGCGCTGACGGTTGCTGAGGCGCCATCGTACAGCATCGCCGCGGCCTCAGGCCCTCAGCGCTTAGCGGTCCAGTGTCCTACCTTCCGGCGTCCACGTGTACCAGCCAGGTGGCCTCGCCGAACGGCTCGGATCGCAGCTGCACGAGCAGGGTGGCGGCGCTCTGGTGGACGGGGCGCTCCACCACGGCGGTGCCGCGGGCGCGGCTACGCGGCTCGACGACGATCTGCGCCGGGCGCGAGCGCGCATCGGCGATGGCGTACTCGTTGCCGAGCGAGTCGCGTACGCTGATGTTCTCCGCCGTCAGCGGCATGGTCACGCTGGCGTCCTCCATGTTATTGCGCACGCTCCAGGAGAGCACGATCTGGCCGTCGCAGAAGCTGACCTCCTCGAGCGTCACCACCACGTCCGGGGCGAGCGCGGGGGCGGCGCCGCTCACGCCGACGTTCTCCCAGATGCCCGGCTGCGCCCCCCGGCGCCGGCCCACCGCCTGGAAACCGCTCCAGACGCACGTCTCGCCCTCGATGGTGCCGGCCGGGACCTCGGGGCCGCCGGCCGGTGGGCTGGTGCTCACCAGGATGGGCGGCGCCGGCTGGTCCGCGGCGGGCAGCGGCGGCGCAGGCCGGTTGAGCAGTGCCAGCACCAGCGCCAGCACCAGCACACTCAGCACGACGGTCGCGCGGCCGGTCCAGGTGGAGAGGAGACGGGTGAGACGGGTGCTGAGGCCTGAGTGCTGAGGCCCGCGACCCGCGGCCTGAGATCCGAGACCCGCGACCTCGGGGGGTGAGGTTGTAGTTCCGTCTCCTGCCTCCTGTCCGGAGGGAGCGGGCTGCGGGGCGGCCACCGGTGGCGCCTCGGGCAGCGCGTCGAGGCGCGGGAGCACCCCGGCCAGGAGTGCGTTGATCTCAGTCCAGCGGGTGAGGTGGAGCAGGCGCGGGATCGCCAGCATCTCCTGCTCGTCGAGGTCGATCTCGGAGGAGCGCTCGGTCACCAGGTAGGCCGGCAACTCGTCCAGGCCCTTCAGTTCGACCTTCCAGTCGGTCTCGACGTGCGAGCCCTCCTGGATGGAGGGCGAGATAACCACGACGCGCCGGCAGGTGCGGAAATCCACCGAGGCGGCCCGCTGCGGCGAGAGCAACTCGGCGCGCCGGTCGTTGAGGAAGTTGATCAGGCTGTAGTAGTAGGAGATGACCTGGTTGTAGGGGTTCTTGCGGCCGGGATTGAGCCGCTTGCGCTCGCCGTTGGCCCCCTCGACGAACCAGGGGCCGTTGACGTCGCCGAAGATCTTGCCGTCGCAGTGCTTCAGCTCGATGATGAAGATCGCGTCCTGCTTGACGATCACCAGGTCGATGTTCCGGCCGCCGACGCTGAAGTTGGCCAGGATCAAGTACAGCCCGTCCAGGCGCTCGAGGCCGTTGGCCAGCGCCACGATCGCCCGCCGCTCATTCGAGTGTTCTGGCTTCTCGCCGATCCAGACCTGGACTGCCAACGCGGACCCCCTTCCGCAGCTCAGGGCGCGCCCTGAGCTGTGCCGGTGCCAGATGGTGCGTCATCGCATGCGTGTTCGCCGTGGAAGAGACCCAGCCGGGGAGGGTGAGGCTCCGGGCGTGCGTATCGCGGTCGGGGCGACGGGGCTTCCACTGTATATTATCTACGGTTTTGCGGCGCTGCGCAATAACTTGTTGCTGAAGGATTCGTTATTTTTTGCAGGGAGGGGGCGGCCCTCCCTGCACCCACCGGTGAGGAGTATCAGGGAGAGCCAGGCCCTCCCGCACTACGCCTGCTCGACCTCCTCCTCGAGGGCCAGGGTGCGGCGCAACTCGATGATCTGGTCGCGCAGGGCGGCGGCCTTCTCGAACTCCAGGTCCCTGGCCGCCTGCTTCATCTGCTTCTCCAGCTCCTTCACCAGCTTGACGATCTCGTCCTTCGGGATGGGCAACTCCTCCAGCGGCCGGCCGGTCTCGTAGACGGCACGCTCCTCGGCCGCCTTGCGCACCCGGTCGGTCAGGTCCTTGACCGCCTTGCTGATACCGATCGGCGTGATGCCGTGCTCGCGGTTGTACGCCTCCTGGATCGCGCGGCGGCGGTTGGTCTCGTCGATCGCGATGCGCATCGAGTTGGTGATCGTGTCGGCATACATGATCACCGTGCCCTCGATGTGGCGCGCGGCGCGGCCGATGATCTGGATGAGCGAGGATCCGCTGCGCAGGTAGCCCTCCTTGTCCGCGTCCAGGATACCGATCAGCGAGACCTCCGGCAGGTCGAGTCCCTCGCGCAGCAGGTTGATGCCCACCACCACGTCGTACACGCCCAACCGCAGGTCGCGCAGGATCTCGACGCGTTCCAGCGTCTCGATGTCGGAGTGCAGATAGCTGGTGCGGATGCCCATCTCCTTCAGATAGTCGGCCAGATCTTCCGCCATGCGCTTGGTGAGGGTGGTGACGAGCGCGCGCTGGCCCTTCGCCACGCGGCTCTTGATCTCACCCAGCAGGTCGTCGATCTGGCCGCGGGAGGGCCGCACGTACACCAGCGGGTCCAGCAGGCCGGTGGGCCGAATGATCTGCTCCACCACCTGCTGTGAGTGCTGCAGCTCGTAGGGGCCGGGCGTGGCCGAGACGTAGATCGCCTGGTGGATGTGCTGCTCGAACTCGTCGAAGCGCAGCGGGCGGTTGTCCAGCGCGGAGGGCAGGCGGAAGCCATACTCCACCAGCGTCTCCTTGCGCGAGCGGTCGCCGTTGTACATGCCGCGCACCTGCGGCAGCGTGATGTGGCTCTCGTCCACGAACAGGATGAAGTCGTCCGGGAAGTAGTCCAGCAGCGTCCAGGGGGTCTGGCCGGCGGCGCGGCGGTCCATGTGGCGCGAGTAGTTCTCGATACCGGAGCAGTAGCCCATCTCGGAGAGCATCTCCAGGTCGTACATGGTGCGCTGTTTGAGGCGGGCGGCCTCCAGCACCTTGCCGGCGTCCTCTAGCTCCTTCACCCGCTGGGTCAGTTCATCCTGAATGTCGCGGATGGCGAGCTGCAGCGTCTCGGCGTTGGCGATGAAGTGCTTGGCGGGGTAGATCTCCACCGCGGTGCGGCTGAGCAGCACCTCGCCGGTGAGCGGGTCGAACTCCTCGATGCTCTCGACCTCGTCCCAGCCGAACTTGAGGCGGATGGCGGTCTCCTGGTTGGCCGGGAAGATGTCCAGCACGTCGCCACGGGCGCGGAAGGTGCCGCGGTGGAAGTCGATGTCGTTGCGCTCGAACTGCAGATCGAGCAACTGGCGCAGCAGCTTGTCCCGGTTGCGCACCTCGCCCACCCGCACCGGGATGGCCACCTGGCCGTACTCGTGCGGCGAGCCGAGGCCGTAGATCGCCGAGACCGAGGCCACGATGATCACGTCGTTGCGGGTGAAGAGCGCCTGGGTTGCGGCGTGGCGCAGCCGGTCGATCTCCTCGTTGATGTCGGCCTCCTTCTCGATGTACAGGTCCTTGCTCGGCACGTAGGCCTCGGGGGTGTACATGTCGTAGTAGGAGATGAACATCTCGACGGCCGCGTCCGGCAGCAGCTCGCGGAACTCGGCGTACAGCTGCGAGACGAGTGTCTTGTTGTGAGCCAACACCAGCGCCGGGCGCTCGAGCGCCTCGAAGATCCAAGCCATGACGGCAGTTTTGCCGGTGCCGGTAGCCCCCAGCAGCGTCTGGTGCCTGTAGCCCTTCTGGATGCCCTCGACGAGCTGGGCGATCGCCTTTGGCTGGTCGCCGGTAGGCTGGTAGGGCGCGTCAACACGAAATGACATGCGTCACACCTTGTATTCCTGGCCTCATGGGAGAGGTCCCCGCGGGCCGCACCCGCCGTCAGTCCCTCCGCCGCCCGCGCGCCTGGCCTCATGGGGGAGGTCCCCGCGAGCCGCGTCCGCCATCAACCCCCGCCCGCGCGCCTGGCCTCATGGGGGAGGGTCCAAGGGAGGGCGCAGCCCTCCCTTGAAAACCAACCCACCGGTGTAACGGCGCCAGGCCGTTACAGCATAGACCCTGGAAGATCATCATTATACCCGATCGAGCGCGGCGGCGCATAGGTCTTACGACGGATATGAACATGTGTGCTGCGCCGGCCCATGTAACGAGTGTTAAACATTTCTTTGGACCACGCGTCACTTAACCGCCGTTAACTTTTGTGGAGGGCCGGGGCCGCGCCGGCGCGCCGGGCGCCGTGCAGGGACTAAACGTCGCATCCTGACGATTTATCGCACGCATTCTCGCTTAATTCCGACGGCGCTGTGTATTAAGCGCCGGGGGCGTGATTGGCCGGCGGCGGTGGCAGATTATTCCAAAATCTTTTTCAATTAAGCGTAAAAACAGCGTGGGTTAAGCGGGCGATGCTAGGGTGGCGCCGTGCCGATGAGCGAGACGCGGCCGACGCGCCGCCCGGCATCCGGCCGCCCGCTGGGGCGCCGGGGAGCGCTGAAGCAAGGAGGACCACGTGACGACCAAAGCGATGGAAGAGGTGGTGATCCGCGCCGGGCGCCCGGCGCCAGCCCCTGCTGTGGCGGTGCCGGAGCACATCACGCAGGAGGCGCAGCAGCTGTGCAGCTCCTATGAGGCGAAGCTGCGCGCCTACAGCGACCGCTACGTGGCCGAGGCCATGAAGCGGGCGCGCCGGAAGGACGCGGCGAAGCTGGAGGCCGAGCCGGTGGTCCCGGTGGCCCCGCCCTACCCGTGGTGGAACCTGGTGCTGATCGGCCCGGTGGAGCTCGGCCTGGGCACGTTCCAGCCGAACCGGATCATCCGCACCACCAGCTTCACCCTGTTCGGCGCGGCGATCTGGCTCAATCCGGCACCGATCGCCTGGATCGGCGGCAACCCCTCCGCCGCCACGGTGATGTCGGCCTTCAACTTCCAGGTCCAGCTGGAGACGATCAACCTGACGACCGTGGCGGACGGGCCGGACCTGACGGCGCCGCCGCTCGGGCCGGGTCTGCCGCCGCTGGTAGTGGTGCCGCTGATCGCCCCGCCCGGCCTCTTCCCGGCGCCGGCGAGCGGCAAGCCGCACCTCTACGAGGGCAACCTGACCGCCGACGTGACCGGCCCGGTGCCCGGCCTGCCCTTCGCGGGGTACTCGACCTGGGTGCTGGATCTGGACACGGCGCCGCCGTTCCCGCCCTTCGGCCTGCCGCCGGTGCCCGCCGGCTTCCAGAGCGACATCCCGGCTCGCTTCATGGTCTACACCGCGTAAGGGTCGGGGGTCAGGGGTTGGGGGTTGGCGTTGCCACCCCCAACCCTGCCTGTATGTGTGGCCCCGTATCCCCGCGGCGGGAGATGTGGCGGGCCCTGACCCTCCCCGCGATCCCTCGAGGATTCTGTTCGGGGGCCGCGGGCCCCCTACCCCCTGCGGAGCGGCGCCGACTGCGGAAGCCCTAACGAGCACCACAGAAGTCCTCCAGTATGGGAGGGCAGGGACGGGTCTGCCATCCCTGCCCTCCCACCAAACCGGAAGGTCTGTGTGGAGCTATCTAGCATTGAGCGAAGGGGGATCCCATGACCAATCGGACGGACGCCTCGGCCGGGACTACGCTGCAGCGCGGCGGCGAGGCGATCGCGCTCGAGAAGGTGCCCGACCAGTTCACGGCGCGCGTACGGCCGGGCGTCCGGCCGGCGGTGCTGGCCGAGTCGCTCGGGGCGGAGCACGCCAAGCACCTGGAGCGGCACAACCTCGAGCTCCTCAAGGTCGACGCCGAGCGGCGCGACGCGGTGATGCAGGCGGCGCGCGCGGACGAGGACGTTGCGTTCGCCTCACACGTCTACCGCATCGCCGGGGACCCGAGCTCGCGCCTGTTCCTCACCGACGAGATCACGGTCCAGTTCAAGCCGGAGGTGGGCGACGAGGAGATCGAGGCGCTGGCGGCCCGCTACGGCCTGCAGCTGCTGAAGGAAGTGCCGGGCGTGCCGCATGCCTTCGTGTTCCGCGTGACCGAGCAGGCGACCGAGAACCCGATCAAGATCGCCAACCGCCTCGTGGCTAGTGGCCGCGTGCTCCTGGCCGAGCCGAACGTCGCCATCCCGGCCCAGACGTTCCACACCCCGGGCGACCCGCTGTTCGCCGAGCAGTGGCATCTGCACCACACCGGCGGGCCGTTCCTGGAACCGGCGTCGCACATCGACGCGGTGCGCGCGTGGGACATCACCCGTGGCATGCGCGCGGTGGTGATCGCCGTAGCCGACGACTCGTGCGACCTGCGCCACGAGGACTTCCGCGGCGAGGGCAAGATCGTTGCGCCGCGCGACTTCGCCGGGCGCGACTTCGATCCGCTGCCGGAGGCGACCGACGACAACCACGGCACGGCCTGTTGCGGCGTGGCCGTGGCCGAGGAGAACGGTGTGGGGGTGGTGGGCGTGGCCCCCGGGTGCGCGCTCATGCCCATCCGCACCTCCGGCTTCCTGGACGACAACTCGATCGAGGAGCTGTTCGGCTGGGTCACCGAGCGCGGCGCGGCGGTGGTCTCCTGCAGTTGGGGGCCATCGGCGCGAGACTTCCCGCTCTCGCTGCGCCAGAACGCGGCCCTGCACCGCTGCGCGACCGTCGGGCGGGGTGGCAAGGGCTGCGTGATCGTCTTCGCTGCCGGCAACGCCAACCGCCCGGTGGATGGCACGGTGGACGAGCGCGGCTGGCCGAACGACGAGCTGCGCGGCCCCACCCGCTGGCGCGACGGCTACGCCGCCCACGAGGACGTGATCGCGGTGGCGGCGATCACCAGCCAGGCGCGCAAGGCGGCCTACAGCAACTGGGGGCGGCAGATCGCGCTGTGCGCGCCCAGCAACAACGCCCACCCCGTCCACGCGGGGCGGCGCACCTTCCCGCAGATCACCACGCCGATCACCGGCCTGGGCGTCGTGACCACCGACCGGGTGGGGCCGGCCGGCTACGACGGCACCGACTACACCCGGCGCTTCGGCGGCACCTCGAGCGCCTGCCCGGTGGTGGCCGGGGTGGCAGGGCTGGTGATCTCGGCCAACCCGGACCTGACCGCCCGCCAGGTGCGCGAGATCCTGGAGGCCACCGCGGACAAGATCGAGGACCCCACGCCCGACGCCCAGCTCGGCAACGCCTTCGGCGCCTACGACGCGCGCGGCCACTCACAGTGGTTCGGCTATGGCCGCGTGAACGCCTTCAAGGCGGTGAGCCGGGCGGTGGAGATCGGCGGTGACACGCCCGTCACGGCGCTGCGCGGCAGCTCTGCCCCGGCGCTCGCCATCCCGGACAACACCCCGGACGGCGTGCGCGACACGATCTCCTTCGCCGAGGACGCCGCCGTGGCGTCCGTGGCCGTCACGCTGGCCATCCGCCACACCTACATCGGCGACCTGCGGGTGACGCTCATGGCGCCCTCGGGGGCCAGTGTGGTGCTGCACGACCGCGCCGGCGGCGGCGCGGACGACCTGCGGCGCAGCTACGACGTGAGCACGACGCCGGGCCTGCGCACGCTGGAGGGCCAGCAGGTGCGCGGCGCGTGGACGCTGTGGGTGCAGGACGTGGCGCCCGTCGACACCGGCGTGCTCGAGCGCTGGGAGCTGGCGATCGTGCCCCAGACGACTAGCCGCGTCGAGCGCGAGGATGTGGCCGGGCAGACCATCCCGGACAACACCCCGGCCGGGATCGTGCGCGAGCTGGAGTTGGCGGAGGATGGGACGATCGACGCGATCGAGGTGGACATCGACATCACCCACACCTACATCGGCGACCTCGAGGTGACACTGACCGCGCCCTCGGGGCGCTTGGTGGTGCTGCACCAGCGGGCGGGCGGCGCGGCGGACAACCTGATCGCGACGTACCGCTCGGTGACGCACGCCGGCCTGGGTGGGCTGCGCGGCCAGCCGCTGCGCGGCACATGGCGGCTGCACGTGGCGGACCGCGCGGCGATCGATGTAGGCAAGCTGAACCGCTGGGCGTTGCGGATCACCAGAGCGCGGCCGGCGGCCGGCCCGGCGCTGCCCACCGCCCCCGCTGAGGCGCTCCCTTCCGAGGCCATCCCCGCCGAGGCCGCGCGCGCGGACGACTTCAAGCTGATCAAGGGGATCGGGCCGGGGATCGAGCGGGCGCTCCACCAGGCCGGCATCCGCACCTACGCGCAGCTCGCCTCGTCCACGCCAGAGGAGATCGCCGGGCTCGTCGGCCACATCAGCGGGATGTCGGCCGAGCGCATCGCGCGGCAGGACTGGTTGGGGAAGGCACGCGAGCTGGCGCGCCAGGCGGCGCCTGCGCAGGCCACCGCGCCCGCGCCGCCCACGGAGGTGCCGGAGAGCCGCCAGCACTACGCGACGTTCACCGTCGAGCTGCTGCTCGACGAGAGCGGTGACGTGCGCCGGACGCGGGTGGTCCACGTGCAGGAGAACCAGCAGGATACCTGGCCGGGGTGGCAGGACGGCAGGCTGGTGCGCTTCTTCATCGAGCGCTCCGCGCTGCGGAAGCCGGGCACTGACGCGCCCGCCTTCCCAGAGCTGGCGGGGGGCTGGGGCGAGCAGTCGAGCGAGTTGACGGTGGAGGCAGGGGAGCTGATGCTGGAGGAGGCCGCAGCTGCGGGCGAGGTCCGTCTGCGCGCGCGGCTTGGCTTCCACATCGGCGGGCAGAATGCCGGGCGGCTGGCGGAGGCGCGGGCCACGTACTTCGTCCACGTCCTGGCCTACATCTTCGAGTCCGGCCAGACGAACGTGCTGGCCTCGACGCAGGGACGGTTCGTGCCGCAGCAGGCTGAGTACCAGACGGTGCTGGAGTTCGCGCCGCCGGAGGTGGGCCGCTACCAGATCCTGGCGACGGTGGTGATGCCGGAGGAGCGCAGCGTGGGGGTCAGCGTCGGGCCGGTGCTCCGCGTCGAGCCGTGAGGCCGCGGGGGAGGACAGGGAAGGCAAGCACTCCCTGCAAAACGTCCCACCTCATGGTCCACCACAGCGATGGTGATGGGTGGGTTTCACCGGAGGGCGCAGCCCTCCCGAGGACCTTCCCCCCGCATCCGTCACCATCAGGATGGCCGACCACCAGGAGGCATGCCTGGCCTGCACCTATTTCCCCCACTGCTCGTCCAAGCCGGCCTCGGAGAGGTAGCGCAGCCAGGGGCGCAGCTCGTCGGTGATCGGGACGGGGCCAAGCTCCTCGACGGGCAGCGGCGTAGCGGCACTGCTGCCGGCGAACTCCTCGGCCGGGGCGGCGAACAGGCCGGTCTCGGCTGGCTGAGCCTCGGGGCTGATCGCGGGGGCGCCCATGCGGATGCCGCCCTTGCCGCCGACGTGCGCGGCGTACTCGTCCCCCGGCTCCAGTACGATCTTCTTGTACGATGGGGGCCAGTGCATGAGGAATCGGCGCCCGCAGGTGGGGCAGTACCACTCCTCTGCGCCGGACGGGTGGGTCTGTACCAGTTGCATCTCGTGCGGCTGTTCGGACATGGCCTGTGCTCCTTTTGGAAGGCACGCCGGGCGATGGCCAGGCGTTATACTCAATTTTAACTGATGTCGGGTGCGAGGAAAAGAACGAATGAGTGCCGAGATCGCAACCGTTTCGCTATGAGCCGGCATGCTGGCGCCGGCGGCGGTCAGCGAGAGCCATTCGGGGCCATGCTATGCAACACGTGTGCCAGGAGGGCTGTCAGGGCAGCTCTCCTGGTATCTGTATGCGCGCGACAGGCCGGGCCATGGTAGTATCGCCCTGCGAGGGCGCGCGGAGCGGGCGGCGAGCAGCAGGAGAGTCTCATGGTCTTCCTCTCCGGTGGGAGCCGGGAGGCTTGGCCTCCCCGAACTCTCCACGGCGCCCTATACGGCTATGGTTGGATCCCAGCAGGCGAGCAACTGCTGTATGATTGAAAAGGAGGCGTGGAGGGCGAAGGCCTATAGCCGCCCCTGCGGGGGGATGGGGGTACAAGCCCCGCGAATCGGGGACAGCGATGGCCGATGCGAACCTGATGCGGATCTTCGGCTTCCGCGAGGAGGACCTGGCCTTCAACGACCTTAAAGAACCCGCCGCAAGCCGCCGGGCGTTAGGCCGAGCGATTCGGCGGGGTTCTCGCTGGCTTTAGCCGGGGCGAAGGTCGCATGGCAGACATTGCACAAACGTGCTACAATGGCGCCAATGTGGGCTTCGGCTGCACAGTTTCCCGCTTCGGCGGGTGCACCTGCACAACAGATGATGGTGCCGGTTCCCGTGCCAAGCACGCCTGCACGGGGTACAACGTCATAGGTCAGCAATCGATGCAACACCTACGGCCCGGACGGAACCAGTGGACGCGAACGTAACGGGTTGCCGTCTGCGTTGTCCAAGAAGCTGCTGGGCTTGAGCCCACGCAGAGGGTCACATCGATCCGGCGCTTAGCCTTGGGCCAGTTCCTCGAGGCGGTGCAGGTTGAGCAGCATGATGGTGTGCCGCTCGATCTCCAGCAGCCGTGCGTCGCGGAACTGGTTGATGACCTTGGTGACCGTCTCGCGGTAGGCGTTGATCATCTCGGCGAGCTGGCGGTGGCTGTGGCGCGGGAGGTGGGCGGCCTGCGGCCCGCCGTGGCGCCGGGCGATGTCCAGCAGCAGCGAGGCCAGGCGCGCCGGCACCGACTTGAAGGCCACCTCGTCGATGCGCGCGCTCACCAGCGCCCGGTGCCGGCCGAAGTCTTCCAGCAGGGCCAGCCCGAGCGCTGGCTCATGCTCGACGAGCGCGATCACCTCGGCCGTGGGGATGCGGTAGAGGCGAGCCGAGGCCGTCGCCTCGGCGTAGGTCTCATAGCGCTGGCCATCGGACACGGCCAGATGACCGATCGGGCTGCCGGCCTCGACCATGCGCAGGGTGAGCGGCCGGCCCTCGGGGGAGCGGAGGTAGAGCCCAACCTGCCCGCTGGCGACGAGGAACAGATGCTCTGCCGGCTGGTCCGGCGTGTAGATCATGGTTCCTCGCGCGTAGCTCTCGGCGGTGCGCCCCTCGGCAAGGGCTTGCCACGCGCTGGGGGTGGGTACGGCGCGCCCTTCGGTGCGGCTCATCGATCCTCCGTGGCGGTGTGGGGCAGTGCGGCTGCGTCCATAGGTATTGTAACACAAGCGCGCCGCCAACGTCCGTGGGTGGCGCACCACGCCCGGCGGCTGATGAACGTTTACTCTTTCCTGCCGAGGACGTGGACGGCGCCCTAAAGCCAATACTTTTCAAATAAGCGGGCGCTGCCCGCAGCGTGGGGGTGCGGGGGCCGCAGGCCCCCGCGAACCCCTTCCCGGTGGGGTGTGGAGGGCGAAGCCCTCCACACCCCCCGTATTTGAAAGGTATTGGCCCTAAAGCCTCCCTACATTCAGGAGCATATGATGCAGCAGGACCGCGGCTGCGCCTCCTGGGCGCTCCCGGTGATCGGCGGCGGCGGGGCGGCGCTGGTGATGCTGCCGGGCCAGGCCGTCGTGTGGCTCGGCGAGCAGTTGACCATACTGGGCGGCGGTGTGCCGCCGGTGTGGTACGGCCCGGTGGGATCGCTGGTCGTGGTAGGCCTGACGGCGCTGCCGCTGGCGGGGCTGGCGGCGCTGGCGCGCGAGCCGGCCAGCCGCGCGACGCTACGTGCGTGGCTCCTGGCGTGCGGGGTGGCGGCCTGCCTGGCGCCGGTGCGCGCCCTGCCTGCAGGGGCGTCGCAGGCGGCCATGCTGGCGCAGGCGCTGATCTGCCTGGCGCTGGCCG
>DATMBA010000370.1:0-9441 GCA_035559635.1 Roseiflexaceae bacterium
GGCGGAGCGTGGCGAGCCGGTGCGCGCGCTGGTGCGCTCGGGGCGCGGTACGGCGCGGCTGCGCGCCCTGGGCGTGGCGCTGGAGCCGGGCGACATGCGCGACCCGCGGGCGCTCAGACGGGCGCTGCGCGGCGTGCGCGCAGTGATCACTACGGCGCAGGGCAGCCCCTTCCGCCGCGATCTGTCCTACGAGCACGTGGACGGCGAGGGGAACCGGATGCTGATCCAGGCCGCCGGGGCGGCGCGAGTGGAGCGCTTCGTATTCGTCTCTGCGCTCAAGGCGGACGAGGCGGCCAATGTGCCGCAGCTGGCCTGCAAGCACGCCGCCGAGCTGCAGCTGCGCGCCAGCGGCATGAGCTTCACGATCCTGCGGCCCTCCTCGCTCCAGGAGATCTTCGGCACCGGCCACGCCCCGCTCAGGCGCGCGGTGGAGCGCGGGGTGGGGCTGCTGCTGGCGGGCGGGCGCGCGCCACACTCCTTCGTGGCAGCGCGAGACGTGGCGCGGGCGGCGGTGGTCGCGCTCGAGCACCCGGCGGCGCGCGAGCGGGTGGTGGAGGTGGGCGGCCCGGAGGACCTCAGCTACCGCGAGGCCTACTGGCGCATCGCGCAGATCACCGGCCGGCGCATCCACCAACTGCCGCTGCCGCTGCCGCTGCTGGCAGCCGGGGGCGTGCTGGCCTCTCCGCTCGCGCCGGGGCTGGCCGGCCTGTCCGCCCTGCTCGCGTTCCAGGAGCGCACCGGCTATACCTGCACAACGCCGGACTGGCTGCTGGCGGCGCTGGGGGGGCGGCGCAGCTTCGACGAGGGGGTGCGGGATATGTACGGCGCAGCCGCGGATCGTACCAGCAGGGGGAAACGCCGATGAAGTGTGGTGGAGCCGGCTGGCGCAACCGGACCAACGCGGCCTCCGAGCCTGCCCGCATGTGGTCGGCGGACGAGTTGGCAGAGCGCGGCTGTGCCTAACTAGTCCATGGCGGCGGACGTCCGCCCAGAGGTCCCGAAGGGCGTTAACCCGCGAGCAAGCGGCGCGCGCATAGCGCAACAAGTACGCTTCAGCGTACGAGCGCGGTTTCAGCGCAGATGATAGGTCATAGGGGTGCCGGCGGCGATCTCCTACCATCTATGACCTATCACCTCGCATAGCCTGTATTGCATCCTCCGTGCCGCGTGTGCTATACTCTGTGCGCGGCGATGAAGCAGAGGAGTACTCGCCAGGCGCGGCGCACAGCGAGCCGGGGGCGGTGGGAGTCCGGCGGCGGCGCGGTGAGGAAGGGCGCTGTGGAGCTGCACATTTGATGAGGGATTAACCCGCCACGGGTTCGGGTGGGGTTTCAGGGGAGGGGCCCGGAGGGCACCTCGCCCTTCTCCACCCCCTCCCCCGGAGGGTTAATAACTGGGGTGGAACCGCGCGTCGCGCTGCGATGCGTCCCCAGGCGATGGCCGATCGCCTGGGGTTTTTTCGTTGGCCCCGGGCACACCGACCGACGACACACGACGAAGGACGAACGATAGAGGACCACATCCTGGGCACAGGGGGACAAGGGGCCGCAGACCGCCAGTTCTGGCCCCGCTCGTCGTTGGTCGTTCGTCGTTGGTCGTTCATCGAGAGGAGGTACCAATGCCGGCAACCACACTCGACCAGCTGGTGGCGCTCTGCAAGCGGCGCGGGTTCATCTTCCCCAGCTCGGAGATCTACGGCGGGATTCAGGGCGTGTTCGACTACGGACCGCTCGGGGTGGAGCTGAAGAACAATATCGTCGCCTCCTGGTGGCGCACCAACGTCTACGAGCGCGACGACATGGAGGGGCTGGACGCGGCCATCCTCATGAACCGCCTGACCTGGAAGTACTCCGGCCACGAGGAGACCTTCAACGACCCGCTGGTGGACTGCCGCACCTGCAAGAGCCGTTGGCGGGCGGACCACATCAGGGGGCGCTGCCCCAACTGTGGCTCCACCGACCTCACCGAGCCGCGGCCGTTCAACATGATGTTCAAGACCCAGGTCGGCCCGGTGGCGGATGCGGAGTCGTTCGCCTACCTGCGCCCGGAGACCGCCCAGGGGATCTTCGTCAACTTCGCCAACGTGCTGGCCACCACCAGCCGCAAGCTGCCGTTCGGGATCGCCCAGGTGGGCAAGGCCTTCCGCAACGAGATCAACCCGCGCAACTTCCTCTTCCGCGTGCGCGAGTTCGACCAGATGGAGATCGAATACTTCGTCATGCCGGGCACGGACGAGGCCTGGCACCAGCGCTGGCTGGAGGACCGCCTGGCGTGGTGGGAGAGTATCGGCGTGCCACGCGGCCGCATCAAGGTCTATGATGTGCCGCGGGAGGACCTGGCGCACTACTCCAAGCGCACCTACGACCTTCTGTACGACTACCCGACGCTGGGCTACGAGGAGATCGAGGGGATCGCCAATCGCACCGATTACGACCTCGGCTCGCACTCGCGGGACCAGGAGACGCTCGGGCTGACGGCGCGGGTGAACCCGAACCGCGACAGCACCGCGCGGCTGACGTACTTCGACCCGGAGAGCAAGCGCCACGTGGTACCGTTCGTGGTGGAGCCCTCGGCCGGGGTGGGGCGCTGCTTCCTGGCGGTGATGGCCGAGGCCTACGCGGACGAGATGGTCAAGGCGCCGCCGCCGGAGAAACTGGCCGCGCTGGAGGAGGCGTTGCGGGCCTTTCTCAAGTCCGCCGCGCGCAGCGAGAAACTCGGCGCCGAGGCGCGCGAGGCGATCCTGGCGCGCGGGGAGCAGATCGCCGGGGAGCTGCCAGCCAGCCTGCCGCTGATCGAGGTGCTGCTGGCTCTGCCGGGGGCCGACCAGATCGAGCTGGGCAAGAAGCTGCGCGGGCAGGCCCAGCCGCTGGCGGATGAGCACTTCCGCACCGTGCTGCGCCTCCGGCCGCACTTGGCGCCGGTCAAGGCCGCGGTGTTCCCGCTCAAGCGCAACCACGAGGGGTTGGTGGCCATGGCGAGGGACATCCGCCGGGAGCTGCAGGGGGCCGGGCGCATGCGCACCGTCTACGACGACACCGGGGCGATCGGGAAGCTGTACCGGCGGCAGGACGAGATCGGCACGCCGTTCTGCATAACGGTGGACTTCCAGAGTCTGGAGGACGGGACGGTGACGGTGCGCGACCGGGACACGATGGAGCAGGAGCGGGTGGCCGCCGCCGAACTGCTGGCATACCTATCCGAGCGCGTGGGTATGTAAGATGCAAAATGGGTGGTCTCGCTTCATTATGCATTTTACATTTTGCATTACCAAAGGACTGCTCGATGCCAACATCCCTCTCGCTACCGCTGCCAGACCTCGCGAACGCCTTCATGCTCCGTGGGGGGATCGCCTTCCTCAACCACGGCAGCTTCGGCGCCTGCCCGCGCCCGGTGTTCGAGACCTACCAGGCCATCCAGCGCGAGATCGAGGCGCAGCCGGTGGAATTCCTTAGCCGGCGCGCCAGCGGCCTGCTGGCCGAGGCGCGCGCCAGCCTGGAGCGTTACCTCGGCGCTCGGCCCGGCACGCTGGTGTTCGCGGCGAACGTGACCCACGCGCTGAACATTGTGGCGCGCTCGCTGGACCTGCGGCCGGGGGACGAGGTGCTGAGCACCGGCCACGAATATGGCGCCATCGAGCGCACCTGGCAGTTCAACTGCGAGAAGCGCGGCGCGCGCTACGTGCCCCGCCCGCTGCCGCTGCCTGCCACAAGCCAGGAGGAGTTGGTGGAGCAGGTATGGCAGGGCGTGACCGCGCGCACCAGAGTGATCGCCATCAGCCACATCTCCTCGCCGACGGCCGTGGCGCTGCCGGTGGCCGCGATCTGCCGCCGCGCGCGCGAGGCCGGCATCCTTACCGTGGTGGACGGGGCGCACGCGCCGGGGCAGGTCGCGCTGGACCTGGAGGCGCTGGGGGCGGACTTCTACGGCGGTAACTGCCATAAGTGGCTGTGCGCGCCCAAGGGGGCTGGCTTCCTCTACGCCCGCCCCGAGCGCCAGGCGCTGCTGGAGCCGCTCGTCGTCTCCTGGGGTTGGCGGGCGCGCAACCCCAGCGGCTCCGAATACATCGACATGTTCGATTGGTTGGGGACGGACGACCCCTCAGCCTACCTGACCGTCCCTACGGCTATCAAGTTCCAGGAGGACAACAACTGGCCAGCGGTGCGCCTGGCCTGCCACAATCTCCTGCTGGAAGCCTCGGCACGTATCTGCGAACTGACCGGCCTGGCTCCGCTGACGCCCGACAGCACCGACTGGTGGATGCAGATGCGGTCGCTGCCGCTCCCGCCGTGTGACCCGAAGGCGGTGCAGCGCCGGCTCTGGGACGAGTTCCGCGTCGAGGTGCCCTGCCACGAGTGGGGCGAGCACCGGCTGATCCGCATCTCCGTCCAGGCGTACAACACGCCGGAGGACATTGACCGGCTGGTGGAGGGGCTGAAGGCGGTGCTCTTCTGAAATGACAGGACGTACGCGGTCGGTGTCTCCCGCCGGGGGTACGGAGACCGCAGGCCCCAAAAACCCTTCGAGGATTCTTTTTGGAGGGCGCAGCCCCTTCAAACCTCCCCACAGGGGGCGGCACGCGGCAACGCAGGCCGTGGCGGGCGGGTCCGCCCGTGGCCGCCCCGCAATACCGGCGCCACCCACCATGGCCAACGCCGGCCGCGCCGATCGGACGCGCCGCCACCTGCATGCCCCACCCCACGCGCGCCGATCGGATGCGCCGCCACCCGCGGTAAGGGCGCAGCAGCAGGCGCGCTTGGCGCCTGCTGCTGCGCCCCTACGATCATCCACGCCATCCCGCCCCCACCGCCCACGCCATCCCCGCCGCCCACACCACCGCATCGTACCGCATTGCATCGTGGTGCGCCGCCGATCGCCATGCCATGCGGGGCAAGGAGAACGCCGTACCAAAACAACGAGGGCGGGGCGCCGTGTGGCGCTCCGCCCTCGTTCAGCGTCCTCGTCAGCGTTCAGCGACTCAGCGATTCCAATTCGTCCAACAGGCGGTCGAAGCGGTCCATCGCCGCCTGGATCGGCGCCGGGCTGGTCATGTCCACCCCCGCGTCGCGCAGCAGGTCGATCGAGGGGCGCGAGGAGCCGCTAGCGAGGAAGCGCAGGTAGCGATCCACCGCCACCTGCCCGTCGGCCAGGATCTGGTCGCTGAGCGCCAGCGCCGCCGCCAGGCCGGTGGCGTACTGGTAGACGTAGAAATTGTAATAGAAGTGCGGGATGCGCGCCCACTCCAGCGCGATCTCGTCGTCCAGCACCACGTCCGGGCCGTGGTAGCGCGCCACCAACTCGTAGTACGGCTTGCTCAGGTTGTCCGCCGTGAGCGGCTCGCCCTGCTCCGAGCGGGCGTGCATATCCAGCTCGAACTCGGCGAACATCGTCTGGCGGAAGATTGTGGTGCGGATGGCCTCGAGCTGCTCCGCCACCAGGTGCCGCCTGAGCGCCGGGTCGTCGCGCGTCTTGAGCAGGTAATCGGTGAGCAGCGCCTCGTTGAGCGTGGAGGCCACCTCGGCCACGAAGATCGTGTAGTTACCGTACACGAACGGCTGAGCCTGGCGGGTGAAGTAGGAGTGCATCGAGTGGCCCAACTCGTGCGCCAGCGTGAAGACGTCGTCCAGGCGGTTCTGGTAGTTGAGCAGGATGAACGGCGCCGTGGTGTAGGCGCCATCGCTATAGGCGCCGCTGCGCTTGCCCTGGTTCTCGTAGACGTCGATCCAGCGGCTGGTGAAGGTGCGCTCGATCGCGGCGCCGTACTCCTGGCCGAGCGGCCGGAAGGCGGCCTTCACCACCTCGGCGCCCTCGGCGTAGGGCACCTCCAGATCCACACCGGGCGACAGCGGGGCGTACAGATCGTAGACGTGCAGGTCGTCCAGGCCCATGAGCCGCCGGCGCACGCGCATATAGCGGTGGAGGCGCGGCAGGTTGGCGTTGATGGTGGAGACCAGGGTATGATACACCTCCACCGGGATGTCGTTGGGGGTGAGCGCGGCGTGCAGGGCGGACTCGTAGTTGCGCAGGCGGGCGTTGAGCACGTGGCTGCGCACCTCGGCGGCCAGCGCGGTGCCGAGGGTGTTGCGGATGCCCTGGTAGGCGCTGTAGTAGCCCTTGAAGGCATCATGCCGCACGCGCCGGTTGTCGCTGCGCAGGAAGCGGGTGTAGCGGGCGTGCGAGATCTCCACCGGCGCGCCGTCCTCGCCCTCGATGGTGGGGAACTTGAGGTCGGCGTTGGTGAGCACCTCGAAGATCTCGCCGGGCGCACGGGTCACGTCGCCGTACTGCGCCATAATGCTCTCGACCTCGGCTGAGCGCACGTGGGCCCGCTGGCGCATGAGTTGATCCAGGGCGTAGTCGTAGACCGCCAGGCGCGGATCAGATCGCAGCCAGGAGCGCACTGCCTCCTCCGGCGCCGCCAGGATCTCCGGGTCGATGAAGGCCAGCGCGGCCGAGACGCGCGCCACCAGTGAGCCGGCGCGCTCGGAGAGCGCCTGCCCGGCCGGGTCCCCGGTGTCCGAGTCCTTGCGGCGCTCTGCGTAGATGTAGATCTGCCACAGCCGCATCGAGATCTGGTCGCGCAACTCGAGGGCGCGCAGCAGCGTCTCGGCGCTCTCGGCCACGCACCCCTGCAGCGCGGCCACCTCCGGCAGCAGCCGCTCCAGCGCGGCGATGTCCTGCTCCCACGCACTGTCGTCGGCGTACACGGTGGTCAGGTCCCAAGTGTACTCCACCGGTATCTCGTCGCGGCGCGGAACCTTCTGCGCTTCCGCCACGTGCTCCTCCCTATCTGAATGTGTGCAGGCCAGGCCTGCAAAGAGGTTGGAAGAGTATTTCTGAGAGCCTGTTTGAACCGGGGAGCGTGAGGGGTTTCACCCCTCACCCATCCCCGCCCGCCGCTGCGCGGCGGGCGGGGGGAGATGCGGTGGCCTGCGGCACCAGCGCCCCCAGCCGGGAGGCGTTTCAAACAAACTCTAAACGCAGTGCGCGCGAACGGATCCGTTCGCGCGCACCCGCATGAGCATCTAGGGCCTGTGGCCCTCACAGTATCTATTTCTGAGGGCCTGCGCCCCTCCGAGCCTCCCTCTTGCGGATTCCATCTCTACCCGCCGCCGGCCGGGGAGGAGGCACGCACCAGCCAGGTGACCGTGTCGGGGAAGATCGCCACGATGATCAGCACCAACAGCTGCAGCAGCATAAATGGGATCGCCCCGCGGTGGATCTCGATCGTGCGCACCTCCCTGGGCGCCACACTCTGCAGGTAGAAGAGCGAGAACCCGACCGGCGGCGAGATGAAGGCCGTCTGCAAATTGATCGCCATCAGCACCCCGAACCAGGTCAGGTCGATCCCCAGCGCCAGCGCGGCCGGCGTCAGCACCGGCATGATGATAAAGGTGATCTCGACGAACTCCAGGAAGATCCCCAGCAGGAACACCACGATATTGGAAACGATCACGAAGCCGACCACCCCGCCCGGCAGGTTGACCAGGATGTTGCGCATGAACTGCGTGCCGCCCAGCCCGTCGAACACCAGCGAGAAGATCGTCGAGCAGAACAGGATCATGATCACCAGTGCCGTGGTGCGCACCGTGCTCTCGGCCGCATCGCGCAGCAACTTCCAGTTGAAGCGCCGGTTGGCGGCCGCCAGGATCGCGGCCCCCACCGCCCCCACCGACCCGGCCTCGGTCGGCGTGGCCAGGCCGAAGAAAATACTGCCCAGCACCGCCAGGATCAGCGCCACCGGCGGCACCACCGCCCGCACCGTGCGCTTCGCCAGCGCCATGCCGCGCACGGTGCGCGCCTCGAGCGGCAGCGCCGGCGCCACCTGCGGGTTGAGCCAGGCCAGGACCAGGCAGTAGAGCGCGAACGTGCCGGCCATGATCAGGCCGGGGATCAGCGCCCCGGCGAACAGGTCCCCCACCGAGACCCCGATCTGATCGCTCACCACCACCAGCACCAGGCTGGGCGGGATCAGCTGCGCCATGGTCCCCGAGGCACAGATCACTCCAGTGGCCAACTCCTTATTGTAGCCGTAGCGCAGCATCACCGGCAGCGAGATTAGCCCCATGGCGATCACCGTGGCCGCCACGACGCCGGTGGTGGCCGCCAGCAGCGTGCCCACCACCACCACCGCCAGCGCGATGCCGCCGCGCAGCGGCCCGAACAGCATCCCGACCGTCTCCAGCAACTCCTCGGCCAAGCCCGACTTCTCCAGCACCGTCCCCAGGTAGATGAAGAACGGGATCGCCAGCAGCGTGATGTCCGACATCGTGCCGAACCAGCGGTTCGGCAGCAGCCGCAGCAGGTCCAGCTTGAACGCCCCCAGCGCCAGCCCGATCGCCCCGAAGAGGAAGGCCGTCCCAGCGAACGAGAAAGCCACCGGGTAGCCGAGCAGCAGGATGCCGAAGAACGCGGCGAACATCGCTAGCGCCAGCCACTCAAACGACATAGGCTGCTCCTACTCAATTCCACCCGCTGGCTTATCCGACTCCTCGACCACGTCGGCGGCTGCCACGCCGGTGTAGATCGCGACGTGCTTGATCAACTCGGAGATGCCCTGGATGGCGAGGAGCGCGAAGGCAACGATGATCATCGACTTGATCGGCGCGCGCGGCAGCCCGCCAGGGTCTGGCGAGACCTCCCAGACGCCCCAGCGGCCGTTCGGCAGCCGCCCCCAGGAGAGCAGCACCGGGTTGATCGTCACCAGGATGCCGATCACGCAGAACGGCAGCAGGAAGAGCAGCGTGCCAAGGATGTTGATGAGCGCCTTGCGCCGCGGGCTCCAGTGGGCGTAGAACACATCCACCCGCACGTTCAGGTTGTGCCGCAGGATGTAGGCGAAGCCGAGGAAGAAGATCACCGCGAAGATGTACCACTGCAGCTCGATGAAGGTGTTGGAGGTAAGCTGCATGCCGAGGAAGCGGCCGATGTAGCGGGCCAGGACGTTGTAGAACCCCACCAGGATCACCAGTGTCGCCAGCACGCCGCTGAGCTTGCCGAGCCACTCGGTGAACGCGTCGATCGCGCCGGAGACGCGCAGCAATGCTCGCATGGAATGCATCCCTCCTTCGCTGCGCCGACGGCGGTGTGGCGCGCGCCACAGCCGCAGCCGGTGGCGGGAGATGCCGCGCAGACGCAGCTGCACAGCTGGCGGAGTCCAACCTCAGGGGCGGAGTGTGTCCGTAGGGTACGATGCGATTATACCACGAGTCGCAGCGCGGCCCCCGTGCGCTTGCTTGGTGGGCATCGCCAAGCGGAAACAGGGTGAGTTGCAGAGAGGGCTGTGCCCTCCCGTTTCACCACAGTCGTCCATGCGCTGCGCGCACACCGCCAGCTGAACACCGGGTGGGATTGCAGAGGTAGCCGAGGCCGGCGAGCAGGAAGACCGGCACCAGGACGCTGAGGAAGATGGAGAGCAGCCGGGGCATCGTGTGGGTGTTCTCT
>DATMBA010000371.1:0-8874 GCA_035559635.1 Roseiflexaceae bacterium
ATGCCGCCATGTGGGGGTGGGCGGGGCGATGCGGGGGGCGATGGGGTGGGATCCATGCCGCCATGTGGGGGTGCGCGGGGTGATGGCGGGGGCGATGGGACGTGATCCATGCCGCAATGTTGTAGGGGCGCAGCAGGGGCCACATATAATAACGTGTAATAACGTGCGTTGCCGATGACAGGCCCCTGCTGCGCCCCTACGAATCGCGTCACGGCATCGTGGCATCACGGTGTCACGGCATCGCGGCGTCGCGGCATCGCGGCGTCACGGCATCGCGGCGTCGTGGCGTTGCGGCGTCGTGGCGTTGCGGCGTCGCGGCGTCGCGGCATCGCGGCGTCACGGCGTCGCGGTGTCGCGGCGTCGTGGTGCCGCCCGCCTTCCCCTGCCCTGTGATCCTCAGCCGATCAAACCGAGCTGCCGCATCATCGTGGCGCTATCGAAGTAGGTGCGGGCACCGACGATCTTGCCGCCGCGCACCTGCAGCACCTCGCAGAACGGCACGTCCACCGTGCGCCCGGTGGGCGGCACCGGGCCGGCCGGCGTCATGAGCGGCCCGGTATGCGTGCCGCGCCCGGTGAACTCGCACACCACCACCTCGCCGGCGGCCGCCAGGTTGGTGACCTGGACGGTCGAGTCCGGCATGGCCTCGCTCCAGCCGTTGATGAACTGCAGGTAGCCCTCCGGCCCGTGGAACATCTCCCCAGTGGCGACGTTGTGCCAGGCCGCGTCCGCGGCGATCAGCTCGGCCACCCTTGCGAAGTCCCGCCTGTTGTAGCCGTCGTAGTGCTCCCGCGCGATGCTCAGTGCGTCCTGCGCTGCCATTGCTCCCTCCTTCTGCTGCTGGCGATCTCCGATATGGCGCCACGATAGCCGTGGGGCGTGTCAAAAGTGTGTCAGGGACGCGGTGCTATAATGATCCAGAGGCCGTCTGAACAGGGGCCAGGCCCCTCCAGACTGCCCCGCCTGAGCGCAGAAGACGCGCCGCGTACCTCCTGTATGGGTCCCGATGAGTCCTGTCACGCTCGCCCTGCTCGGCACACCCCAGGTCCAGCTGGACGGCCGCCCGCTGCCGCTGCCCACGCGCAAGGCGCTGGCGCTGCTGGCCTATCTCGCCGTCGAGGGTGGCGTCCACGCGCGCGAGAAGCTGGCAGCGCTCCTCTGGCCCGACCTCGACGCTCCCCAAGCGCGCCAGGCGGTGCGCACCACGCTCGCCCGCCTGCGGCGCGCGCTGCGCGACCATGCCAGCTGCCTGGTCGTCGATCAGCACACCGTGGCGCTCCAGGCCGCCGACCTCGACGTGCTCGAGCTGCGCGCGGCGTCGGCGGATCAGGCAGCGCCGCCCGACGTGCTGCGGCGCATCGTCGCGCGCTACCGCGGCGACTTCCTCGAGGGCTTCGCCCTGCCGGATGCCCCTGAGTTCGACCAGTGGGCCGCGGTACGGCGCGAGCAGTGCCACCAGCAACTCGCTGGCCTGCTCGCGCGGCTGGTCGAGCTGCTGCTCGACTCCGGCGACGCGCGCGGCGCGGCGGCTGCGGCCTCCACCTGGGTGGCGCATGACGGATTGAGCGAGGCGGCCTACCGGCGGCTGATGCAGGCGTACCTCGTCGCCGGCGATCGGGCGGCGGCGCTGCAGGCCTACGAGGCGTGCCGGGCGGTGTTGGCGGCCGAGCTGGGGATCGCCCCGGCCCCCGAGACCGATACGTTGGCGGCCGCGGCGCGGCGCGCCCCTCCGCTGCCCACCGTTGCACCCCGCCCGGCCGACCCCCTCGCCGCGGTCGAGTTGCCGCTCGTCGGCCGCGCCCGCGAGCACGCGGCGCTGGCGAGCGCGTTCCATACTGCCCGCGCCGGTCGGCTGCAGCTGGCGGTCATCGAGGGCGAGCCGGGCATCGGCAAGAGCCGTCTGGCGCTGGAGTTCCTGGGATGGGCGGCGGCCCATGGCGCCGATGTGCTGCGCGGTCAGGCGTTCGAGGCTGGCGGCCGGCTCCCGTACCAGCCAGTGATCACGGCGCTCCGCCCGCGCCTGGACCGCGAGCGCGCGCCGGACGACCTGCTGGCGGATGTGTGGTTGGCCGAGTTGAGCCGGTTGCTGCCGGAGTTGCGCGACCGCTACCCGGACCTCGCCCCGCCCGGCGCGGACGACGAGGCCGCGCGTGGACGGCTCTTCGAGGCGGTGGCCCGGCTTGGCTTCGCGCTGGCGCGGCAGGCGCCGCTGGTGCTGCTGGTGGATGACATCCAATGGGCGGACACGGCGACGCGCGACCTGCTGCACTACGCTGCCCGCCGCTGGGCCGAGGAGTCGGCCGCGGCGATGCTGGTGCTGACGCTGCGCGCCGAGGCGGATGGAGAGCTCGCCGCATGGCGCGCCGAGATCGAGCGCCTCTGCCCGGTGACCCGCCTGCCGCTTACGCCGCTCCAGCAGGAGGATGTGGTGCGGGCGGTCGTCTCGCTGGCCGGCGAGACGCCGGCCGGGACCGGCGCGGTGTGCCCCGCGACGGAGCCCTCCCCGGCGGTCGGCGAGTTCGCTCGCTGGCTGTATGTGGAGACGGGGGGCCAGCCGTTCTTCATGGTCGAGATGTTGCGGACGCTGCTGGAGCGCGGCCTGCTGGCGGCCCATCCGGCGGCCGGCCGGGGGTGGCGCCTGTCCGTCGGCGAGGTCGGCGGCGCCGGCCTGCGCGGCCTGATCCCGACGCGTGTACGGGAGGTCATCCTCGCCCGCGCCGTCCGGGTCGGCGACACCGCCGGGGCCTTGCTCGTGGCTGGCGCGGCGCTCGGCCAGCGCTTCGGGTTCGCGCAGCTATGCGGCGTCGCCGGTGTGGCGGAGGACGTGGCGCTGCCGGCGCTCGATCAGTTGCTGCGCGCCAGGCTGCTGGTCGAGATCGACGATAGGCGCGATCCGGGCCCGCCACCCCGCTCCGGGCAGGCACTGCGCGAAGGCGCCCCCGCTCGGCGGCCGGCCGAGGGTTGGGAGGTGCCGCGGCCAGCGACCTACGCGTTCGCGCACGACACGATCCGCGCCGTGGTCTATGCCGAGGCCGGGGAGGCCCGGCGGAGTGTGCTGCACCGGCGGGCCTTCGAGCGGCTGCACGCCGATGGCGCCGCGCCGGCCACGCTCGCCTACCACGCGTCCCGGGCGGGGCTCGCGGCCGCGGGGCTGCGCTACAGCGTGCTGGCCGGCGATGAGGCGCTGCGGCTGTTCGCGGTGCGCGACGCGATCGAACACTACGAGCGCGCGCTCCGAGAGGCCACGGGGCTGGGGCTCGCTGCGTGGGATGCGGGGTGGGGCGATGCGGCGCCGGCTGGCACGGTGTTCCTCCCTCGTCTCCAGCCGCTTGCCGCTCGCCTCTATCTTGGCCTGGGCCGGGCCTATGAGCTGGCGAACGAGTTCGAGCGTGCACGCGACTCCTACCGCGAGTTGCTGGCCTACGCCCGGGCGCACGAGGATGACGCCGCGGAGTGGGCCGCCCTGGGCCGGCTGATCACGATCGCCACGCTGACGTTCGACCAGGCGGCGCTGGCCGAGCTCCTGCCGGCGGCCCGGCGAGCGGCAGGGCGCGCCGGGGCAGGCGCGGCGCTGGCCGAGCTGGAGTGGAACCTGGCGCAGGCGGCGTTCTACCGGCTGGACTTCGACGAGGCGGTGGCGCGCGGCCGCGCGGCGCTGGCGCACGCGCGCGAGCACGGCCCGGAGGAGTTGACCGCCCGCTGCCTGAACATCATCGCCTACGGTCACCTCGGCCTCCAGCAATGGCCGGCGGTGGAGCGGGCGGCCGGCGAGGCGCGCGCGCTGTTTGCGGCGCGAGGCGACCGGGCGATGGAGGTTGACAACCTGTGCCTGATCGCGGCGGCGCGCATCAGCCGCGGTCGTACCGCAGACGGCATCGCCGCCGGCCGTGCCGCGCGGGATCGCAGCGCAGCGATCGAGAACGCCTGGGGCCGGGCCAACAGCGCGATGCAGCTTGTTCCGGGGTTGCTGGACGCTGGCGCGCTCGGTGAGGCGCTGGCGGTGGCGCTGGAGGGGGTAGCAGCTGCGCGCGTGCCGGGCAACCCGATGCTGGCGGGGTGCCTGGTGCGTCTGGGGGCGGTGCGCCGGGCCCTGCTGGACCTCGAAGGGGCGCGGGCGGCGCACGACGAGGCGCTGGCGATCAGCGAGGCCAACCCGCACCGGCCGTTCTCGGCGCTGGCCGCCGCCGAGCTGTGCGCCGATGCTGCGCTCGCGGGAGCGTGGGATGAAGCCGGCGCCTACGCGGTGCGGGCGAACGAAGGCGGGACGCTGCTGCACCTTGGGCGCACCGCCTGGTTCGAGGTGGAGGCGCTGCTGCGCGCCGGGGAGGACACGCTGGCCGAGGAGGTGCTTGGCCGCCTGGCCATACGCGCCGCGGAGCATCCGCGCTACCGGCTGCCGCACCTGCGGGCACTGGCCGTGCGCGCGCTCCACACCGGCGATCCCGCCGCCGCTCTGGCGCACCTGGAGGAGGCCGCCGCACTTGCTGGGGCGCACGGCTGGCCGGCCGAGCGCTGGCCGATCGCGGTGGCGATCGGCGAGTTGCGCCAGGCACGCGGTGACCCGGCCGGCGCGCAGGCAGTGTTCGAACAGGCCGGCGCAGATGTCCGCGCCTTGGCGGCGAGCATCGACGACGAGCGGCTGCGTGCCGGGCTGCTGGGCGTGCTCGCCGCCTGGCCCTATCCCTCAACTCGATCGCAGACGTAGTCGCGGGCCGGGTCGTAGTCGCGCCCGTCGATCGCGGCCATGCGCGGCCCGTAGATGTGCAGCGAGACCGCCGGCCGCTCGCCGCGGTTCGCCACCCGGTGGATGCCACCGTCGTAGGGCCGCAGCGTGGAGATGCCGCCCCACCGCCACTCCCGCCGCCAGAGCAGTCGCAGCCGGGCGAAGTCGGCGCGCGCCCCGTTGTCCAGGCGCGCGTAGCGCTCCTCCGTCAGTTCCCCGGACAGGCAGGCGTAGACCCCCCAGCTGGTGTGGTCGTGCACCGGCGTGGCTGCGCCCGCCGGCCACACGAAGAGCATAAGCGATGCGCCGCCTGGCGCGCTCGCCCGCCAGACGATCGTCGGGTCGTGGCCGTTGGCTGTCTCCGCCAGGCCCAGCAGACGCCCCGGCGCCAGCGCTGCGACGGCGCGCGCCAGGTAGTGGGCCAGCGGCGTCGCCACGCCGGGCGTCAGCAGCCGGTTGAGACTATTTAGTGTGCGCATGCTCGATGCGGTCGTCATTACGTCCTCCGGGTCTGATCCTGGCCCGGCTCGCCGCCGGGACATCTGCGCCTAGTCTAGTGCAGCGGCGCCCACAACGCATCGGGAGGTCTCTCTATCTTGTGCGGGCCGCTCTACGTAGTTCCCTCCCGCACGGTACGTAGGTCCGGAGGCCGACTCGCCCCCCGATCGCTCATCGTGCCGTTGTAGGACTTCCGTCGCACCGTTGTTGGTCCTACGCGGCGATCATAGTGGCGCCCCCGCACGGCCCTCCTACGGGGGCCTGAGCGCCAGGTGGACAAAATCCTAATGTCATTACCTTTCCAATACAGGACTAACGCGGTGGTGCTGCCCCCAAACCCTAAGGGGAGGTTTGGAGGGGCTTCGCCCCTCCAAAAAGATGTGAGAGCCTGTTTGAAAAGGGGAATGTGAGGGGTGAAACCCCTCACACATCCCCCGCCCGCCCGCCGCGCAGCGGCGGGCGGGCGGGGGAGATGCGGGGGCCTATGGCCCCCGCGCCCCCAGCCGGGAGGCGTTTCAAACAAGATGTGAGAAGACTCTTTTTGGGGGCCGTAGGCCCCCAAACCCCCGATTCGCGGGCGACCGCGTAACTCCTGTCAAATACGGGAGGCGTGAAGGGCTTCGCCCTCCACGCCTCTGCCTTCCCCGCTGGGGATGTGTCGCCGGGCAGCGGTTCGCGTTCGCGCTGCTCCAGGAGTTGACGGGTCACAACGAGCCGGCGTTGGTGCGGCTCATCGAGCAGCTCATCCGTGCCCAGTTGGTGACGGATCAGGGGTTGTCATAGCCGTCGATGCTGACAGTCGCCTACGGCCCTCTGGCCGATAGGGATGTGTCCACCGCCACGTTGTAGGCGATGTCCTCCAGGGTGAGCACGAACCAGGGGCGGCCATCGTCGGCCCACGTCACCGCGCTGCTGGTCGCGAGCGTGTAGCCGCCCAGCGTCGACCACCCGCGCGACTCGTTGAGCCAGAGCGTCTTGCCGCCGGTGGCGCTCTTGTAGCGCATCGACTCCAACAGCCACAGCCCGCCGGTCGCCGGGTCGAAGCGGGCGACGAAGCGCTCCTCGGTGGTACCGAACGGGACCACGAGCAGCGCGGTGGCATCGTCCACCGGCTCCCAGCGCACCCGCGGGTCGGTGAGCAGGATCGCCGGGAGCATGTCCGCCGTCTCGGCCCACAGCGAGAGGTTGGCGGCCTGGTCGATCTGCGGTCCCTCTTCGGCGCCCCATGGCAGCTCCAGGCGCCCCCGCCCGTCCCCGTAGTACTCGTTGGCCCGCAGCACTGGCAGCCCGAAGACGGTCGCCTCGATGTAGTGGCGGTAGCTGCGTCCGGCCTCGTGGATGAAGCGGAAGCGGGCGGGGAAGGTGATGCCGCCGACGGGCCGCATCTTCGCCCGCCCGCTGATCACCGCCGTGTGGATCACCGGCACCCGCTCGCCGTAGACCATCCGGTAGAAGCGCTCCACGGGCGCGGGCAGCCCGGCCGGCAGCGGCATGGTCTCGAGCGGCGCGCTCTGCCGCGGGACGGCCGGGAAGGATGCTGGCCGGATCTGCAGCCCGGCCCACCCCAGCCCTGCCATGGCGGCCACAACCCCGCCGGCGATCGTCAGAAGTTTGATCACGACTGTATCTCCTCCCGGCAGTGCCGGAGGAACCAGGCCGTCATGCCCAGCCCCCCCGCGCTCAACAGGGCGTAGAAGGCCATCAACTCAGGTGCATCGGTGGGCAGTCCGGCGCGCGCGGTGAGCCAGTTCATGCCGAGCAGCGCCAGCCCCATCGTGGCGCCCTTGATCAGGACGAAGCCGGCCAGGACTGGCCCCCACGGCGCGCGCCGCCAGAGCCAGATGGCTGCGAGGATCGTCAGCGGCAGCACCAGCCCCAAATCCATGCCGTAGACGAAGTAGGAGCCGCCGCCGGCCATCGCCACGCCCGGCGGCAGCGTGCCGCTGGCAAGGAACTGGAGGTTCTGGCCGAGCTCGAGCCCGGCGAGCAGCAGCGCGATCAGGATCAGGAAGCCAGCCACCGGCCGCCGCGGTGTGGCGGCGTCGAACCGCTGCTGGAGGGCCGCGGCGTCGAGGCCGCTGGCGGCCGCGATGAGCGCGAAGACCGAGAGCGAGAAGAGGACCACGTAGAGCAGGCACAGCGCGCCGAAGGCGTACCCGAGCGCCGCCCCGGCGTAGGTGTAGAATATGTAGCCGAGCAGCCCGATCCACACCAGCGTCCCCCGCGCGGAGCCACGCCGTGCGGCCAGCAGCGCCGCGGCCAACGCGGCCAGCGCCAGCAGTGTGACGAGGTCCTGGCCCTGCAAGGCCGGCACGATCGTGGTCGCGTTGCGGCGGTACACGCCGGGGACGAACAGCCCGGCGGCGCTGGCCAGTCCTGCCAGCGGGATGATCGCGGCGGTGAGCAGCTGGCCCACCTCGAGCGCACGGGAATGGATGGGCTGGGTCCTGGTTCGCGCAACGGTCATGAGCGCTCTCTCCTGCTGCGGGCTTCCCCTCCGATAGCGGTGCCTCGGCGGTGAGTGTAGCGCTCCGCTACGCCCGCACGCGAGAAGATTCGCGCCCCCCGGCGTGAAGATATCTCCTCCCACGGGTCACCGCCGTCTGATGCGGAGGCGCCGCCCCCATGGGGAGGGGTGGAGGGGCGCAGTCCCCCACCAGAATCTTGCCAGGCGCCGTGCGAGGGCCTGTGGCCCTCGCACAGACACCGTAATAAGCGCATCTTCGACGAGCAGAAGCTGAGCGTGCCGATCACGCACGATGAGGTGCTGCAGACAGAACCTGATCGACTGGGAGTACGTCGGCGACGCGCTCACTGCGCGGCCCAGCTGGATCGCCGACGATGTGGGCATGTGGGTGCCCGATAGCCAGCATTTCAATGGCCAGTACTACCTCTACTACACCGCCCCTTGGACAGACGTGCCAGGCGGCGGCAGCGCGATCGGAGTGCTCATGGCCCCGCACCTCGCCGGCCCCTGGACCGCCAGCGGCGGGCCGGTGGTCGAGCCGCATGATGCGGACTGTTGCCCCGGTGCCAGGCGCTGGGTCTTCGACGCCTCGATCGTCACCGATGAGAGCGGCCAGCGCTGGATCTCCTACGGCAGCTACTTTGGCGGCACCTGGACGCACAGGCTCGGCGCGCATGCGCGCATCGGCCTGGTGTCCATGGGCGGCGCGGACTTCACGGCCGAGTTCGATTACGTGCGCGTCTACCGGCTGCATTCGTAGCGATTGTAGGCCATAGGCGATGGGCGACAGACGGTGGGAGATGGGCGCTAGGAGCCGTCGAGACCTCACACCTATCGCCTATCGCCTATCGCCTGCGCTGCAAGCGCGAATGCCGCCCCAGCCAGCAGCAGTTCGCCATCCCGCCCCAGGCCGGCCGCCAGGCGCAGTGCCGCCGGCTCGCCGCTTGGCAGCCGGCCAGCGGGAAGGCTCAGGAGCGGCACGCCGGCCATATTGAAGGCCGCGTAGGTGTTAAAGGTCATCAGGAAGTCGAAGCCCTCCAGCGCGGCCCGCACCGCCGCCAGCGACGCCGAGCGGTTGTCACGCACCAGCGCCTCGTACCGCGCGCGCCCGAGATCCTCGCGCTCCGCCGCCTCCAGCAGGTCCTGGCCGCGCGGCGCGCGCAGGCGCATGGCGCGCCGGTTGAAG
>DATMBA010000372.1:0-5357 GCA_035559635.1 Roseiflexaceae bacterium
CCCTAAAACCCCGCCCCTACTTTAGCTTTCAGCGCAGCGCGCTATAGCACGCATTACGCATTACGTATGCATCACTACAGTGTCTCGGGCGCCGCCTCCGCGGCCTGGCTGAAGTCCCGCCAGCCCATGTGCTCGGCCAGCATATAGACGGCGCCGAGCGCCGTGATCGGCAGCCAGAGCGCCACATGCAGCACCAGCGTGTAGCTGGCCGCCAGCGCCTGCCCCACGCCATAGGCCGTGAGCACCGCGATCCCCGGCAGGTCGAACGTGCCAATGTAGCCCGGCGACGAGGGCAGCGTGGTGGCCAGGTTGACCACCGCTGTCATCAGCATGAGCACCAGGAACGAGACCTCGAAGGGGAAGGCCTGCATCACGAACCAGTACTTGAGCGTCTCGGTGAGCCAGATCGCGCAGGACGAGAGGACGATCAGCACCAATTCCTTCGGGCTGCGCAGCGACTGCAGGCCCGTCACGAAGCGGTCGAATGTGCCGTGGACGCCGGGGCGCAGTCGCGCGGGCAGCAGGCGGTCCACCAGCCAGGTGTATACCTGGCCTACCCGCTGCGGGCGCGCGGCGAGCGCCAGGAAGACCACGAGCGCCCCCAGGAACAGGGCGCTGAACACGCTCACCAGGGCGCTGTAGCCGGGCGGCAGCGGCGCGAACGGCAGCGTAGCGAACACGAACAGTAGCATCACCAGGCCGTCGAACAGGCGCTCTAGCACCACCGTGGCGAGCGACGCACTGATCGGCACGCCCTCCATGCGCCTGAGCACATAGGAGCGCAGCACCTCGCCGGCCCGCGCCGGGTAGACGTTGTTGCCCATGTAGCCGATCACCACCACCGGGAACAGCCGCGCGGTGGGGATGGGCTTGAGGTGGCGCAGCATGAAGTGCCAGCGCCAGGTGCGCATCCAGACCGCGCCGAAGTAGACCGCGACGCCGGGGATGAGCCACCAGTAGTTGGCCTGGCGCACCACCTCCCAGAAGTGCTCCAGGTCCAGCCCGCGCAGCGCAGCCCACAGAAATACGGCGCTGATGGCGACCCCGAGCCAGAGCTTCCAGTTGCGTAGCAATGAAGGGTCCTTCGATGAGCTTCTTCCAATGGAATAACCCTCGGTGCCAGCCGGGAATGATACCCGCCGCGCAGATCCTTGTCAAAGATGACCGATTGGCAGGGTGACGCAGGCAGTTAGTGGCAGGGCGCCATCCCCCTTTCGCGGCCAGCACACGCGGAGGATACACAGGGCGCATCTACCGCTCCCCCCGCGGCCAGAGCGTCCACAGCGCCAGCAGCGCTGCCGCGCCCCAGGCCCACTGCGCCTCGGGGGCGAAGCCGTTGATGCGCAGCAGCACGCCGCCGACGAACAGCGCCCCGGCCAGGATGCCGCCGGCCAGCCGGTTGGTGGCGCGCTCCACCCGGCGCATCCCGCGCTCCAGGCGGGTCATGTCCACCCGCAGCTGCAGGTCGCCGCGGTTGGCAGCCTTGTAGTAGGCGTCCATCTGGCGCGGCAGCGTGGCCGCCACCTGGCCCAGCGCCGTCAGTTCGCGCCGGATGCCCGCCGCCCAGTCCCCGGCGCGCCGCTCGCGCTCGATCAACTCGCTGGCGAACGGGCGCATCTCCTCGAACAGGTTGATGTCCGGATGCAGCCCGGTCACGATCCCACTCACCATGCCCACCGCCCGCCCCAGGTAGATCAGGTTCTGCGGGATCTGGAACGGTAGGTCGCGCACCAGGTGCTCGGTCTCATCGAAGATCCGCTCCACGTCCATCGTCGTCAACTCGCGCTGGGTGCGGTCGTAGGTGTGGCGCAGCACCACCTGCAGCGCCTGGATGATCGGCCGCCGATCCGTCCCCGGGAGCAACATGCCCAGCCGGTCGAAGGTCTCCACGATACGCTCGGCGTCGTTGGTGGCCACGCCGATCATCCCCGAGCGCAGGATCGCCATGGTCTCCGGCCGCAGCTCCCCGACCATGCCGGTGTCGAGCAGGATCAGGGTGAAGGGCGCGCCGGCGCGGGCGCCGTTGGATGGCGGTGGGGGCGGCCCCTCCACCCGCACGAACAGGTTGCCGGGGTGCGGGTCGGCGTGGAAAAAGCCGTCCAGGAAGAACTGCTTGAGGTAGGCGCGGTTGAGGCGCGTGGCCAACTCGGCGCGATCCACGCCGGCGCGATCGAGCGCAGCGTAGTCGCTGATCTTGATGCCGTTCACGCGCTCCATCACCAGCACGCGCCGGGTGGAGCGCTCGGGGTACGGCGCGGGGAAGTATACCCCCGGTACGCCGGCGAAGTTGGCGCGGAAGGTGAGCGCGCTGGCGGCCTCCTTCACATAGTCCAGCTCCTCGCGCAGCACGCGGGCGAACTCCTCGTAGAGCCGCTCCAGGTCGGCACGACGCCGGATGAGCGGGTAGTTCTTCACCAGCCGCACCGCCCAGTGGACGGCGCGCAGGTCGGTCTCGACGATCTCGTCGATGCGCGGGCGCTGGACCTTCACCGCCACCGGGCGGCCGTCCTGCAGCTCAGCGTAGTAGACCTGCCCGAGTGAGGCGGCCGCCACGGGCGCGGGCGCGAAAGCAGCGAACAGCGCGTCCGGGTGTGCGCCAAGTTCCTCGTAGATCGTCTGGAGCGCGTAGGGCAGCGGCGCGGGCGGCACCTCGTCCTGCAGGCCAGCCAATTCGTCGGTGATCGCCGCCGGCAGGATGTCGGCGCGGGCGCTGAGGAACTGGCCGAGCTTGATCAGCACGCCGCCGAGCCGCACCGCCAGGCGGCGAAATGCGCGCGCCATCCTGCGGTAGCGGGCAACCCCACTGCGGCGGGACCACCAGCGGGTGAGGGCGAACTTGCCGAAGAAGATGTCGAAGACGGCGACGTGGGCGATGACGCCGAGGAAGAACCACAGGACGCGCAGGAACCGCCGCCGCCGGTGGATGCGGAACGGAGTGGGCAACGGAGAAGGGAGCGGAGAATCCAGGAACGGAGGGAGCGGAGCAGGGGATAGCTGCTCCGCCGGTGCCGTGTGCTCTGTGGCTGCGGTGCGCTCCGCCGGCTCTGCCTGTTCCATCCGCGCTTCCCGCTCCCTCCGCTCCATCCGCTCGCTCTCCGTTCCTCTGCTCCCATTCCGTTGCCAACCCTACCGCACCACCCGCACCGGGATCCGTATCACATCGCCGTCCTGCCGCGTCCCGCCACGGGTCAGCTCCAGGCGCTCGAGCGACGGCCAGCGGTACATGCCCACTGCCAACGTGTAGTCACCCGGTGGCAGGTCCGCCGGCACCTCCACGCGCCGCGGGTCCAGCACCAACTCCCCGGCCTGCCAGACCTCGGTTGGACGCGCGCCCTCGCCCGGTGGGCCGTCGCCTTGCGCCACCCGCTCGCCTCCCGCATCCAGCAGATGCACCAGCACGCTGCGCGCGTCCAGCCCGCCGCGTTCCGCCCGCCACCACAGCACACACTCCACCGCCTCCCCCGGCCGCACCTCCGGCGTCGCCAGGGTGTAGCCAAGCAACCGCACGTCTTCGCCCACCGTAGCATCCAGTGCCTGCCGCGGGCGCGCGAGGCCGGCGGCCAGCGTCGTCGGAGGTGCCAGCCGTACGTCGCGCACCGCCCCGGCGCCGTCTACGTGGAAAGCGAACAGCTCGGCCGGCACGCTGAGCGCCAGCGGGCCGGCGGCGGCGTACAGCCGGGCCACGTAGTCTCCCGGCCGCAGCCCACGGAAGCTCGCGCCGATCGGCAGTTCACCGCCCGCACCGCGCCCGCGCGCCGCGCCGCTGGCCAGGTCGATCTGCAGTGTGAGCCGCTGCGGCTCCGGGCGCACGTCGAGCCGCACCCCATACCAGCCGTACTGCACGCCGCGCGGTGCGTCCCAGATGTCCAGCGCCAGCGCCACCGGCCCGGCGTCCGCCGCCAGCGCCTCCAGTTCCACCGCCACCTCGGTGCCCTCCGCCGCGGCGCTGGCCTGCGCCACCAGCGTCCCTGGCGACGGCGTCACTGCCGCGGCGCCGTCAGATGCCTCGGCGAGTGTGGCGGAGCGCAACAGCAGCGGCGCCGTCCCGCCGTTGCGCAGTTCCAGGGCCTGCGGCGTCGCGAGCGCCGGCAGCCGCAGCTGTGCGCCGCCCGCCGGGATCTGGTAGGCTGCGCCACCAACCAGCAGCACGCCCGGCTCGATCGCCGCCAGCGCCAGCGTGAACTGCCGCGCTCCCCCGCCCGGCAGCGCGTCCGAGGCCACCGCCAGCCGGCCGGCGCCCACCGCCAGCGCCAGCGACTCACCGGGGGCGAGGACGCGCCCGAGCCGCAGGTGAGCTAGCGTGCCCGCCGGGCGGCGGTAGAGCGCGTAGGAGCCGCCGCGCCACACCAACTCGCCGTAGCCCCACGGCGCCGGGTCCTCGTCCGCCTGCAACAGCCCGTAGGCCCCGATCGCGTCCGGCGCGCCCGAGCCGGAGG
Organism: Roseiflexaceae bacterium; assembly: GCA_035559635.1. Classification (GTDB taxonomy): domain Bacteria; phylum Chloroflexota; class Chloroflexia; order Chloroflexales; family Roseiflexaceae; genus CALJIC01. The sequence goes on from DATMBA010000372.1 coordinate 4,437, forward strand.
ACCAGTAGCCGGTGCGGACGTACCCCAGCACCGCGGCGTGGTCCAGCAGGTAGGCGGCCAGCCCGCTGGTGGGCCCCTGGACGGCGGGGTGCGAGGTGAGGGTCACGCTGCTGCCGGCCGGCACCTGCTCCCGCAGCGCCAGCAGCGCCGGCAGCTCCCCCGGGTAGAGTCCCGGCTGCTCCCAGTGCGCCGCGAGCACTCGCCCCTGGCTCAGCCCCAGCGCGGCGAGGAGCACCAGCGCCAGCGCGTCGGCCAGCCACCTGTGCCCGAGACCTGAGACCCGAGACCTGAGACGTGAGTCCACCGCCATCAGGGTGTAAGAATGTGATCCGGTCTCCGGTCTCCGGTCTCCGGTCTCCTGCCCTCTGGCCGAAGCGCGGGGCGAGATCCCGCTGGCTCCTCGTGAAGCGAGCGCCTGCCACCCCGCGGCCGCCAGCCCGGTGAAGACAAAGCCGATGTAGGCCGCTCCCTTCATGTAGGCATAGGGGTAGCTCTGCCACCAGCGCAGCCAGGCCAGGTAGGCCAGCGCGCCGAGCAGCAGGCCCAGCCAGCGCACCCGCGGCGGCTCGAGCAGCCCCGCCAGGGATCCACGCAGGGTGCGAAGGACACGAAGGTCGTGCCTGAAGCCAGTGTGGATCAAACCTGCGGGGGCGCGCGGCCGGGGGGCCAGGGTCAGCCCGGCTATCATCAGCACGATCAGCGCCGCCATCCCCGGCAGCGCCCAGGGCGCGTCCACCGGCGCGTGCCGGTCCGGGTTGAACGGCGTGATGCCGACGATGTCGGAGGGCGGGATGTAGTCGAACACCGCCAGCGTGGTGAGCTGTGCGTCGTAGCGGTAGGCGAAGCCGTGGAAGTAGTCCACCACCGTAGGTGCGGCCAGCAGCGCCGCCAGCGCCGGCAGCGCGACCCCCGCGCCCGCCA
>DATMBA010000373.1:0-2024 GCA_035559635.1 Roseiflexaceae bacterium
TGGCCCCTCCCCTTTAGCAATCAATGCAGCAGGCTATAGTTGAATGCAACATGCAGAATGGAGACACGCTCACATTTTGCATGTTGCATTTTGCATTCGTAAAGGAGATAGGGATGTCGGAGCAGCTGTGGATCGGCGGCGAGAAGGTGGACAGCCTCACCGGCGAGACCTTCGAGGTGCAAGACCCGGCCACCGAGCAGGTGATCGGCCACGCGCCCATGGCCAACGAGGAGGACGCGCGCCGTGCCGTGGATGCCGCCAACCGGGCCTTCCGTGCCTGGCGCGCTGTCACTGCCCACGAGCGCGCCCATATGCTCCACGAGGTCGCCCGCAAGATCCGCGAGCGCGCCGAGGAGCTGGCCGTGCTGATGACGCGCGAGGGCGGCAAGCCGCTGGTGGAGAACCGCGACGAGCTCGGCTGGAGCGCGGCCTGCTTCGACTACTACGCCGAGCTGCAGCGTAACACTCGCGGCCGCGTCATCCCCTCGGTGGAGACCTCCCAACTGGCGCTGGTGCTCAAGGAGCCGTATGGTGTGGTGGCCGCCATCGTCCCCTGGAACTACCCCATCCTGCTCATGGCCTGGAAGGTGGCCCCCGCGCTGGCGGCTGGCAACACGGTGGTGATCAAGCCCTCCGAGATGACGCCGCTCGCCACGCTGCGCTTCGCCGAGATCTTCGACCACCTGCCCCCCGGCGTGGTCAACATCGTCAGCGGCTACGGCGCCACCGTCGGCCGCGAGTTGGTCATCAGCCCGCACACCCACATGATCGCCTTCACCGGCTCGCTCGCTACCGGCCGCGAGATCGCCCGCCTGGCGGCCGAGCGCGTCAAGAAGACTCACCTGGAGTTGGGCGGCAAGGACGCCTTCATTGTGGCTGAGGACGCCGATCTGGATGTGGCGGTGCCGGGGGTGGCCTGGGCCGCGCTGCTCAACGCCGGCCAGGTCTGCACCTCCACCGAGCGCGTCTACGTCCACGAGAGCATCATGCGGCCCTTCACCGAGCGGCTGGTGGACTACGTGCGCACGCTGCGCCTCGGCCACGGGCTGGAGCCGGGCACCGACATCGGCCCGCTGATCGGCGAGCGCTACCGCAACAAGGTCGAGGCGCACGTCGAGGAGGCCCGCGCGCGCGGTGCCAGCGTGCTCAGCGGCGGAAGGCGCCCGCCGCAGTTCGAGCGCGGCTTCTTCTACGAGCCCACCGTGCTCACCGGCGTGGACCACTCGCACCGCATCATGCGCGAGGAGACCTTCGGGCCGACGATCCCGATCATGGCCTACCGCAGCTTCGACGAGGCGATCGCGCTGGCCAACGATAGCGACTACGGCCTGGGCGCCAATCTCTACACCACGGACCCGCGCAAGGTCAAGCAGTACTACGAGGAGGTCAAGGCCGGCACCTGCTGGGTGAACGACCCGCTGACCGACAACGACGCCGGGCCGTTCGGCGGGATGAAGTTCTCGGGCGGCGCGCGCGAGCTGGGCGAGGAGGGGCTGGAGGCCTTCCTGGAGACCAAGCACGTCCACTGGGACTTCGCGATGGAGAAGAAATCGTGGTGGTACCCGTATGGGCGCTGAGAAAGGGGGAGGGCCAGGGAGGGCACAGCTTCCCTAAAACCCGCCCCGAAGCCTTTAGCCTTGGTTGCTATGCACCAGCTCCTCGGCCAGGAGCGCCTTGGCTTGCGGGCTGCCGGTGATGCGCAGCGTGATGGGCGCCGCGCCGGCGGGCGCCTCCAAGGCGAAGGCGAAGAACGGGCAGCAGCGCCGCTCGCCCTCCACGAAGGCGGCCACGGTGGGGAACGCCGCCGCCGGGAACGCGAAGGCGTAGCCGTCGGGCAGCTCGCGGACCCGCTCGACGGTGTGGCGGAAGAGGCGCTCGGCGGTCACCTGGTGTGCGGCCCACTCCTCGGCCCCCAGGGCCTGCGGGTTGCAGGCGATCGGAATAGCGTCGTCAGACTGATGCATGTGCGCTCTCCTTGCGCTAGACTCCACTGGGGTGCGAGGCGGGCCCGGCCCGCCTCGCAG
>DATMBA010000374.1:0-3015 GCA_035559635.1 Roseiflexaceae bacterium
CGAGTGGCACCCGCCGCCAGCGCTCGCCCGCCTCCACTGGCGCGGGTGCGCCCCCCTTCGCGCGCCGCACAAGCCGCCCGAGCAGCCCCCCGCTCTCCTCCGCCTGCTCGCCGGGCGCTGGCGCTGCGGGCGCCGGTGCCGCCGCTGGCTCAACCCGGCCGACCCCGGAGGGCAAGCGGGGCGCCGGTGGCGCCAACCTCGGGGCGCTGAGCGCGGCGTGCGGCGGTGGCTGGCTCGCTGCTGCCGCCTGCCGCGCCGGGTACTCCGGCGCCCGCTCGGCGACGGCGTGTGCCGTCGTCTTGCCTGCGAGCAGCTGCGCGATATAGTCCGCCGCGCTGGAGGGCGCCGGCGCCTCCTCATACTCCGCGAGCAGCGCCGCCACCTGCTCGGGGGAGAGCGCGCCCAAGCGGGCCTTGATCTCGCCTAGCGGCAGGTACGCCTCCTTGAGCCGCGCGATCAGCCGCAGCCGCAGCAGGTGGTCCTCGCTGTAGAGCGCGTACTTGCCGCGTGAGTCCGGTGGCGGCAGCAACTCCTCCGCGGTGTAGTACCGGATGGTGCGCGGCGTGACCCCCGCGGCCTCGGCGAGTTGCCCGATCGTGTAGGTTCGCTCCTCTGCCATCGCTCCAGCTATCTGCGTATATCCTGTTCTTGACAGTTCTGCTGTCCGTGTGCTGTACTATAACAGTATAACGTTATACTGTCAATACCTCGCAGGGACAAGGACCACTGAAATCCTGCGGTAGGGGGAGGGCAGGAAGGGCGAAGCCTTCCCTGAAGCTCTCACATCAAACCGTTCGGTTTGGTGTGAGAGCTCGTTACAGAAACCTCACGCGAAAGCCCACACCGTTTACGGGTGGGAGTCATCACATCACTCCCTCGCGCAGCCAGCGTTCCAGCACCGCGCGGGCCTTGCGGGCGGCGCGGGCGCGGTGGCTGATCTGGTTTTTGCGCTCGGGCGGGATCTCGGCCAGGGTGGCGTTCTCGTCCAGCACCCAGAAGAGCGGGTCGTAGCCAAAACCGCCCTCGCCCCGTGGCGCGTGCTCGATCACGCCGTACAGCACCCCCTCCACCAGCTCGGTCTCGCCGCCGGGGCGGGCCAGCGCGATGGCGCAGACGAAGCGCGCCAGCCGGGCGTGGAACGGTACGTCCTCGAGCTTCTGGAGCAGGAAGGCGTTGCGCTCGGCGTCCGACTTGCCAGGGCCGGCGTAGCGCGCCGAGTAAACGCCTGGCTCGCCGCCGAGTGCGGCCACCTCCAGTCCGGAGTCGTCGGCCAGGGCGGGCAGGCCGCTGCGCGCGGTGTAGTACTCGGCCTTGAGGCGCGCGTTCTCCGCGAAGGTCGCCCCGGTCTCCTCCACATCGTCGGTGATCCCCTCGTCCCGCAGGGTGCGCAGCTCGAGCGGCAGGCCGGCGAAGATCGCGGCGTACTCCCTGAGCTTGCCGGGGTTGGTGGTGGCGATCAGGAGTTTCGTCATAGCAACGTAAGGGTTCTCTGCGAGGGGCAGCCCCGCGCTCCCCCTTGCGCGATGAGGAGAGGAGCGGGTTTGCGGTCGGCTGTCAAGGCCACGTGAATCGGTCCCCGTGCGCCACCCCGGCGCCTTTCCACGGCAAGGGGAGGGGCAGGGAGGGCTGTCCTCCCTGCAACATTCCTCCGCTTGATCCACACGGGTGGGGCGCGGCGCGGTCCTGGCCCCCCCCCGCAACCGTACCCTCCCTTGGGAGGGTACGAAGTCCTCTCCCAAGGATGCTTAGATCACGTGCGTCTCATGGCCGAGCCGCGCTTCGCGGAAGCGGGTGACTCGCAGTTCGTCGATGTCGATCGTGTGGGCGCGGCCGTCCAGGATCTCCTCGGCGATCAGCAGTCCGGTGGCGGGCGCGTGCATGATGCCGTGGCCGCTGAAGCCGCTGGCGTCCACGTAGCCCGCCAGGTCCGGGTGGCGCCCCAGGATCGGCATGTGGTCGGGCGTGATCTCGTAGGCGCCCGCCCAGCACAGCTTCTCCGCCAACCCCGCGCGCTCCAGGATCGGGAAGCGCTCCAACCCCGCCTCCAGCACCGTGTCCAGCCACTCCCAGTCCACCGCCAGGTTGTAGCCGGGCGGCTCGTTCGGGTTGGACTTGCCGAACAGCACGTTGTCGTGCTCTTTGCGCAGGTAGAAGCCGGTGGCCACGTCCACCGTGAGCGGGATGGCGCCGGGGATGGCCGGGAACGGCTCGGTGACGTAGACGCAGCGGCGGTACGGCAGCACCGGGATGTCCAGCCCGGCCAGCCGCCCTACCTCGCCGGCCCATGGCCCGGCGGCGTTCACCACGGTGGCGCAGCTCACCGGGCCAGCGGGCGTCTCCACCGCGGTGACGCGCCCGCCGGCGGTGCGGAAGCCGGTGGCCGGCGTGGCGCGCAGCAGCCGCGCCCCCAGCTCGCGGGCACGGTTCAGGTAGCCGAGCGCGACGCCGTGCGGGTCGCAGAAACCGTCGTCCGGGCCGAAGGTGGCACCCAGCAGCCCCTCGGTGCGCAGCTCCGGGATGAAGCGCGCCGCCTCCTCGGGCGTGAGCAGCTCCACGCGCGCCCCCAGCCGGCGCTGCATCGCCGCGTCGGCCTGGTACTGCTCCCAGGTCTCCGGCTCGCTGAGCAGGAAGAGGTAGCCCACCTGCTCCAGCTCGGCGTGGCCGCCCACCTCCTCGGTGAAGTGCTTGAGCCGCTCGATGCTGTAGAGCGACAGGCGCACGTTCACCTCGCTGGAGAACTGGTGGCGCACCCCGGCGGCCGAGCGCGCGGTGGAGCCGGTGATCTCGGTCTCCTCCTTCTCCAGGATCAGCACGTCGGTGCAGCCGCGCGCCGCCAGGTGGTAGGCGACCGAGCAGCCCACCACCCCCGCGCCGACGATCACGACCTCAGCCGTCCGCTCGCTCATCTTGCCGCTCCTTCTAAGACAAGGTTCACGTGGACGTGACCGTCCACGCGAACGCGCACGGGGGTGTGGGGGCCGCAGGCCTCCACCGCAATGCTTTTTCGGCGGGGCG
>DATMBA010000375.1:0-7239 GCA_035559635.1 Roseiflexaceae bacterium
ATAAGACACGGTTCGCGGACCGTGCGGAGGGGTGGGGGCCAAAGGCCCCCACCTATTGTCTTGTTCGGAGGGACGAAGCCCTTCTAAGTCTCCCCAAACCGTACGGTTGGAGGCCGTCTAGGGGCAATACGTTTCAAATACGCGGGCGCTGCCCGCAGCGTGGGGGGGGCCATAGGCCCCCGCGAACCCCTTCCCGGTGGGGGTGTGGGGGCGGATGCGCTGCCCTCACACCCCCACCGGGGGAGGAAGTGGAGGGCGAAGCCCTCCACTTCCTCCCGGATTTGAAAGGTATTGCGTCTAGGGGCGCGCGAACCCTAACGGCGCCGCCGGGCGTTGTAATATGTTGGTAATCTAGCGGGCTACACTTCATCGCAGTGAGTGCATTAGTTACTCATGAGGCAGTGTACACCGGCAGGTCTGGGAAGGGGAAATGGCATGCAGATCCTTGTTGCCGATGACGATATCGCGAGCGTCAAGTTGACGGCCTTCCTACTAGAGGATGCCGGCTACCGCGTGCTGAAGGCCTACGACGGGCCAGGGATTCTCCAGGCGATCGAGCAGCACCAGCCGGACCTGGTGTTGCTGGACGTGACCATGCCGAAAGTGAACGGCTTCGACCTCTGCCGGCAGATCCGCCGCACATCCGAGGTGCCGATCATCTTCGTCACCGGCAACAGCATGCTGCAGGACAAGGTGAAGGGCCTGCAGATCGGCGGCGACGACTACCTCGTCAAGCCGTTCGAGCCGGCCGAGTTGCTGGCGCGGGTGGAGGCGGTGTTGCGCCGCCGCAACGCGGACATGCTCACGCCGGTGGCGCGCATCAACCAGGGGCCGATCACCCTGGACCCGATCGAGCACACGGTGATCTTCGAGGACGGCCGCACGGTGGTGCTGACCCCGATCGAGTTCCGCCTGCTGTATTACATGATGCAGAACGCCGGCCGGGTACTGAACACCAGCCAGATCCTGAGCAAGGTCTGGGGCTACGACTACGAGGGCGAGAGCAACCTGGTGGCGGTGTACGTCCGCCGCCTGCGCACGAAGATCGAGCCGGACGGAGAGGCGCCCAGGCATGTGGTGACGGTGCGCAACCTGGGGTATAAGTTTGTGGCGTAGCACACCACCAGGAAGCCACGAGGGCGCGAAGACACGAGGGCCGAAGGTTGCCTTCGTGTCTTTGTGTTGGGAGGCTGACCCGCGGGCATACGGCCAGCGGAAATAGGGGTAGGATTCAGGGAGGGCGCAGCCTCCCTGGCCCTCCCTTTTTCGTGTTAGGCGAAGATCTCCTCCGATACGCGGCCCTCCCACTCGGGGGGCGCGGGGACGCCCAGCAGCCGCGCGACGGTGGGCGCGGTGTCGAGCAGGCTCATAGGCGCCACGATGGTGTGGCCCTGGCGGATGCCCGGCCCGGCCACCAGCCAGGGGATGGTCATGTCCTCCGGCGCCTCGGTGCCGTGGTGGCGCTCATGGCCGCCGTGGTCGCTCTGGACGATGATGGCCGCGCCGCGGGGCAGCGCGGCCACCACTCGGCCGAGCGCGGCGTCGAGTTGCTCGAGTTGCGCCAGGTAGCCCTCGGACATCCAGCCGTAGGCGTGGCCGGCGGCGTCCACCCCGCCCAGATAGACGAACACGAAGTCGAACACCCCGCTGGCGATGGCGCGCGCGCCCTGCTCGGCCACGTCGTCGTCGTAGGCGGGGTGCGCCACGTCCGGCCCGGCCGGCGGCTCGCAGAAGTAGGCGTAGCTCAGCATCTCTGGCCGGCTCAGGTCGCGCAGCGGCTCCCAGTTATGCACGAAGGCGCAGCGCTTGCCGGCCAGACGCAGCGCCTCCACCAACCCCGGCAGCGGGCGGGCCATCGGCACGTACAGGTTGGTGGTGATGCCGTGGCGGGAGGGCGGTACGCTGTGGAAGATCGACATGTGGCAGGGCAGCGTGACCGAGGGCATCACACTGCGGGCGCTCGCAGTGAACGCGCCGCGGGCGCGCAGCGCGGCATGCACCGGGCAGCGGGAGGGGTCGAGCGCGTCCGGGCGGACGCCGTCGGTCATGACCAGGACGACCATCGTTTGGCTCCTCTTGCTCGTCGGTCGACGGTAGTAATTATACGTTGGCACGATGTACGGTGGGCGCTGCCCCGCACCTCCGTGGGGAGGTTTGGAGGGGCGAAGCTCCTCCAAACGACCCTGCGCGGATTCTGTGCGGGGGCCTGCGCCCCCGCGAGTGCCAGGCGCACCTCGTGCGCCTTGACAGGCGCCGGAGGCTGCGCTAGTATCGCCCGGTCTCTCACATGTGAGCACAAGGTTTCCCGTGCGATCGCTCTCCGCGCTCCTGCGCCGCGCCGAACTGGCGCTCACCGGACCGCTCCCCGAGTCTGTGCGCGCCGCGGCGCGGATCGAGTTGGTGGGGGCCATGCTCTACGGCGCCTTCTTCGCCGGCTCGCTCGGCTTCCTGCCGGTGGTGCTGCGGCGCCTGGGCGCTACCACCGACCAACTGGCGCTCTACGTCACCTTCACCTACGTTGGGCAACTGCTCTCGCCGCTCAGCATCACGCTGATGCGCAGGCGGGCGCCGCTGCGCTTCGCGACGGCCTGCTGGGTCGCGGCCCGCGGGTCGCTCGTGCTCGCCGCGGTGATCGCCGACGCCACGTGGCTGCTGGCGCTCGTCGGGGTGTTCTGGGTAGTGGAGATGCTGCCCGCGCCGGCCTATGCGCGGGTGATGGAGCAGATCTACCCGCTACGCTACCGCGGGCGGGCTATGGCCGGCGTGCGGGTGGGTATGACGCTGGTGGTGTTGGTGGCCACACCGCTGGCCGGCGCGCTGCTGGACCAGGTCGGGCCGCGGGTGTTGCTGCCGGCGGCGGCGGTGTTCGGCGTGCTGGCGGCGTTGGTCTTCGCTCGTGTGAACGTTGAGGGCGCGGAGAAGCCGGTGTCCGCTGAACGCGCTGCTCCGGCGGAACCAGCACCGACCGCATCGGTGGCGACAGCGCCGTCTGACAGCAGATCAGCGCCCTCACCCCTCTCAGCGATATCGGCCCTCTGGCGCAACCGGCCGTTCGGCCTGTACCTGGCGGGGCTGACTGTCTATGGCTTCGGCGGGGTGATGGCGCTGCCGCTCTACCCGGTGGTGCAGGTGAGCCGGCTCGGCCTCTCGTACACCCAGATCGGCTACCTGGGGCTGGCGCAGTCGCTCATGTGGCTGGTGGGGTTCCTGTACTGGGGGCGGCTGCTGGACCGGCGCGGGCCGGTGTGGGTGCTGCGGCTGAGCATGGGCCTGGCCGCGCTCGTGCCGCTGACCTATGTGTTCGCCGGGAGCGCCTGGGCGCTGCTGCCGGCCTTCCTCGTCCAGGGGTTGATCCAGGGCGGCTTCGAGTTGGGCGTGACCAACACCGGCATCGCGCTGGCCGAGCGCGGCCGGGTGATGGAGTACACCGCGCTGCAGACGGCGGTGGTGGGGCTGCGCGGCATGCTCGCGCCGTTCCTCGGCACCCTGCTGCTGGCCCTCGGCGCGCCGGATACAGCCGTGTTCGCGCTGAGCGTCGCCCTGATCGCCGGGGGCTGGATTCTGCTGGGCCGGGTGCGGGCATGACCACGAAGACATGCACGAGTTCTCCGGTACGGGGAGGTTCAGGGAGAGCACAGCCCTCCCTGAAACCCGCCCACTCCACCGAACGGTGTGTGGAGCGATGGAGCTGCGTGCCTTCGTGGTGAAGGGGAGAGCTGTGAAGATCACCAGGCTGGAGACGCTGTTCGTGCGGCCGCGCTGGCTGTTCCTGAAGGTCCACACCGACGAGGGGATCGTCGGGCTGGGCGAGCCGATCGTCGAGGGGCGCGCGCAGACGGTGGCGGCGGCGGTGCATGAGATCGGGCGTTACCTGGTGGGCCAGGACCCGCGGCGCATCGAGCATCACTGGCAGGCGATCTACCGCGGCGCGTTCTACCGCGGCGGGCCGGTGCTGTGCAGCGCCCTGTCGGGCGTGGAGCAGGCGCTGTGGGATATCACCGGCAAGTGGCTCGGCCAGCCGGTGTATCAGTTGCTGGGCGGCGCGGTGCGCGACCGCATCCGGGTCTACGGCCACGTCGGCGGCGAGTCCTACGGGGAGTACATCACCAGCGCGCAGGTGAGCGCCGGGCAGGGGTTCACAGCGCTCAAGGTGGGCCTGGCCGGTGCGGTGCAGATCGTGGACACGCCAGCGGTGGTGGAGGAGAACGTGCGCCGCTTCGCCGAGGTGCGGGCGGCGGTGGGGCCGCAGGTGGACGTGGGGATCGACTTCCACGGCCGCTGCTCGCCGGCGATGTCGATCCGCCTGGCGCGGGCGCTCGAACCCTACCAGCCGATGTTCATCGAAGAGCCGGTGCTGCCGGAGAACGTGGACGCCCTGGTGACCGTGGCGCGCAGCACCAGCATCCCAATCGCCACCGGCGAGCGCCTCTTCACCAAGTGGGGCTTCCGCGAGGTGCTGGAGAAGCAGGCGGCCGCCATCCTGCAGCCGGACCTGTCGCACTGCGGCGGCATCCTGGAGGCCAGGAAGATCGCGGCGATGGCCGAGTGCTATTACGCCGCCGTCGCACCGCACTGCCCGCTCGGGCCGATCGCCCTGGCGGCCAGCCTGCACCTGGACGCCTGCACGCCCAACTTCCTGGTGCAGGAGCAGGTGACAACCGGCGCCGGCTACCTGAAGCGGCCGTTCGAGATCGTGGACGGGCACATCGCGCTGCCATCCGGCCCCGGCCTGGGGATCGAGTTGGACGAGGAGGCGCTCGCCGAGAAGCTGTACGACGGCTCGTGGGAGACGCCGCGGCTCTGGCACGCCGATGGGTCGGTGGCGGACTGGTAGGCGGCGACAGCGGATCGGGGGACAGCGGATCGGGGGACAGTGGATCGGGGGACAGCGGATCGGGGGACAGCGGATCGGAGCGGATAAGCGGATAGTCGCCCTGCCGCCGGTCGCTCTCCACCGTCAGACGGATCATGGTGCGCAGGAGCGGCTCGTGCGACACCGTCAGCCGCTGGATGGTGCGCACCATCGTGTCCAGCCGCTCCTCGGCGTCGTCCGGTAGGTCGGACTCCTCCAGTGCCCGCCGGCCAGGACAGCCTGGCATTGTTCGTGGCCGGGCAGCCGGGGACGTACACCTTCTACTGCGCGCCGCACTACGACAAGGCCACCGGCGAGGGGATGCACGGCACGCTGATCGTCGAGCCGTAGGCGGAGGCGAGTGGTTGCCGCAGAGGGCACAGAAGTGAGAGGTACGCGATCGACCTTTGTGCCCGCTGTGCCTCTGATATGAACATCCCTGCGGGAGGGACAGGGGAGGGCCAGGCCCTCCCCTGAAATCCCACCCGGTGTTCATCTGGCGGTGTGCACGCAGCGCATGGACGACTGGGGTGACACCCCCGCACTACGCGATCGGTTCAAGGGCCTCGAGCGCCGGCAGGAACACCTTCTCGTAGAGCGACTCGCGCTCGGGACCACTGCTCGCCAGCATCACCAGCAGCGAGCCGCTGCCCTCCTCGGCCACCCCCATCTCCACTGGTTGGCCCCGGACATCGTCCAGCCGGTAGATCGTCCAGCTATGGCCGTTGGCCTCGTACGTCTCGGACGGCTTGGGGACCTCGCCGACGCCGAGCTGCCTGAGCATCGTCTGCGCCACCGCGCCGGGGGCCACCGGCAGGCGCATCTGAATCAGCGCCACGTCGCCGCTCGGGCGGGTGTAGACCCCCGGCGAGCGCTCGCTCCAGCCTTCGGGCCGCACCCCGCGGATGCCGGCGCGCTCGTCCTCGAAGGGCACCAAGTCGACCCTGGCGTCCGGCAGCACGAACGCCGGCCCCTTCAGCCCGGCGATGCAGCTGGCATCCGGCTCGACGCCGGGGTTCTCCAGGAAGGCGAGGGTGATCGACTGCGGGCAGGGGCCATCGACGCTCACGCCGTGGCCGAGCCCCGGGAACTCGAAGAAGAAGCTGTTGCTGAGCGTCCGGGCGGCGATGCGGCCGTCCTCCGGCGGGGTGGCCGGGTCGTACTCACCGGCCAGCACCAGCGCCGGGATGTCGCTCGTCACCGGCTGATTCTCCACCGGCTCTGCGGCCCCGGCGTCCCACCGTGAGCAGATCTCCACGTAGACGCTCTGGTCGAACGCGCCGCCGAGCTCGGGGAAGGGGTCATCCGCGGCGGCCAGTTCGGCGGGGGTGGTGAAGGCGATCTCTTCGTGGCAGCGCACCGAGTAGAACATTCCCTCGCTGACGAACTCACCCTGGATGGTGCCGATCATCGCCAGCCGCGCCAGCAGGCTGTAGTCCACCCCCTGCTCTCCGGCGCGGATCGCCAACGGCAGCAGCGGGATCAGGTCGCTGGAGTAGAGCGCCTGGGCCAGCACGCCGAACAGCGAGTCGCCGTTCAGCAGGAGCGAGTAGCGCTGGCCGCTGAGCGGGTCCACCACCGGCTCGGTCACCGGCGACTCGTTCAGCCGGTCCACCAGCCGGTAGAAGGCGCCCTCCAAGTCCGGGAAGGCCGCCTGGCAGCCGGGATCGGCCGCGCAGCCGTCGAAGAGCGTCGTGAAGGCGCGGGCGATGTTGGCCGGGGTCTCGGCCTCGCCGGACTGCAGCGGCACGGTCGAGTCCAGGATGGCGCTGCGGATGCCCTCGGGATGCTCGCGCAGAGTGGTGAGCGCCAGGCGGGTGCCGTAGGAGATGCCGTACAGGTTCCACTCGTCGTAGCCGAGCGCCATGCGCAGGTCGCGCACGTCGGCGGCGCTCTCGACGCTGTTGTAGGCGCCGAAGTCGATGGCCTGCTGGCCGAGGCGCTGGCGGCAGGCGAGGGTCGTGGCGACGTAGCGCTCGGTGCTCTCGGCGATCGTCAGGTCGTCGTCGAGCAACTCGTAGTTCAGGTCGCTTAGCTCGGGGCAGTCGAGCGCGGGTTCGGAGAAGCCGGTGCCGCGCTGGTCGAACACGACGAAGTCGCCGCGTTCCAGGAAGGGCGCGACGCGCTCCTCGAAGCCGAGCGCCACGCTCTTGAGGGCGTCGCCGCCAGGCCCGCCCTCCAGGTAGACCACCGGGTCGGGCGCGGGGTCGGCGGCGGTGCTCTTAAACACGGCCACGTGCAGCCGGATCGTGCGGCTATCCGGCCGGTCGCGCCGCTCGGGCACGCTGAGGTAGCCGCACTCCACCTGGGCGTCGGGCGGCTGGTCGAAGCGGCAGTCGGCGGGCTCGTAGCTCGCCGGGGTTGGTGCCGGGGTTGGTGCCGGGGTT
>DATMBA010000376.1:0-2218 GCA_035559635.1 Roseiflexaceae bacterium
TCGAGCGAACGACGTTGTTGCGGGCGGCACCTGCTACGCCCCTACGGGGTTGTGGTGCGCCGACCATCGATGGCGGGGTGATGGGGGTGGGGGGATCGGGGCGCACCCTCGCTGCCGGCGGCGGGTGATGGGGGTTGGGGGCGTAGCAGGTGCACCCATCGAGCGAACGACGTTGTTGCGGGCGGCACCTGCTACGCCCCTACGGGGTTGTGGTGCGCCGACCATCGATGGCGGGCCGGACGTTGCCCTGTCCCGGCCATCCGATGATCGCACCCGTCGCCTGCCTCGCCCACCTATTGCCAGGCCCGGCCGGCGCAGGGCGCGCCAGCACCTGCGGTATACTGGCCGCACCCGCCGGCGTCACGGGCGCGGCCGTGCCGGATGCGGCCGCAGGGCGCGCCGGCGATCAAGAGGGGTGCAGATGGCGAAACTGACCGGCGGCGAGGCGATCGTCCGATCGCTGCTGGCGCACGGCGTGGGCACGATCTTCGGCCTGCCGGGCGTCCAGAACGATTTCCTCTACAACGCGCTGTACGACGCGGGCGACGCCGTGCGCCTGATCCACACCCGCCACGAGCAGGGCGCGGCCTACATGGCGCTCGGCGCAGCGCTTTCCACCGGCGGCGTGGGGGTGTACAACGTCGTGCCCGGCCCAGGGCTGCTCAACACCACCGCGGCGCTGGCCACGGCCTACAGCACCAACGCCCGCGTGTTGTGCCTCACCGGGCAGATCCCCTCGGCGAGCATCGGGCGCGGCTACGGGCTGCTGCACGAGATCCCGGACCAGCTAGGGGTGCTGCGCTCGCTCACCAAGTGGGCGGCGCGCATTGGTGCCCCTGCTGAGGCGCCCGAGTTGGTGGCCGAGGCCTTCCGGCAGCTGCGCAGCGGGCGGCCGCGGCCGGTGGGCCTGGAGGTGCCGCCCGATGTGCTGGCCACGAGCACCGAGGTGAACCTGGCGGCGTCCGTCCCGGAAGTGCGCTTCCCACCGGTGGATCCGGAGGCGATCGACCGCGCCGCGCAGTTGCTCGGCCGTGCCCGGCAGCCCATGATCTTCGTGGGCAGCGGCGCGGTGGACGCCGCCGAGGAGGTGCGCCTGCTGGCGGAGGCCCTACAGGCGCCGGTGGTCTCCAGCCGCTCGGGGCACGGCGTGCTCAGCAGCCGCCACCCGCTCAGCCTGCGCCCGCCGGAGGCGCACCTGCTCTGGCCACGGGCCGACGTGGTGCTGGCGGTGGGCACGCGCCTGCAGGCGCCGCTCATGAACTGGGGCTGGGACGACGATCTGCAGGTGATCCGCATCGACATCGATCCGGCCGAGCACGCCCGCGTCGCCCCACCGACGGTGGGGATCGTGGCGCGCAGCCAGGACGCGCTGCCGGCGCTGCTGGAGGCGCTCGGGCGCTACAACACCCCGCGCCCCTCCCGCCACGAGGAGTTGGACGCGCTGCGCGCCGAGGTGACCGGGCGCTGCGCCTTCCTCGAGCCGCAGCTGTCGTTCCTGAAGGTCATCCGCCGGGAGTTGCCCGAGGACGGCTTCTTCGTGGAGGAGATGACGCAGGTCAGCTACATCAGCCGCTTCGCCCTGCCCATCTACCGCCCGCGCACCTTCGTCTCCACCGGCTACCAGGGCACGCTTGGCTGGGGCTTCGCCACCGCGCTCGGAGTCAAGGTGGCCAACCCGGACCGGGCGGTGCTCTCGGTCACGGGCGACGGCGGCTTCATGTTCACGGTGCAGGAGTTGGCCACCGCAGTGCAGCACCGCATCGCCACAGTGACGGTGGTGTTCAACGACGGTGCCTACGGCAACGTGCTGCGGACGCAGAAGGAGCGCTATGGCGGGCGGGTGATCGCCAGCGAGTTGGTGAACCCGGACTTCGTGAAGCTGGCCGAGTCGTTCGGTGCCCAGGGGCTGCGCGCGCACACGCCGGAGGAGTTGGGGGCGGCGCTGCGGCGCGGGTTCGCCGCCGATGGTCCCACGGTGATCGATGTGCCGGTGGGCGAGATGCCCAGCCCCTGGCCGGTGGTCTTCCTGCCGAAGGTCCGGCCGGCGCGGGCGCCGGGGGCATAAGGGGAAGCGGCGCAGGCGGTGCACCTGGCCGCGGTGGCTCCCTCCGCACGCGTGCTACCATTGGTCTGCATCTGACCACGGTGCCGTTGGGAAACGCGCGTGGGACGCGCTCGCCCGCCAACTCCCGCTGGAGGGGCGTGGGGAGGCTTCGCC
>DATMBA010000377.1:0-3876 GCA_035559635.1 Roseiflexaceae bacterium
CCGGCAGCCGGCGCACAGCGCCAGGTGGCCGCGGATGGCCGGGTCCGCGTGGGTCCGCGCGTCGTCCAACAGCAGGGCGGCGCGCGCCGCACGGCACTCCTCGGGCGCCTCAGCGTCCGCCAGCAGCGCCAGGTCGGCCTCCGGCAGCGCGTGGGGCGCCAGCGCCAGCAGCGCGTCGCGGCGGTCTTCCGCCATAGAGCGCACAGCGGGCGCAGCGGGGGGAGAGGTTGGGGCCGCTGAACCGCTGCGGGCGACGGCGGACGCCATCGTGCCCCGATCTTCCTCTGTGGTCTCTATGCCCTCTGTGGCAGCGAGTCCCTCGAACGAGCGCAGCGCGGCGAGGCCGAGCGCCAGGCGCTGACGGTGGGGCAGGCGGGCGAGCGCACGGAGCAACTCCCCATCGCTGGCGCGTGGGCCGGCGGGGTACGCCCAGCTGGGGAGGCGGCGTGGGCGGGCGCGC
The DNA here is from genome assembly GCA_035559635.1 of Roseiflexaceae bacterium. Classification (GTDB taxonomy): domain Bacteria; phylum Chloroflexota; class Chloroflexia; order Chloroflexales; family Roseiflexaceae; genus CALJIC01. The sequence continues at coordinate 461 of DATMBA010000377.1, forward strand.
TCGGCGGGCAGCGCCGCCACCAGCGCCTCCACCGCCCGCCGCTCGTCCGGCACATCTGGGGAGGCCGCCAGCCGCCGGGCCGCCCGCAGCAGCGCTGCCGAGGCCCGAGAAGCGTCGGGCGCCAGCAACACCGCCAGCCGGTACAGGTCATCACCAAAGCGCTGGAGCGCCTGGTCCAGCGCGGCGCCGTTCGTCTCGGTCATGCAAGGCGATCCTTGTAGTGGCCGCGGCGCGGCCGGACTCCGGCGATCAGGATAGCACGCGCTATGCCGCCCGTCAACGCGCCAGCGGATAGGGATAGGGTGTATGCGTTCTGGGCGCCGCACCACGCCTGGCCCGTGGGGTGCCCGCTGGTCCCGGCGGGCTATCCTTCACGAAGGCCGCCGGCGCGGCCTGCAGGACAGCCCGCGGCGGCGGGCTTCGCAGGGGATAGCCCGCCGCTTCAGCGGCCGGGCGTGGACGGCGCCACGTACCCGATCGATGAGGAAAAGACCGTCAGCCGCCGGGCGCAACGAGAACGGATACGCCCGGCGGATAGGGATAGGGCCTGCCCCAGGGGAGCCTGCGGCGGGTATCACAGCGGCCTTACTGCCGCATACGGTATAATCAGCCGTCGATCGAGGGGAGCGTGAGAGGGTCACCCTTCGAAGGCACCACTTTCCCCTCCCAAAGGGGGGAGCGCGAAGGGTCGCCCCGCACAAAGGGGAGCGCGCGGGGTCGTCCCTCGCAAACGGGGAGCGCGGGGTGGCCCCGCGCACAGACACCACTTTCCCCTCCCAAAGGGGGGAGCGCGAGGGGGCGCCCCTCGCAAAAGACCCCCTTTGTATCCGTAGTGGCCTGGCACAGCCATCTGAGAGAAGGAGAAACGCATGGACATCGGACTGATCGGCCTGGGGCGGATGGGCGCCGGGATGGCGCGGCGCTGGCTACGGCGCGGGCACCGCGTGGTGGTGACGAACCGCAGCCACGGCCCGATCAAGGAACTGGAGGCGGACGGCGCGGTGGGCGCGTACAGCTACGCCGAGTTGGTGGCCGCGCTGCCGGCGCCGCGGGCGATCTGGATCATGCTGCCGGCCGGCGGTGTGACCGACCGGGCGATCGACGACCTGGCGCCGCTGCTGGCCCCTGGCGACACGATCGTCGACGGCGGCAACACCTTCTACAAGGACGACATGCGGCGCGCCGAGGCGCTCGCCGCGCGCGGCCTCACCTACGTGGATCAGGGCACCTCGGGCGGGATCTGGGGGCTGGAGAACGGCTTCGCGATTATGGTCGGCGGCGCGCCCGAGGTGGTGCGTCCGCTCGAGCAAGCCTTCCGCGACTTGGCGCCGGAGGACGGCTACCTGCACTGCGGGCCGGTGGGCAGCGGCCACTTCGTCAAGATGGTGCACAACGGCGTGGAGTACGGCATGATGCAGGCCTACGCCGAGGGCTTCGAGATCATGCGCGCCAAGGCAGAGTTCGGCCTGGACCTGCATGCCATCGCGAAGCTGTGGAACCACGGCAGCGTCGTGCGCTCGTGGCTGCTGGAGTTGACCGAGGCCGCGCTGGCGGAGGACCCGGACCTGGCGAGCATCCGCGGCTACGTGGAGGACAGCGGCGAGGGGCGCTGGACCATCCAGACCGCCATCGAGCTGGACGTGCCGGCGCCGGTGATCACGCACTCGCTGTTCGAGCGTTTCCACTCGCGCCAGGAGGAGTCCTTCGCCGCCAAGGTGCTGGCCGCCATGCGCAAGGGGTTCGGCGGGCATGCGGTGAAGAAGGCCGAATAACCGCGAAGACACAAAGACACGAAGGCACGAGAGGTTCACACCTTCGTGCCTTCGTGCTTTGTCTCAGCGGGCGAGCGCGTTACGCCTGGTCTTCGGACGCGGCGGCCTTGGACGGCTCCTCGGCGCTGACGCGGCGCAGGCTGAGGCCCATCCGCTGGCGCTGCTTATCCAGGCTGATGATCTTGGCCGTAACGATCTGGCCGGGCTGCAGCAGGTCCCGTGGCTGGACCTGCGGGTCCGCGTCCAGCTCGCTGGCGTGGATGAGGCCCTCGACCGCCTCCTCGATCTGGACGAATGCGCCGAAGGGCGCCACATTGGTGACCGGGCCCGAGACGAGCTGGCCGAGGCTGTAGCGCTGGTCGATCGTCTCCCACGGGTTGGCCTGCAGGCGGCGGATGGAGAGGCCGATGCGCTCGCGCTCCGGGTCGATCTCCACCACCATCACCTTCACCTCCTGGCCGGGCGAGAGCACCTCGCGCGGGTGGTTGACCCGCTGCCAGGAGAGCTCAGAGATGTGCGCCAGCCCGTCGGCGCCGCCCAGGTCGATGAACGCGCCGAAGTTGGTGAGTTGGTTGACGCGGCCCGTGAGGATGTCCCCCGGCTGCAGCTCGGTGAGCAGGCGCTGCTTCTGCGCCTTGCGCCACTCCTGCGTGGCGCTCCGCTCGGAGAGCACCAGGCGGTTGCGCTCGCGGTCCACCTCGATCACCTTGAGCGGGATCGTCTGGCCGACCATGCGCTGCAGCGCCTGCTGGCGCTCCTCGGCGGCGGTGCGCCCGTGGAGCTGCGCCACCTGCGAGGCTGGCACGAAGCCGCGGATGCGGTTGAACTGCACCAGCAGGCCGCCCTTGTTGTAGCCGATCACCTGGCCCTGGACGATGCCGCCCTCGGCGCTGAGCCGCGCGGCCTCCTCCCAATCGCGCGCGACCTGGACCATGGTGAGCGACAGGATCAGCTCGCCCTCGCGGTTCTCCGGGTCCTGCACATAGACCTGGATCGGGTCGCCGACCTTCAGGGCGCTGACGAAGCTCTCGCCCATCTGGCGCAGGTCCTGCTGCGGGATGATGCCCTCGCGCTTGGTGCCGATCGAGACGAGGATGCTGTCATCCTCGATCTTCATCACCACGCCCTCGCGCACCTCGCCGCGCTGCGGCCGGGCGTAGTCGTAGTCATCCAGAAGCTGCGTCCAGTCGACGTCCTCAGTATCCTGGTCCATGTTGCCGGGATACACATTCATGAAAAGGCCTCCAAAACGATCTGGTTTGGTTGTCCGCGGCTCACCTCGACGCCGGCGGTTCGGGTAGCGGTACTTCGCGGAGGTGGTGGCGCGCTGCGTTCGGCGCGCGTGCTGCGAAGGCGTCACGTGTGACGCCCCGTCTGCGAGGACGCGCCCCAGAAGCGGTGCCCGCGAAGGCTCCGTGCTGGCTGATTCTCCGTATCTCGGCGTTGTGAGGGTCGAGGTGTGGGAGGTAAGCCACAAGCGGAAAATATGTTTTACAACACCGGCATTGACTACCGTACAGAACTTTTGAGCGGGTGCTGTAGTGCCGGGATCAGCTGTATTGGTAATCCAGGTGGGATGGTCCGTCGATGACGCAAACAATACGCCAGCAGCCGCAAGCCCAGCGAGAACAGACTGAGATCACA
>DATMBA010000378.1:0-1587 GCA_035559635.1 Roseiflexaceae bacterium
ACCGCGGAGGAGGCCCCCGCCACGTCCGCGGGGGGCGTGCCACGCGCGGGGTGAAGCCCGCAGCTGATACTATGTGGTAAAAATTCTTCAGCGGGTTTCCCAAGCGCCGCACGCGGCTGGACCGCATAAAAATCGCAGTACAATGGACCTCGCGGGGCGCATTCGCCCTGCAGCAGCGCAGAGAGGAGCCACTGTGGATACGCTAGGTGTGGCCCTGCTGGGCCTCGACCACTGGTACGCCGCCCATGACCTGGCCCGGCAGATCGCGGAGAGCCCCCGGGCGCGCCTGGTGGCTGTGGCGGACCCCGATGAGCGCCGCGCGCGCTGGACGGCCGAGACCTATGGCGCCGGACGCTGGACTACGGACTACCGCACGGCCCTCGACCATCCCGACGTGCAGGTGGTGGCGACGCTCACCAGCACCGATCGCAACCTCGCCCTGGTGCGCGAGGCCGCGGCCCTCGGCAAACATATCATCAGCGTCAAGCCCATGGCGCTGGACATGGCCGGCGCCGACCTGATCGTGCAGACGGTGCGCGCCGCCGGGGTACTGCTCTTCCCGCTCGAGTGTCTCGGCCGGCTTACCCCGGACCGGCGCCGCCTCAAGCAATGGATCGCCGAGGGGCGCATCGGCCAGCCGCTGCGCTTCACCCACACGCTCAACAGCAGCCTGCCCCAGGCCTGGCCCGGCAGCACTGAGACCGGTTGGTGGACCGAGCCGGCCCGCGTGCCCGGCGGCGCCTGGATCGACCACGCGATCTATGAGGTGGACACCATCCGCTGGCTGTTCGACAGCGCCCCGGTGAGCGTCTCGGGCGTGGTGGCTAACAAGCGCTACCCCGACCTGGGGATGGAGGACTACGGCGTGGCGATCTTCACCCTCGCCGGCGGCCTCACCGCGCTGATCGAGGACACCTGGACCGCTGACCGCGGCTACGGCTTCAGCCGGCGTGAGATCATCGGCAGCGCCGGGGCGATCTGCGAGGACACCTCTTCGTGGGGCCGGGTCTCGGTGCGCGGCAACTTCGGGCACGAGGGCTGGATGGCGCTGGAGTTGCTCGGCCGCGGGCACGCCGGGGTGGTGGAGCATCTGGTGGACCACCTGCGCGGCGAGGTGCCGCCGATCGCCACCGTCGAGGACGGCCGCGCCAACCTGGCCGCCTGCCTGGCGTTCTACGAGGCTGCGCGGACGGGCAGGACTGTGACGCTGTAGGGGAGATCCAAGGAGACCGGAATCGCTGAGGCGCTGAAGGAAGTGACAGGCTGATTCTATGCGCGATGGCTCGGGTGGTGCGCAGCGCGCCCTCACCTCGCTCGGCACGCCAGGGGGCGCTGACGGAAGTGATGGTGCTGGCGTGGTGCAGGAAGATTGTCATTGCCCCCCTCAGCGGCCGCACCTCATTCAGCGTTTCAGTGATCCCGGATCCCTTAGTGGTTGATCCGGTAAGTCCCTTGAAAGAAGGGGGAGGGCGAGGGAGGGCGTAGCCCTCTCTCACTCCCACCCCTTCCGGCAGGTGTGTGTCAACACACGTGCCGGATGCACCACTTAGTGCCTATCCGACTATCGTTGGGAGGGGGCAGGGGAGG
>DATMBA010000379.1:0-3365 GCA_035559635.1 Roseiflexaceae bacterium
CGCGCCGGGCGAGTTGATGGCTGCCGGGCTGGACCCGAAGGCCATCGAGGCCCTGGTGGCCGCGCGCCGCACGATCGACCTGGACGACGAGCTGGAGCGAGTGGACCGCGCCGGCCTGCGCGCGCTCACCCGCGAGCACCCGGACTACCCGGAAAACCTGGCGCACATCCCGCTCGCCCCGCCGGTGATCTTCGTGCGCGGCCAACTCAGCCAGGCCGACGCCTGGGCAGTGGCGGTGGTGGGCACCCGCTCGCCCACCACCTATGGCCGCGAGGCCGCCCGCCGCCTGGCCGCCGACCTGGCCGGCTCCGGCGTGACGGTGGTCTCCGGGCTGGCGATCGGCGTGGACACCCTGGCCCATCAGGCGGCGCTGGACGCGGGCGGACGCACGCTGGCCGTGCTGCCCTGCGGCGCGGACATGGTCTACCCCGAGCGCAACCGCGCCCTGGCCGAGCGCATCGCCGCCGCTGGCGCGCTCGTCAGCGAGTTCCCGCTCGGCACCCGCCCCATACCGCAGTTCTTCCCCGTGCGCAACCGCCTGATCAGCGGGCTGGCGCGCGGCGTGGTGGTGGTGGAGGCCGGGCCGGAGAGCGGCGCACTGATCACCGTGGAGTACGCGCTCGATCAGGGTCGCGAGGTGTTCGCCGTGCCGGGGAGCATCTTCTCGCGCATGAGCGAGGGCACCAACCGCCTTATCCGCAACGGCGCCGGGCTGGTGCTCGCCGCACAAGATATCCTGGACGCCCTGAACATGAGCCGCGCGGCCAGCCAGCAGGAGGTGCGCGCCGCCCTCCCCGAGGATCCCACCGAGGCGGCCGTGCTGGCGCTAGTGAGCTACGAGCCGCAGCACGCCGACGCGCTCGCGCGGCTGTTGAACCTCCCGATCGCCCAGGTGTCCGGCACGCTGGCGGTGCTGGAGTTGAAGGGTCTGGTGCGCCAGGCGGCCGCGATGCAGTACGTGCTGGCGCGCTGACGCGTGGGGCGGTGGAAGCGGGGAGGCGTAGCCTCCCCGCTTCGTTTTGCCCGCTGACTGGCACATTATTTGCTACATCCGGTGCCATCCTGTGCGAAGCTTTGTTGAGAGAAAGGCCAGCGCGACAGCGACGGCTCACAGCCGAACAAGCCCAGACACACCAAAGGAGGACCGCATGTCTCAGACAACCAACAACACGCTCCTCGACCGCGCCGTCGGCGCGCCGGCCAGCGGCGGGGCGACGCAGCAACAGCGGGCGGTTGAAGTGCTGAAGGTCTCCGCGCAGTCGCGGCCGAACGCCGTCGCCGGTGCGATCGCCGGCGTGATCCGCGACAGCGGGGTGGCGGAGGTGCAGTCGGTGGGCGCCGGCGCCACCAACCAGGCGATCAAAGCGATCGCCATCGCCCGCAGCTACCTGCGCGACGAGGCCATCGATCTGATCTGCACCCCCTCATTCACCGATGTGATCATCGCCGGTGAAGAGCGCACGGCCATCCGCCTGCTCATCGAGCGCCGGACGCCCGGCACCTAGCACGCAAGACGGCAGCGCGTGGGCCACGAGGCCGGCCTGGCGAGCACTACGCTTGCCAGGCCGGCTTCGTGTATGCGGCTGCGACTCATGTCGTGCGGGTGTGGCGCCACACCCGGCCCGTGAACGGGCGGGCGATCCATTGCACAGGCCGTCTGCGCGGCCTGTAGGCAATCGTTGCATAGGCTCCCGCGGCTGATGTATAAAACGGGTCCGTCGCGCCCTCCCACGCCTAGCCGCTGAAACGGCGGGCTATACCCTGCCAAGCCCGCCCGCGGGTTGACCCGCCAAGCGTGGTGCCGCGCCAGCTACCCACTTGAATCCTCACATGCATCAGCCACCGCGTGGCCGGCGCCCGCACGACTCATCGTCGCACCCTGTGTATGTATCCCTCTTGACATCCCGGCGGGCGCAAGGTATACTCCCCTCATTTGATTATGCAGATATTCGCATAATTAATAGGAGTTACGTGGAGGTATCATATGTCGCTCGGCCCCTTTTGCACCGCCGCGCCGGCGCAGCCGCCGGTGAGCCTGGCGCCCGAGCCGGCGCTCAATGCGCTCAACAGCCTGGCGCTGATCAACCGCGCCAGCCAGCTGCCCGCGCTGGACAGCTGGGTGACGCGGACAGCGTTCGCACTGGCGCCCGCTGAGGCGCGCGCCAACCGCCTGCTGCTGGATGTGCTCGGCGGGGCGCTCATCTACGCCGGCGACTGGCCGGACTTCCCGGCCTACCTGGACGCCCTGGCCGCCCAGCCGCCGAAGGCGCTGCGCGACCGGGCGCTCCACCACCTGTTGGGGGCAGCCCACGCCGGCCAACCGCCGGCAGCTGTCAGCCAGGCTGTGCTCGCCGACCCGCAGGCCTTCGCGGCGCACGTGGCGCAACTCGCGCCAGACGAGCCGCCGGACGCGGCGCTGCTTCAGGAGGCCCACGCACTGCTCCGCGAGCCTGCGCGGTTGCGCGAGGCGGCGGTGGCGCACCTGCGCACCATGTGGGAGCAGCACCTGGCCGCGGAGTGGGCGCGCGCCTTCAAGCAGCTCGACTCGGAGGTGCGGGGCTTCATGTACCACCTGCGCACGAACACCGCCACCACGCTGGAGAACCTGCGCGCTTTCGCCGGCGCCGAGCTGGTAGAGTCGGTCGCAGCGCAGCGCGGGCCGGTGCAGCACATCATCTTCGTGCCCTCGCCCCACACTGGGCGCCACGTCACGCGCCTGTATCAGGACGGCACGCTCTGGCTGTTCTTCCACGCGCCGCGCAACTTCGCGGTGCTAGGGCGCCAGGCGCCCATCGGGCGGCGGGAGCTGCTGCTGCGGCTGGAGTCCCTGGCCGACGAGACGCGCCTGCGCATTCTAGAGCTGTTCGCCGAGCGGGACGAGTTGACCGCCCAGGAGATCCAGGAGCGGCTGGAGCTGACCCAACCCACCACCTCGCGGCATCTGCGCGGCCTGGCGCCGTACCTGGTGGAGCGGCGCGGCGAGGGAGCCAGCAAGCGCTACCAACTCAGCACGGCGCAGTTCGACATGACCTACCGTGCGCTCAAGCAACTCTTCGCAGGCCAGCCACTAGAGGAGCCGGACGCGCGCCAGGAGGCCGGCGACCTGCGGCGCTTCATGGACCGCCGCGGCCGCATCACCATGTTCCCTACCCGCACGCGCGACCAACTCATGGTGCTGGAGTACCTGACGGAGCGGTTCGAGTTGGGCCGCACCTATAGCGAGAAGGAAGTCAACGACATCATCGCCCGCCACCTGTCGTACGACGACTACGTGACCATCCGGCGCGAGCTGTACGACCGGATGTTCCTCGGCCGTGAGCGCGACGGCTCGCGCTACTGGCGGATCGACCCGGCCGAGCGCGCCC
>DATMBA010000380.1:0-1924 GCA_035559635.1 Roseiflexaceae bacterium
GGCGAAGCCCTCCCCTGACCCCTCCCCCTCGCCTTCGGTTTCGTGGGAGCGTTGCAGGGAGGGATGTGAGTGTGGGAGGCTGAGAGCCTGTTTGAAACGGGGAGCGTGAGGGTTTCACCCCTCACCCATCCCCCGCCCGCCCGTCGCTGTGCGGCGGGCGGGGGAGATGCGGGGACCATAGGCCCCCGCGCCCTAGCCAGGAGGCTTTTCAAACAAGCTCTGAAACATGCGCTATCATAGGCCGCAGCTGGTACGGGAGCAGCGCACGGATCAGAGAACGAGGGGCGCCACAATGATACTGGACGGCAAGGTCGCTATCATCACGGGCGGCGGGTCGGGCGTAGGGGCGGCGATCGCGCGAGCGTTCGCGCGGGAGGGCGCGCAGGTGGTGATCGGCGGGCGGCGCGAGGCGCAGCTGCGGGCGGCGGCCGCGGCGATCGCCGCGCCACGCCCGCTGCGCTGGGCCGCACTGGACGTGAGCGACCGGGCGCAGGTGCGGGCGGTGGTGGAGGGGGTGGCACAGGACTTCGGCGGCGTGGACATCTTGGTGAACAATGCCGGCGTCAACATCCGCAACCGCCGGGTGGAGGTGCTGGCGCCGGAGGATTGGGACGCGCTGATGGAGATCAACGCCACCGGCGCGTTCAACATGATCCACGCCGTGCTGCCGCTGATGCGCGCCCGGCGGGAGGGGCTGATCATCAGCATCTCCTCCACCTCGGGCCTGCGCCCAAGCTCGCTGGGCGGGGCGGCCTACAGCGCGGCCAAGTCGGCGCTCGCGGCGCTGACACGCGTGGTGGGCCAGGAGGAGGCTGCCAACGGCATCCGCACCTCGGTGATCTCTCCCGGCGAGATCGACACGCCGCTGCTGGCGCAGCGCCCCACGCCCGTGACCGACGAGCACCGCGCGCGTATGCTGCAGCCGGAAGACGTGGCGGCGGCGGCGCTGTTCGTGGCCGGCCTGCCGCCGCGCGCGCACGTGCCGGAGTTGGTCATCATGCCTACGGCGCAGGCGTTCGTATAAACATGCGGTCAGCTGGCTGCGGGCCGCACCGGGCTCGCCGCCTCGGCGCCCACCACGGTCGTCCAGGGGCTTGACAGGCGTTGTATACTTTTGGACATCCAAACTAATTTGGATGTCTTGCTTTCGATGGGCGGTCACCATGGACGAGCAATCGACGTACGAGCCGGCCGCCACGCTGCGCGTCACGGAGCTGGAGACGCTACGCGTCCTCTCGGATGCGCTGCGCGGGCGCATTTTAGACAGGCTGCGGGCCGAGCCACTCACCGCCAAGGAGTTGGCCACCCGGCTAGGGCTTTCCGCCAAGCAGCTGTACTACCACCTGAACCTGATGGAGCGCCACGGCCTGATCCGCGTGGTCCGCACGCGCGTGGTCTCCGGCATCATCGAGAAGCAGTACCGCGCGACGGCCTACCTCTTCGAGTTCGACAAGTCCGTCTTCGCGTCCGCCGCACGCCCCGGCGACGCGCTCCCGCCCGCCGTTGCGCTGATATTCGACACGACGCGCAACCAGCTGGCGCAGAGTTACGAGGCGGGCGCCATCCGCGGGGACGAGGCCCCGCCGCAGGAGCGGCTGCTGCTGGCATGGAAGGTGGCGCGGGTGGCGCCGGAGCGCGCCGCCGAGTTCTACGCCCGGCTCTCGGCGCTGGCGGACGAGTTCCTGGCCGCGGAAGAGGACACAGACGCCGTGGAGCGCCAGGGCTACCGGCTCTTTCTCACGCTCTTCCCGCTGGCGCGCACGCGCCCCGAATAAGAGCCTATCCGGATTACCCGGATAGGGTGGGGTTGCAGGGGAGGGCAAAGCCCTCCCCTGCTCCCTCCCAAAGATAGTCGGATAGGCACTAAGTGCCGCTCCGGATACCCCGGAGCGGGTGGGGTTGCAGGGGAGGGCAAAGCCCTCCC
>DATMBA010000381.1:0-9497 GCA_035559635.1 Roseiflexaceae bacterium
GGGAGGGCTTGGCCCTCCCCTGGCCCCTCCCCTATCCGTCAGCGTAGCTCTGACGGACTAGTAGCACCACTTCGGGCCTTCGTGTTGATATCGAGAGACGTATGCGAGCAACTATCACTATACTCCCCGGCGACGGGATCGGCCCGGAGGTGACGGCCGAGGGCGCGCGGGTGCTGCGGGCGGTGGCGGCGCGCTTCGGCCACACGTTCGAGCTGCGTGAAGCGCTGCTGGGCGGCTGCGCGATCGACGCCAGCGGCACGGCGCTGCCGGACGAGACGCTGCGGCTGTGCCGCGAGTCGGACGCGGTGCTGTTGGGCGCGGTGGGCGGCCCGAAGTGGGATAACCCGGAGGCGAAGGTGCGTCCGGAGCAAGGGCTGCTTGGCATCCGCAAGGCGCTCGGGCTGTTCGCCAACCTGCGCCCGGTCAGCCTGCACCCGCGCCTGGTAGCGGCCTCGCCGCTGCGCCCCGAGCGGCTGCAGGGGGTGGACCTGCTGGTGGTGCGCGAGTTGACGGGCGGGATCTACTTCGGCGAGAAGAAGCGCGAGACGATCGACTGGCGCGAGTGGCCGAAGGTTGGCGAGCCGATCCGCGCGGCCGGGCGCGCCCCCGCCGAGAGTGAGCGGCGCGCCGAGGAGCGCGCGGTGGACACCTGTGTCTACACGACCTCGGAGATCGAGCGCATCGTGCGGACGGCGGCGCAGCTGGCCCGCGGGCGGCGCGGCAAGCTCACCTCGGTGGACAAGGCCAACGTGCTGGAGACCAGCCGCCTGTGGCGCAGCGTCACCACCCGCGTGATGCGCGAGGAGTTCCCCGACGTGCAGCTCGAACACCAACTGGTGGACGCCTGCGCTATGCACCTGATCCGCCGCCCGGCCGACTTCGACGTGATCGTCACCGAGAACATGTTCGGTGACATCCTGACCGACGAGGCCTCGATGCTGGCCGGCTCGATGGGGATGCTGCCTTCAGCTTCGCTGGGAGCGGCCAACGACCAACGACCAACGACCAACGACGATAGCCAGCACGGCACCGAGGACGGTCGTTCATCGTTCATCGTTCGTCCTTCGTCGACCCGCCTGGGCCTGTACGAGCCGATCCACGGCTCGGCGCCGGACATCGCGGGGAAAGGCGTGGCGAACCCGCTGGCGACGATCCTGAGCGTGGCGCTGCTGCTACGCCACTCGCTGGGGCTGGAGGCCGAGGCGCGCGCGGTAGAGGCGGCGGTGGCGCAGGCGCTGGACGCCGGCTTCGTCACCGGGGATGTCGCCTCCCCCGGCGAGGCGGTGCGCAGCACGGCGGAGGTCGGCGCGGCGGTGGCCGAGCGGATCTAGCCTCAATACTTTTCAAATACGCGGGCGCTGCCCGCACCGTGGGGGTGTGGGGGCGGCGCATCCGCCCCCACACCCCCACCGGGGGAGGATGTGGAGGGCTTCGCCCGCCACGCCTCCCGTATTTGAAAGGTATTGAGGCTAGCGTGCCTTCGTGGTTCGCAGGGCAGGCTTAGGCTGCAGCGGCGCGGTCGGCGAGGGGCCGGGCCACCTCCACGCTGATGCGCTCCTGCGCGAGCGCCTCGGCCACCAGGCGCCGGCCGGCCTCCTCGGGCGCGAGCGCCGCTTCGCGCGGGATGACCATGACGCCGCCCTGGTGGGCGGCGAGCGCCTGGCGCAGCGCGGTGAGGCCCGGCCGGTCGAGCGTGCCAGTGGAGCGAACGTCGTTGAACTCGCCGACGATCGTGTAGCCGCGGGCGGCGGCGTGCGCCCGGCACAGGTCCAGGTCGTTCACCATCGAGAACTCCCCGCGGCTCTCCTCCACTGAGGTGCGCAGGTAGATCGCGCACGGCGTCATGGCGGCCTCCTTCCGGCTTGCTACTGAGCCGGTGGAGCTAGTGCAAGAACCGCGCCACCAGGACCGCTGAGGCGCTGAGTGCGTGCTGGCGCTGAGCGGGTGCCGGTGCTGCGGGCGGGGTGCGAGGCCGCAGCGGCCGGAACTCAGCGCCTCATTCCCCTCAGCGCCTCAGCGATCCCGCAACATGGCGATGTCCTGGCGCCAGGCGGCCACCAACGGGTCAGCGTTCGGGTCGCCGCCCTCGCGCGCCACGTGCCACTTGCGGAAGGCCAACTCATTCTGGGCGTTGGCGATGCGGGCCGCCACCCCACGGACGCGGCGCGCGTCGCCGAAGCGCCGGTCGCGGGCGATGCACTCATACTCCTCGGCGGTCACGCTGCCGCCGACCTCGTCCGCCAGGTACATGCGGATCACATCGCGCTCCCAGCGGGCGCTGAGCCACAGCAGCACCAGCAGCAGGATGTAGGGAAAGCCCTGCACCAGGATGTTCATCAGCGCCGCCGCGCCCCAGAGCGCCGGGGCCGGCACCGCCGCCAGGCCGCCCTCGATGTCGAAGCCGAAGAGGTAGAGGAAGAACGCCAGCGCGAAGATGCCGACCGAGTTGTTCAGCGCGTGCGCCAGCGTGGCCACGCTGTAGCCGCCCATGGGCGCGGCCAGGCGCAGGCAGCCGCGCTGTGTCTGGCGCGCCAGGCCGACGCCGGCGCCGGTGAGCGCGGCCCACAGCATGTGGCCGTTGAGCCCCAGGAACACAAACCGGCCGGCGAACTGCTCGGCGAAGGGCGCCCTGCCACTCTCCAGGTAGCCCTGCATCACGTAGAGCGCGTACTCGGCGATATTGAAGCCCACCCCCACCAACCCGCCGTAGATGATCCCGTCGCGCACGTTGTCGAACTCGGCGCGCAGAAACCAGAACAGCACCAGCAGCGCCAGGCCCTTGGCCATCTCCTCCACCGGCGGCGCCACCAGCGCGGCCGCCAGCAACTCTGCGGCGGTCTCGGCGTCCAGCCCGCCGGCCACCTCCAGGCCGATGGCGATGAAGCCGAAGCCGAGGGCGTTGAGGATGGCCGAGACGCCGGTGCTGATCGCCGCGCCCCACAGCACCGCCCCGCCGAACAGCCAGAGCGACTCGCGCTCGCGCCGGTCCAGGTACCACAGCAGCGCCATCACCGGCAGCGAGGCGAGTGTCCCGAGCAGGGCCGCGGCGGCGAAGGTGGCGCTGGCCTGCAGCGGCTGGAACACCCACAGCGTCAGGTGGCCGAGGAAGGCCAGGCCGAGCAGCAGCAGCATGCCGGCCCAGAACAGGCAGCCGAACAGCGGCTGGCGCAGCGGCGAGCCGACGAGCGCCCGGGCGACGAGCTGGCGTGAGTAGGGCATCGATGTTCTCTGCCAGATGAAGGGTGGGGTCAGGGAGGGCGCCCTTCCTGACCCTCCCCGAGCTTCAGCGCCGCTTCGATTGTACCACAGCGGATTCCGCCCAACGTCCGAGACAAATCGCACCTTGCGACGGGTGACGAATCTGGGGTCGGCGGCGTTTACTTACATAGAGCGTACGATTTCAGTGCCATATCGCACACCAGAGTGGGGAGCGGCGATGCCAGGCGCAACCGTCCTCATCACCTACCCGGACGGCATGCAGCGGGCGATGGCGGTGGACAGCCATGGGCTGCGGGTGGGCCGCGCGCCGGATAATGACCTGGTGCTTGTGGCGCCGGGGGTGGCGCCGTACCACGCGGTGATCCGCTGCGCCGGCCAGGGGCGCACGCGGGTGCAGGCGGGCGAGCCGGAGCAGGCCGGCCGGCCGCTGCTGATCGAGGTGCCGGCCGGCGGCGAGGCCGGGGCGGCCGTGCGGGTCGGCGGCTACACCATCCGGCTCACGAGCGCACTGCACACGAGAGGGTAGTGCGCTTTCAGCGCCGGGTTTAGGGAAGGGCCAGGGAGAGCTTCACCCGCCCTGAAACCACGCCCGGTGCGTGCACGCCACAGGCGTTCCCGCAGGGTACGCGCGGGCGATCCTTCACGCAGGCCGCCGGCACGGCCTGCAGGACAGCCCGCGCAGGCGTGCTTTGCCGAGTCTCGCCCGCCGCTTCAGTGGCCGAGGGTGGGAGGCCACCACGGACCCGGTTATGTGGTACAAATTCAACGGCCGCCGGGCGTGGTGAGAACGCATAAGCTCTGCCCCTATCACGCCGAGCAGTTGACGAAGTGGCCGCGGGGTGCTATACTGGTCGCACACCCGTTCATACATGCGACGCTGCCGAAGAGCATACGCCCTCCGGCGGCGTTTTTGTCTGCCGTACGCGAGACTGAGGACCCGACCGATGTCGAAGGACAAGATCGTCATCAAGGGCGCCCGCGAGCACAACCTGAAGGGCGTAGACCTGGAGATCCCGCGCGACCGGCTGGTGGTGCTCACCGGGGTGTCCGGCTCGGGCAAGTCGTCGCTGGCCTTCGACACGCTGTACGCCGAGGGGCAGCGCCGCTACGTGGAGAGCCTGTCAGCCTACGCGCGGCAGTTCCTCGGCCAGATGGAGAAGCCGAAGGTCGACTTCATCGGCGGGCTATCGCCGGCGATCGCGATCGAGCAAAAGAGCGCCTCGAAGAACCCGCGCTCCACCGTCGGCACGGTGACGGAGATCTACGACTACATGCGCCTGCTGTACGCCCGCGTCGGCACGCCGCACTGCCACAAGTGCGGGCGCGAGGTGGGCTCGCAGAGCGCCGAGCAGATGGTGAACCGGGTGCTGCAGCTGCCAGCCGGCACGCGCTTCATGGTGCTGGCGCCACTGGTCTCGCAGCGCAAGGGCGAGTACAAGGACATCTTCGCCGAGGCCAGGGCCGAGGGGTTCGCCCGCGTGCGGGTGGACGGCCAGATCTACGAGCTGACGCAGGAGATCAAGCTCAACAAGAAGGTCAAGCACACCATCGAGGTGGTGGTGGACCGGCTGGTGATGCCCGAGCGGCCGAGCGACGAGCGACGAGCGACGAGCGACGAGCGTCAGCGGGATGGCGCCCGCTCCTCGGTCCCCGGTTCGCGGTCCCGCGGCGGCAAGGCCGTGCAGGGCGAGCAGAGCGAGTGGGGCGCCTTCGTCACCCGCCTGACGGACAGCATCGAGCAGGCGCTGCGGGTGGGCGAAGGGCTGGTGGTGATCAGCATCCCGCCGACGAACGACGAACAACACACGACGAACGATGGCACCGCCCCGGCACACGATGGGGGCGACGTTGGTCGTTCGTCGTTGGGCGTTGGTCGGGGCGAAGAGTGGCTCATGAGCGAGGAGAACACCTGCACCCACTGCGGGATCTCGTTCCCGGAGCTGGCGCCGCAGATGTTCTCGTTCAACAACCCGCAGGGGGCCTGCCCGGAGTGCACGGGGCTGGGCACGCGCTTGGAGGTGGACCCGCACCTGCTGGCGCCGAACCCCGCGCTGACGCTCAACGAGGGCGCGGTGCCATACTGGGGCGAGCTGCGCAAGAAGCGCGACTCGTGGGCCTACCGCTGCCTGCTGGCGATCGGCGCGCACTACGGCTTCGACCTGGACACGCCGTGGGAGGCGCTGAGCGAGCGGGCGCGCCACGCGATCATCTACGGCAGCGGCAAGGAGCGCATCCGCTTCACCTGGAGCGATGAGACCACCGGCTCGCGCGGGGAGTTCACGCGCCCGTGGGAGGGCCTGGCGAACGAGATCCGCCGCCGCTTCCAGCAGACTGGGAGCGACTACACCCGCGAGTTCTACCAGAGCTTCATGAGCGAGCAGCCCTGCCCGGCCTGCCAGGGTGCGCGCCTGCGCCCCGAGAGCCTGGCGGTCACGGTGGGTGGTCTCTCGGTGCGCGAGGTGCTGCGCATGAACATCGCCGAGGCGCACGCCTGGGCGCTCTCGCTCTCCGGCGACGAACGACCAACGACGAACGACCAACGATCGAACCTGAACGGCAGTCACGGTGTCCTGAATGGGCGTGAAGAGCCTTCGTCGCTGGTCGTTGGTCGTTCGTCGGAACGGTTGACGGAGTACCAGCTCGCGATCGTCGCCGATGTGCTGAAGGAGATCCGCGAGCGGCTCGGCTTCCTGCTCAACGTTGGTCTGCACTACCTGACGTTGGACCGCGCCGCGCCGACACTCTCCGGCGGCGAGGCGCAGCGCATCCGCCTCGCCTCGCAGATCGGCAGCGGCCTGGTGGGCGTGATGTACATCCTGGACGAGCCGAGCATCGGCCTGCACCAGCGGGATAACCGCAAGCTGCTCAATACGCTGCTCAAGCTGCGGGACCTGGGCAACACGGTGATCGTCGTCGAGCACGACCTTGAGACGATGCAGGCGGCCGACTATCTCATCGACTTCGGGCCGGGCGCGGGGGTCAAGGGCGGCCAGGTGGTGGCCGCCGGCCCGCCAGAGGCCGTGGCACTGGTGCGCGAGTCGCAGACCGGCGCGTACCTCTCTGGCCGGCTGGAGATCGCGGTGCCGAAGCGACGGCGGATCGCTGAGGGCGCTGAGGGAGGGCGGATCGCTGAGCGTGCTGAGGGGGCTGAGGGCGCTGAGGGAGGGCGGATCGCGGGCGGTCTCGTGGCATCGCTCAGTGACCGGAGAGGCCGCGGTCGCCCTGCGAAGGACTCAGCGTACGCATCATCATCAGCGCTTCAGTGGTTAGCGATCGAAGGCGCGACGATGAACAACCTGCGCGACGTGTCAGTACGCTTCCCGCTCGGCACGTTCGTGTGCGTCACCGGGGTCTCCGGCTCCGGCAAGTCCAGCCTGATCACCGAGACGCTCTACCCGGCGCTGGCGAACCGGCTCAACAAGGCGCAGCTCAAGCCCGGCCCGTTCCGCGCGCTCCACGGGTTGGAGCACCTGGACAAGGTGATCGACATCGACCAGCAGCCGATCGGCCGCACGCCGCGCTCGAACCCGGCGACGTACGTCAAGCTGTTCGACCTGATCCGCGAGCTGTTCGCCAGCACGCCCGAGGCCCGGCTGCGCGGCTACCAGGCCGGGCGCTTCTCGTTCAACATCAAGGGCGGGCGCTGCGAGGCGTGCGAGGGCAACGGTGAGAAGCGCATCGACATGCAGTTCCTGGCCGATGTGTGGGTGCGCTGCGACGTCTGCAAGGGCAAGCGCTATAACCGCGAGACGCTGCAGGTGAAGTACAAGGGCAAGAGCATCGCCGACGTGCTGGAGATGGATGTGCAGACGGCGATGGAGTTCTTCGACAACCTGCCACGCATCCGCCGCATCCTGCAGACGCTGCACGACGTCGGGCTGGACTATATCGCGCTCGGCCAGCCGGCCACCACGCTCTCCGGCGGCGAGGCCCAACGCGTGAAGCTGGCCAAGGAGTTGGCCCGCGTGGCCACCGGCCGCACACTCTACATCCTGGACGAGCCGACCACCGGCCTGCACTTCGCGGATGTGCAGCGGCTGCTGCAGGTGCTCCATCGCCTGGTGGACGCTGGCAACACGGTGGTGGTGATCGAGCACAACCTGGACGTGATCAAGACGGCCGACTGGATCATCGACATGGGGCCGGAGGGCGGTGACGGGGGCGGGCGCATCGTGGCCTGCGGCACACCTGAGCAGGTGGCCGAGGTGGAGGGATCCTTCACCGGCGAGTTCCTGCGCGAGGTCCTCGCCGCCGAGATGCGTTAACACGAAGACCCGAAGGCGCGAAGACACGAAGATCTGAAGGTCGTCTTTCTCGAAGGCAGCGGCGTTGTGGGTGATACAGTACGGCGCTGAACGCCAGCGCGGCATCGCTTTCGCGAAGCACAACCTGCGCCTTCGTGTTTTCGCGTCTTCGTGTTCCGTCGCCCCGCTATACGAAGCGCTCGAAGACGCGGTTGCCGAGCATCCGCCCGCGCTCCGTCAGCCGCACGCCCGCCGCGTCCCGCGCCAGCAGCCCCAGCCCCTCCAGCTCGGCCAACTCCGCGCCGAACACCGCGTCCATCTCGGCGCCGACCCGCTCGCGGAAGTGGCCAAAGCTGACGCCGATGTTCATCCGCAGCCCCATGAACATCGTCTCGGCCGCCAGATCGCGCGCCGTCAGTTCGGTTATGTCATCTACCGGCGAGGCTCCAGCGCGCGTCCGCGCGATGTAGTCGTCGATCCCCAGCACGTCCACGTAGCGCCGCGGGTAGAGGTGGCCGTGGGCCCCCGCGCCGCACCCCAGGTAGTCCGCGTTCAGCCAGTAGGCGATGTTGTGGTGGCAGGCATGTGAGGGTAGTCCAGGGAGAGCGAAGCTCTCCCTGGAACTCGCTCGCGCCCAGTTGGAGATCTCGTACTGGACGTAGCCGGCGGCGCCGAAGCGCTCGATGGCGCGCTCGTACATCGCAGCGGTGGCGTCCTCGTCCGGCACGCTGACGCGGCCCGCGGTGACCTGCGCGTAGAGTGGGGTCTTCTCCTCCAGGATCAGCGCGTAGAACGAGAAGTGGTCGGCACCCCAGGTGACGATCTCGCGCAGGGTGGCGTCCCACTGTGCCTCGGTCTGCCCCGGCAGGCCGAAGATGAAGTCCAGGTTGATGCTGTCGAAGCCGGCCGCGCGGGCGTCCTCGAACGAGGCGCGCGCTTCGGCGGCGGTGTGGATGCGCCCCAACACCCGCAGCGTCGGGTCGTGCAGGCTTTGCACCCCCATGCTCACACGGGTGACCCCCATGGCGCGCAGCGCGCGCAGGTAGTCGCGACCGAGCACCGTGCCGGGGTTGCACTCCACCGTCACCTCGGCGCCCTCCAGCGGAACGACGGCGTCGGCCGCGGCCAGCACGCGCTCCATGAGCGGCAGCGGCAGCATGCTGGGTGTGCCGCCGCCGAGGAAGATGGTGGGCCGCAGATTCCAGCGTGTGAGGCCGGGGGAGCCGTTGCAGCTTTGAACGTTGAATGTTGAACGTTGGTCAGCGCGCCCGCTGCGGTGCCGTGAGGAACATTCAGCATGCAACGAGGCTAGCTCGGCGCACAGCGCGTCCACGTATGCCGCCATGCGGTGCTCCATGTTAGCGTAGGTGTTAAAGTCGCAGTAGGAGCAGCGGCGGTGACAGAACGGGATGTGGATATAGAGGTGTCGGACGCCTTGGGAGGCGGCGCGCCAGTCGTGTGTCATGGTTGCATTATACCTGGCGGCGCGCGAGGCATCCACAGGAGGGTGGATTCTCAGGGAGGCCACGCCCTCCCTGACCCTCCCGCAGGGCGAAGCGCCGCACACATGGCAGTCAGCGGCGCAGTGGGGGTAGGAGCGGCGCCTATGTGCCCGCCCGCTTCGAGAGATACACCAGGCCACACGGGTAGCCGACGATGCGCTCGTAGTCGGCGACGTGCACAAGCACCAGGCGGTCGCAGAGGGTGAGCGCCATGTAGGTGCCCCAGTGGCTCACCGCGAGCACCAACTGGTCGGCGACCAGCAAGGCCCGCGAGCTGTCGCAGCGCAGCTCGAGCGCCGGGCCGGGCGTACCGTCGAGGTCGTACGTCGTGACGAGCACCGGCGGCCTCCTGCGAAGGGTGCAGAGCAAGGGCGGCAGGACATTGGGACGCCAGGTTTTTACCGTTCTTTTACAGTATAGTATGGCGTTGCCAGAAGCGCAAGCAGCCTCCTAGAATGTGATCCACGAAGGCACGAGGGCTCTCTTGTCCTTAGTGCCTATCCGAACTATCTTTGGGAGGGGGCAGGGGAGG
>DATMBA010000382.1:0-6812 GCA_035559635.1 Roseiflexaceae bacterium
AGCGGCGCCGGCAGGTAGCGCAGCAGCCAGTCCCCCGCCGCGGCGGCGTTCGCCCCGATCTGCGCCAGCTGGGCCGCGGGGGTCGCCACGCCGAGCTTGGCGCGCTCGGCGCCGCCGTAGTGCAGCGGCGCGAGCGCGGCGATGAATACCAGGGCCACCAGGAGCGCGCTGCGCAGCTGGAGCGCCCGCCGCGCGCGGTCCGGCGGCGGCGCGAGGGCCAGGCTCAGGAGCACCGGCACCGCGAACAGAAACAGGCCAGGAAGCTTGACGAGCGCGGCCAGGCCGAGCAGTGTGCCGAGCAGCGCCGCGTGTCGCCACTCCGGGCGTGGGTGCTGCGCGTAGTGCAGGCTCGCCAGCAGCACCAGTGTAGCCGCACAGGTCAGCAGCGAGTCCGAGATCGCCAGCAGGTCGTGCAGGATCGCGATCGGGGCGGTGGCGTAGAGCAGCCCGGCCAGCGCGCCGGCGGCCCCGCTACCGAGCGCGCGTCCGCAGTACCAGAGGCCCACGATCGTCCCCAGGCCGCAGGCTACCGAGAGCAGGCGGGCCGGCACGAGCGGGTCGCCGGGGAGCGGCGTCAGCAGCGGGAGCAACAACTCGTGCATGAGCTTGCCCTCGCCAAGGGTGCTGGGGAGGTCGGCCGGGAAGACCGCCGCGCGCAGCAGGTAGACCGCCTCGTCGTTGAAGAGTGGCAGCACCTGCAGCGCCGGCAGGCGGGCGGCCAGATAGACTGCGGCGGCCAGGGCGAGCAGTAGCGCCTCGCGGCGGAGCACACGCGTGGCCCACGGGAGTGCGCCGGCGGCCGGCGGAGAATGGACAGGGATGTGCATCAGATTCACCCCAGCAGCGCGGCGCCATGCGCCGCGCTGCTGGGTCTCACTATCTAGGGTGTGGCCGGGGTGGCCGGCTGCTCCGGCTGAGCAGGGGTCTCGGTGCCGGAGGGCGCGGCCTGCGGCGCGGCCGGCTGCGGGATCACCGCGGGGACCTCGCCGGTGGCCATCTGGTTGAGCAGCAGCGTCAGGTTGGTGTTGGGGTCCACGAACCAGATGTTGCCGTTCTTCAGCATCTCCACCACCAGCTCGCGCTTGCGCAGGTCCAGCAGCTCGGGGTTCTCGCGCCAGTAGCGGCCCTGGATGGACCGCACCTGGGACTCGCGGTTGGCGGCCTCGAGCGCGGCGGCGGTGCGGCCCTTCTCCTGCGTTAGCGCCACCTCGGCCTCCTTCTGGGCCTGGAACAGGTTGTTGGCCTGCTGGGCCTCGATCTGCTGGCGGCGCTTCTCCTCGGTCTCGATCTGCACCTCCAGGTTGGCCTTCTCCGAGAGCAGCCGGGCGTACTCCTCGGAGACCTGGATGTCCAGCACCTTCACCGCCTCCAGGTTGACATAGAGCTGGTCTACCGGCGCCTGCTGGCCCTCGCCGGCCGGCGTGGTGAGGAACTGGCGGATCCGCTGACTGAACGAGCCACGGTCCGAGAGCGCCTGGTCCAGCGTGAAGTTGGTGCTGGCGCTCTTGAGCGCCTCGTTGATAAAGCCGTCGAGCTGCGTCGTCAGCACGTCGTCGCTGGCGCCGAGGCGACTGTAGGCCTGCTTGAGCGAGTCACGGTCCAACTTGCGGCTGAAGTCCACCTGGATCTTGATGTCGTAGAGCTGCTTGTCCGAGCTGGCGACGTTCTGGGTGATCTCGCGGGTCTGGCGGCGGACATTCACGATCGCCAGGCGGGTGAAGGGCGCGAAGGGCCGGAAGAAGATGCCTGGCTCCTGCACATCTTCGACGGCGCCGTTGGTGATGATGATGCCGCGCTGGCCCTCGTCCACCTGCGCGAAGCGGGTGGTGGCGGCGCCGAGGCCGATGATGATCAAGAGGACAAAGACGATCCCGATAGCGCGTCCCTGGATGCTCATACCTGTCCCCCTCCTAGGTGCTGATGGGCGATTGCCGACGTCACGCTGCGACATACTCGTCCCTCCGAAAATGCTGAACGTGCGGTCGTGGTGAGGCCGCTGACTCTGTATACGAGGGAACGCCGCCAGCGGTCGCATTGCCCTGGCCTTTTGACAGCCGCTCGCCGCAACTAGTACAATTCAGCTGGCGTCCATAGTATGTGGCTCGCCACAGGCGCGTTTTGGAAGCGGGGAGGTTCACCTGAGGGCGCAGCCCTCCCTGGAGCACCCATCCCCCGCCATCATGGATGCGGGGAGGGTCGAAGGGAGGGGGCAGCCCTCCCGTGACATCCCACCATGCCTGTGGCAGACCAATAGTAACCGATCGCGGCGTGGGGAATAACCACGCGACGCGAGCGGTTCGTCAACAGAACCGATGCGAAGGGCGCCGCGGATACGCCGCGCGCCGTACGATAGCCGCGAAGGGTGTGCAATGCGCCTCATTCTGTACCTGGGTAAGGGCGGGGTCGGCAAGACTACCACCGCCGCCGCCACCGCCGTCCGCGCCGCCGAGTTAGGTCACCGCACGCTGGTGGTGAGCACCGACGTGGCCCACAGTCTGGCGGACGCCGTCGATCACCCGCTCGGGCCGCTGCCCACACAGCTGAGCGAGCGGCTGTGGGGCCAGGAGATCAACGTGCTGGACGAGGTGCGGCAGCACTGGGGCGAGCTGCGCACTTACCTGGCCGCGCTGCTGAAGCGCAAGGGCGTGAACGACGTGGCCTCGGAGGAGTTGGCGATCATCCCGGGCATGGAGGAGGTGGTGAGCCTGCTCCACATCCGCAAGCAGGCGCGCGAGGGCAACTTCGACGCCGTGATCGTGGACGCGGCGCCCACCGGGGAGACCATCCGGCTGCTGACCATGCCGGAGACCTTCCAGTGGTACGCGGCGCGGGTGATGGACTGGGACCCCGGCACCAAGAGCGTGGCCAAGCCGCTGGTGCGGGCGCTCATCCCGGCCACCAACGCCTTCGAGACGCTGGACCGGCTCACCAAGGGGGTGGAGGCGCTGCGCCAGACCCTCACCGACCCGGAGGTCAGTTCGTACCGGCTGGTGGTCAACGCCGAGCGCATGGTGATCAAGGAGGCCCAACGGGCGGCTACCTACCTGGCGTTGTTCGGCTACCCGGTGGACGGGGTGGTGCTGAACCGGCTGCTGCCGGGGGGCGCGGTGGAGGGCAGCTTCACGCGGCGCCTGCACGAGCTGCAGTCCGCCTACCGCAGGCAGGTGCACGACCTGTTCGCGCCGCTGCCGATCTGGGAGGCGCCGCACTACCCGCGCGACCTCAAGGGCCTGGCGGACCTGGGGGAACTGGGGCGTGAGCTGTTCAAGGAGGACGATCCGACGAAGGTATTCTTCAAAGGCTCGACCCACGAGATCGTGCGGGACGGCGAGGAGTACCTGATGCGCCTGCCGCTGCCGCACGTCGAGATCGGTAAGGTCTCGATCACCAAGCGCGGCGACGAGCTGTTCATCGCGATCGGCAACTTCAAACGTGATATGATCCTGCCGCTCACGCTGGCCGAGCGCCCGGCCAAGCGCGCGGTGTTCCGCGAAGGGGTGCTCGAGGTGCGCTTCGGCGCGCCCGAGGCGCCCGAGCCGGCCCCGGCGTAGGACGGCTCTGTTACGAAACCACGGGGGGGGGGCCCCGGGAGGGCGTGCCCTCCCGTGAAGATCCACCATCATGCGTGTGGTGGGATGCAGGGGAGGGTCAACTCACCATTATCTGTATGGTGGACCACAGAGAGCAGGAGCAGGATAATGATCACCGAAGAGATGGTGCGCAGCGCGCTCAAGAACGTGTACGACCCGGAGATCGGGCTGGATATCGTCAACCTCGGGCTGGTCTACCGCATCGACATCCTGGACGAGGGGCGCAAGGTGGACATTGACATGACCTTCACCACGCCCGCCTGCCCGGCCGGCCCGGCGCTGCTCGAGCAGGTGAAGCGCGAGGTGCTGAGCCTCAACACCGTCTACAAAAACCTGGAGGACGTGCAGGTCAACCTGGTGTGGACGCCCTTCTGGAACCCGAGCATGATGAGCCAGGAGGCGCGGGACGAGTTGGGGTTTTTCTAGGCTTCTCATAATAGGGGAGGTTCGGAGGGGCTTTGTCCCTCCGAACAGGTGGGGGTGTAGGGGCCGCAGGTCCCCACACCCCCACGCGCGCTTCGTGCGAAGCACGTCTTATAGGATCCGCTCTGCATCGCTTGCGCTCTCCCAACGCGGCGCCGCGGCACTCAGGACTGCCCGCCGGGAGGGGGCGAACCCGGCGCCGTGCAGCGCCCCCTCCAGCGTAGCGAGCAGCTCGGCCACATCGTCCCGCGCGCCGGCGTGCAGCCCCTCGCTCACCACCAGCGCCCGGCGGGTGCCCAGGCCGACGGTGGAGCGCCGGCTCTGGCGGAACGTCCAGCGGCGCGCATGCACCTGGCGCGCCGCATCCGCGAAAATCACCTCGCCCGGCTCCGGGTGCTCGGTCTCGCCGCTGAAGGCCAGGTAGACCTCGTCGCCGTCGGCGTGGCGCACCGCGATGAAGCCCTCCACCTGGTCGAGGTCGATCACCGCCACTGGCAATGCGTAGGCGAGCGACACCGCGTTGCATAGGTCCACCAGCGGGTGGAGTGCCGGCAACGCGCCCTCCTTGCGGAAGCGCCGCAGCAGCGCCTCGGCGGCCGAGCGGTACTGCGTCGGCTTCAGGCCCATCTGGCTGAACGCCCGGCGCCACGCCTGGATCTCCGGCAGGTTGGACTCCGCCCCGCCCCCCGCCAGGCGCGCGCGGGCGCGGGCGAAGAGCGGCTCCAGCGCAGCGGCCACGTCGGCGTCCGGCCGGACGCCCTCGATCAGCAGGATGCCCGGCGCCAGACTGGGAAACGCCGCCCAGATCGCGGGCGTGTGCTCGAAGTACATCGCTCCTCCTGCCCAGCCGATGGCTGCCACCCGCGCGGCCGTCAGCCGGCGCGGGCGCCGTTCGGCACCGGGCGCTCGGGGATCGCCAGTACCGGCGTGATGCCGTCGGCATAGCCGATGTCGAACAGCATCCCCTCCGAGACGATGCCGCGCAGCTTCCGCGGGGGGAGGTTCACCACCACCAGCGCCTGCCGGCCCACGATCTCCTGCGGGTCGGCACGCTCCTGCTTGATCCCCGCCACGATGGTGCGCGTGTGATCGCCGAGATCGACCGTCAGGCGCATCAGCTTGTCGGCGCCGGGTACCTCGTCCACGGCGGCGATCGTCCCGACGCGGATGTCCAGCTGCTCCAGCAGCGCCGGTGGTATCGGCGCCTTGATCGGCGCCGGTGTGAACTCGGCCATCACGCTCGCTCCTGCTCGTGTGCTCCTCCCGCGATTGTACCACGCGCCCGCGGCAGGATGCACACTGGCCACCTGGCGGCGGCGCTCACCGGGGCGGAGCGGGCGCGCCGGGGGCCGCACGGCACGGCGTGCAGCGGCACGATGCCCGTAAGGGCAGGTCTCGTGCCGGCCCACGCTCCGCACCATGCGACGCCGCGCTCCCGGCGCGCGGTAACGAGGGGTGACCCCGAGGGCCACCACGCCATGGACTGCGCTGTAAGCATGTACGTCACACCCTGCTCACCGCTCCGCCATGGCGTATCATGCAGACTACTAGTAGTCCGTCAGAGCTACCTGACGGATAGGGGAGGGGCCAGGGGAGGGCTTTGTCCTCCCCAGAAACCCCACCCCATCCGTCAATCAAGGATTGACAGACTACTAGTCCATGGTGGCGGACGTCCGCCCAGGGTTTTCGCAGGGCTTGAGCCCGCTCGAAAGCGGCGTGCGTAGCGCACCAACCGACGCTTCAGCGTACTACCTGCCGCCGGGCGAGGCGCGCGTCGGCTGGCGCTGCGCCGTGTGATATGAGGGATCCATGCCACCCCGAGCCGTCTTCGATACCAACGTGTTCGTCGCCGCGGGCTTCAACCCGGCCAGCCACGCCGCGCGGCTCGTGGGCGCGGTGCGCGAGGGCGAGTTGACGCTGGTCTGGAACGCGGACACGCGCGCCGAGGTGCTCAACACCCTGAGCCGTATCCCGCCCCTGGCAGGGCTGGACGTCGCTGCGCTGTTCCGGCCCGAGGCGGAGTTTCGCGCGGCGGCCGCCCCCACCGGCTACGGCGCCATCCCCGACCCTGCCGACCGGGTCTTCGCCGCGCTGGCCGATGCCGCCGGCGTTCCTCTGGTCACCAACGATGCTCACCTGCTCGACCACCGGGCCGCCATGCGCGTGCCGGTGCTGACGCCGCGGGCTTTCTGGGACGCGACGATGGCTGCGCGGGGGACAGGCACGAGCGGGGGGGAGGAGGCCGGGCCGGACACTCTGCGGCGGCTGCGTTCTTCGCCGCTCTGGCTGCTGGCGGCGCCGGCAACCCTGTGGCTATGCGGGGCGGTCTACTTGCCGATCGCCGCGCCGGCACTGGTAGGGACGGCGCGCTGGCTGGTGGCCCTGATTCTGGCGGTCCTGACTGTGCTCTCGTTCGTGGCACATGCGCTGGCCCATGCCGCGGTGGCCCGCCGGCTCGGCGCGCCGCTGCCGGACCGCATCCCGCTCGGGCTGCTCGGCGACGTGGCGCAGGCCTGGGCGCCCGCCGCCGTGCCGCGGCACGAAGCGCTGATCGCGCTCGCCGGCCCGGGGGCGAGCGCGGCCCTCGCGGGACTCGGAGGGCTGCTCTGGAGCGCGCAGCTCGGCCCGGCGCCCGACGCTGCGGCGCTATTCGTCGCCATCCTGAACGGTGCGCTGGCGGCCCTTAACCTGGCG
Source organism: Roseiflexaceae bacterium (assembly GCA_035559635.1). Classification (GTDB taxonomy): domain Bacteria; phylum Chloroflexota; class Chloroflexia; order Chloroflexales; family Roseiflexaceae; genus CALJIC01. The sequence continues at coordinate 6,708 of DATMBA010000382.1, forward strand.
CCCGGCTTCCCGCTCGACGGTGGCCGGCTCGTGCAGCTGGCCCTCCAGGGGGTTGTGCGCCGGCCCGAGCGGGTCAGCGCCGCCCTCGGCGCCGCGCTGGCGTGC
>DATMBA010000383.1:0-3771 GCA_035559635.1 Roseiflexaceae bacterium
CCTCCCCTGCCCCCTCCCAAAGATAGTCGGATAGGCACTAAGAGCGCGATAAGGTCCGATGAGCAGCAAACCGCAAAATCTGAAAGGCATGCGTGACCACCTGCCGGAGGCGATGCTCCTGCGGCAGTATATCATCAGTACGCTGACCAGCGTCTTCGAGCGCTACGGCTTCGAGCCGTTGCAGACGCCGATCGTCGAGTACGCCGCCACCCTGGAAGGCAAGATCGGCGACGACGAGAAGCTGATCTACCGCTTCGAGGACCATGGCGGCCGGCAGGTGGCGCTGCGCTACGACCAGACCGTGCCGCTGGCGCGCGTGGTGGCGCAGTACCAGGGCCGGCTGGTCTTCCCCTGGCGGCGCTACGCCTTCGGTCCGAGCTACCGTGGCGAGAACACCGCCCGCGGCCGCTACCGCGAGCTGTGGCAGGCCGATGTGGACATCGTCGGCACGTCCTCGCCGGTGGCCGACGCGGAGATCCTGGCGCTGCTCACGGACTCGCTGGCCGCGCTGGGCTTCCAGGGCTTCACCACGCTGGTCAGCCACCGGCAGGTGCTCGGCGGCATCGGGCGAGTCTCGGGGCTGGACGAGGCGGCCGCCGGCGGGGTGTACCGTGCGATCGACAAGTTCGACAAGATCGGCGCGGGCGGCGTGCGCGAGGAACTGCTGAAGAGCGGCGTGGGCGATGCGGCGGCCGGGCGCATCCTGGAACTAGTGGCGCTCTCCGGCCCGGCCGACGAGGTGCTGGCGGAGCTGGGCCGGCAGCTCGCGGGGGACGAGCGCGCGCTGGCGGCGCTGGAGAACCTGCGGGCGATCGTCCGCTATGCGCGCGCCATGGGCGTGCCCGAGGAGCGCTTCGCGATCACCCCGCGCCTGGCGCGCGGCCTCTCGTACTACACCGGCGCGGTGTTCGAGGCGGTGATCGAGTCGCCGCCCATGGGCTCGCTGCTAGGCGGCGGGCGCTACGATGAACTGATCGGCCTGTTCGCCGGCCGGCCGCTCCCTACGGTGGGCATCGCCTTCGGTATCGAGCGCCTGCACGACGTGATGGCCGAGCTGGGGATGGGACCGCAGGCGCGCACGGTGGCGCAGGCCTTCGTCACGCTCTTCAGCGAGGAACTGGCGGCGGAGAGCCTGCGGCTGGCATGCGAGCTGCGCGCGGCGGGCGTCAAGGTAGAGCAGGCGCTGGACGCGCGCGAGAGACTGGGCAAGCAGCTCCAGCTCGCGGACCGGCGCGGCATCCCGTTCGCCCTGGTGCTCGGCCCGGATGAGCTGGCGCGCGGCGAGGTGGTGCTGAAGGATCTGCGCAGCGGCGAGCAGCGGAGCGTCAGGCGGGCTGAGGTCGCGGCGGCGCTGAAGCACGAGTAGCCACGACGAGGGAAACTATGAGCGATCACCTGCTGGACAAGACGCTCGGCACGTTCCTGGACGAACTGGCGAGCGGGGCGCCCACGCCCGGCGGCGGCAGCGTGGCGGCGCTCACCGGCGCGATGGCCGCCGGCCTGATCACAATGGTGTGCGACCTGACGATCGGCAAGAAGCAGTACGCCGAGTTCGAGGCCGAGGCGATCGGCCTGCGTACGCGCGCCGAGGCGCTGCGGGCCGAGCTGCAGCAGCTGGCCCAGGCGGACATCGACGTGTTCGGCCGCCTGTCGGCGGCCTACAAGCTGCCGCGCGTCACCGAGGCGGACGCGGCGAGCCGCAAGGCAGCCATCCAGAGGGTGCTGCGCGAGGCCACCGAGGTGCCGCTCCGCACCGCCCGCGCCGTGGTGTCGCTGCTGCCGCTCTGCGCCCCACTGGCCCGCCACGGCAACCGCACCGCCGTGAGCGATGTGGCCGCCGCCGTGATCCTGATCCGCGCCGCTGTGCCGGCCGCGCTGATCAATGTGGAGAGCAACCTGGTGATGCTGGAGGACCAGCTGTACGTCCGCCAGGCGCGCGCCCAGGTGGAGGACCTCACCGTCGGACTGGATGAGGAGGTCGAGGGGGTGCTGGCGCTGGCCAGGGCCCGGATACAGGGTTAAGCATCCTCCACTCCTACGGGGCTTTCCCAGGATGGGAGGGGTTGTGGGGAGGGCCAGGCCCTTCCCACGCCCCTCCCGCTTGCTAGTGTGGCCGCAGCGCGGGCCAGGCGGCGAACTCGCGCACGAAGGCCACCACCTCGGCCGCCGCCGCGACGAACAACTCCTCGCCGCGCTCGGGGGTGGCGCGCTCGGGGTGGCCGAACGCCCCGCTCCGGCTCAGCAACTCGAAGGGGCGCGGCACGTCCACCCGGCTCGCCCGGCTGAAGTCCGGGCAGTAGAAGGCCGAGTCGAACGGGATGTTGGCCCCTTCGGCTGCGTCGAGGCGCACCAACTCCGGGCGCAGCCGTAGCACCATGCTCGTCTCCAACTCGCAGGCGTGCGTGACCGACTCCTGCTCCCCGCCCGCCAGGGCCCGCACCTGGTCCGCCGCTATCTGCCACCAACTCGCGAAGGCGATATACAGCTCGGGCATGGCACGGTGGCGCAGCTGCACGCGGTACATCGCCATGTGCGCCGGGGTGATGTTGCCGCCGTGCGCATTGAGCAGCAGGATGCGCCGGAACCCCGCCCCCACCAGGCTCTCCAGGATATCCGCGATCACCTGGGCGTAGGTCTCGTTGCTCAGGCTGACCGTGCCGGCGTAGGCGCGGTGGTGGTCGGACGCGCCGATCCATAGCGTGGGCAGGAACAGCGCCGCGTCGCCCAACTCGGCCGCCGCGCGCCGCGCCACCTCTGCGCCGAGCAGGGTGTCGGTGAGCAGCGGCAGGTGGTGGCCGTGCTGCTCGAGCGAGCCGAGCGGCAGCACGACGACCCGCTCGCGCAGGCGCTCGATGTCGGTCCAGGTTCGCTCGCCGTAAAGCATAGAGGTCTCCTGATCGGAGGATCGCTGAGGCGCTGAGCTAGGGATGCCGCTGACGCCGGGGCTGCAGCGCACTCCCCTCAGCCTCGCAACGGTCCCGAAATCCGCGCCACCGCGTCCTCACGGTGGTCTGAGCGCGCCTCTGGAACAGTGGAAGCCGCAACCGCCCACCGCCCAGCGAGCGCCAACGCCGCGTAGAGCAGCAGCGCGCCGTAGAGCGGCGCGGAGAGCGCCAGCTGCCAGAACGGCCCGCGCAGCTCGCCGTCGTACAGTGCGCGCGGGTCGGCCCACGCCACGAGCGCGAGACCGAGGGTGTAGCACGCGGCAGCAGGCCAGGGGAGCAGTTGAAGGTTTGAACGTTCGAACGTTTGAACGTCGCCGAGATGAGTTGGGGCTACACGCCTCTGATCACGGTCGGGAACGTGCCACGGTGCCAACGCGCCAACGTGCCAGCGCCCGGCGAGGGCAAGCGCCTGGAACAGCGGCACGAGCAGGAGCGCGTACTCGCTAGCCCAGGTCACTGGCGCGGCCAGCAGCGCCGCGATGATCCACAGGCCGAGCGCGAGATCCTCGCGCATGCCGCCTCCCCGGCGCGTCATCCAGGCGGTGAGCGCCAGGAGCGCGAGCGCCGCGCCGAGCGCCACGAGGCCGGCGGCGGGCTGGCTCGCCGGCCGCAGCGCGAGCTGCGCGGGCGCCAGCAGCCGGTGGACGAACCCCGGCAGCGATTGGTTCTCTACCCAGGCGGTGCTGGCCGCCAGCGCCGGCGCGACCTGTGCGAGGTAGACGGCGTGCGCGGGAAGCCCGGCCACCAGCACCGCGGCCAGCCAGAGGAGCGCGAAGCCGCCCAGCGCGGCCGCTAGCGCACGCCAGCGGCCCCGCGCGAGCGGGAA
>DATMBA010000384.1:0-27639 GCA_035559635.1 Roseiflexaceae bacterium
GGATCTCCTGGGCGGGCTGAAGGAGAAGTTGGGGCGAGGAGGCCGGCCATGAGCAGACAGGCGACGCTGTTCTCACGCGAGGAGTTGCTGGGGGGGAGCGGCGCGCGCCGCGCGACGGCCCTGCTGGGCGTCATCGAGCACCGCACCGCCCAACTCGCTGCACAGAGCCAGGTATCGGTCCCCTACCTGCCGCCGGCGTCCTCAAGCGCGCGCAACGCGGCCTTCCTCGCCGCGATCGCCGCCGGGCGAGCGCGCGCGCCGGTCACGATCCAGGAGATCGAGCGCCACGCGCCGGCCTGGGCGATGCTGCTCCCCGAGCGCCGCGACCCCGCGCTCTACGCGACCCTGGCGCGGCTCCTCGGCCGGAAGTACCGCTTCGCCGCCGCCGACGTGCCGCGGCTCGGCGCCGCCCTAGAGCTCGCCGCGCCAGACGTGAGCGAGATGTTTGTGCGGCAGTTCGGCGCCCCGCTCGGCTCGATCTTCGCCCCGCGCGAGACCGCCGACGAGCGCCTGCGCTGGTACCTGTCCTCGGTGACGAACTGGGCTGAGCGGCTCCCCGCCTTCTGGCTGGCCTTCGTCGTCACCCTGATCATCGGCGCGGTCAACCTGGCGCTCCCGATCGCCGTGGCGGGCGTCGGCGCGCTGCCGGGCATCGCGCTGATCATCGCGCTCGGGCTTGTCAATATGGTCACGGTCGCGGCGATGGTCGAGGTGGTCATGCGCAGTGGCAGCCTGCGCTACGGCACGGCCTTCATCGGCACGGCTGCGGCCGACTACCTGGGCCAGGCGACGTCGGTGATCCTCTCCACGGTGCTGACGGCCTTCTCCGCCGGCCTGCTGCTGATCTTCTACCTTGGTATCTCGACGACCCTGGCCGACGCGGTGCCGCTCCCCGCGCCGGCCTGGATGCTGGTGCTGTTCGCGATTGCGCTCGTCTTTCTCACCCGCGGCTCGCTCGGCGCGACGATCGCCTCAACGGCGATTATCACGATTGTAAACATTGTGATCCTGCTGACGCTGACGCTGCTGGCGCTCCCGCACCTGCGCCCCGCCAACCTGCTGTACGCGAATCTGCCCTGGGGTGGCGAGCGGCCGTTTGCACCGGCGCTGCTGGGTGCGCTGATCGGGGTGATCCTGGACATCTACTCGGCGCACATCCTGGTCGCGATCTTCGGCAAGATGCTACTGCGGCGCGACCCCGGGGGGCGCGCCGTCGTGCGCGGCCACGTGGCGGGCATCGGCTTCGCCATGCTGCTGAACAGCGTGTGGGTGCTGGCCGTCTGCGGGGCGGTGGCGCCGGAGGTGCTGGCGGCGGAATCGAGCACTGCGCTGGTGCCGCTGGCGGACGCGGTCGGCCCGCTGGCGCACGGCCTGGGCGCCGTCTTCGTCATCCTGAGCATGGGCCTGGGCCTGATCCAGTTCTCGCTGGCGCTGCTCAACCTGGCGCGCGAGCGCGTCGTGAAGCTCCTGCCGAGCGGCTCGCGCTGGCTCTTCCCGCTCTCGCTGACCCCTGTGGTGCTGGTGCTGCTGGTGGCCGAGTGGATGGTGCTGACCGGGACGGGGTCGTTCGCCGGCATCCTCGGCTTCCTGGGCGTGATGGTCCACTCGCTGATGAGCGGTATCTTCCCGGCGCTGCTGCTGACCGCGAGCCGGCGCAAGGGCGAGTTGGTCCCGCGGGTGAGCTACCGCTTCCTCGGCCACCCACTGCTGATCGGAGGGATCTACCTCCTGTTCCTCGGGAACCTCTTCCTGCACGGCCTCCTGATCTGGGAGCACCCGCTGCTGCGCTTCGGCGGCGTCCTCATAGGGCTGCTGATCCTCGGTATTACGGCCAGGGTGGTGCGCCGCGCGGCGTTCGCGCCGCGCCTGGTCGTCGAGCTGCGCCACAGCGAGCACCTCGCCCGCCCGCCCGCCCTGAGCGTCGTGTGCGGCGGCACGCCGCTCGTGGTCGAAGCGACCGTCACCGGCAGGCAGGCGGTTGTGGCGCTGCCGGCAACCGGGGTGCGCGAGTTGCGGGTCTGGCTGCACCGGGTCGGCGCCGCGGGGGACTCGGAGGCGCTCGGCGGGGTCACCACGATCGGCAAGGGTGACGCCGCGCGGCGCGTCGAGATTGGCGCGGGCGGTGTAGCGACGCTGCCCTCAGATGGCGGGGCGTGTGAGCTGCGGATCGAGGTGCGGCCGTGAAGACGGACGAACTGAGCGCCGAGATTGTGCTGCTGCGGCGGCGCGTCGCCGAACTGGAGGCGCTGGATGCCGAGCGCAAGCGCGCGGAGCGCCGCGTCAGCATGCTCGCGCAGGCGCTGTTGAGCATCAGCGAGTGCGTGAGCATCACCGACTTCGACGACATCGTCCTGTATGTCAACGACGCGTTTCTCCAGACGTATGGCTTCACCGAGGAGGATCTGCTCGGCAAGCCGATCGACGTTGTCCGCTCCCCCAACAACCCGCCGGAGGTCACGCAGCATATTCTGCCCGACACGCTGAACGGTGGCTGGAAGGGCGAGCTGCTCAACCGCAAGAAGGACGGCACCGAGTTTCCGATCCTGCTGTCGACATCAGCCGTGCGCGATGAGGGCGGGGACGCGATCGGCCTGATCGGCGTCGCCCGCGACATTACCGAGCGCCGCCGGGCCGAGGAGGAGGTGCGGCGGCACAACGAGTACCTCACCGCGCTGGTCGCCGAGAACGCCCGGCTGCTCAGCGAGACCGAGCGCGCCAAAGAGATCGCCGAGACCCTGCGTGCCGCGAACGTCGCCCTCACCCAGAGTCTCGATCTCGAGACCATTCTCGAGACACTGCTGGATTATCTCTACCGCCTCGTCCCCTACGACAGCGTGACGATCATGCTGATCGAGAATGACGTCCACCTGACGGCACGGGCCGTCCGTGGCTACGAGCCCTATTGCGATCCCGCGCTGGCACGCGACGTCAGCTTCGAGTTTGCGAGCGTCCCGCACATCAACGCGGTCATCAGGGAGCTGACCAGCTGCATCATCCCCGATGTCGCCGCCCACCCCGGCTGGGTGCGCGTGCCGAGTGCGGCCCACGTGCGCAACTGGCTGGCGGTGCCGCTCGTCGCCGGCGGGCGAGCGCTCGGGCTCTACTCACTGGACAAGACCGAGCCGCACTTCTTCACCGACGAACACCGGCGTCTGGCCGAGGCGCTGGCCGCGCAGGCCGCGGTGGCGATCCAAACTGCCGTGCTGTTCGAAGCCGAGCACCAGGCGCGTGAACAGGCCGAGACCCAGGCGCGCCAGCTCGCCGCGCTCAACCGCGTCGCGCAATCCATGACCGCGCTCCTGGATGTCCAGGCGCTCCTGGAGATCGCCGCGCACGAGATGGTCCAGCTGCTCGACGGGCGCAGCTGTGGGGTGGGGCTGCTGAACCCGGAACGTACCGAGCTCCAGCTCGTCGCCTATGCCGCGCGCGACGACGAACCGAGTCCGGTCGGGCTCGTGTTCCCGCTGGCCGAAAACCGCGCCACCCGGCACGTGATCGAGACGGGCCAGTCGATTGTCATCACCGACGCGCAGCACACCGCTCTGCACGACGCAGCGGCGCGCGAGGTGATGCGGACACGCAACACGCAGAGCCTGCTGATCACGCCGCTGATGATACACGGCGACGTGATCGGCACGCTCGGGACCGACACCGACCGGGCCGACCGGGTCTTCACCCAGGAGCAGGCGCTCCTCTCCGAGACTATCGCGAGCCAGATCGCCGGCGCCGTAGCTAACGCCCGGCTCTTCACGGCGGCTCAGGAGGCCCGTGCCGCCGCCGAGCAGGCCAACGAGGCCAAGAGCGCCTTCCTCGCGACGATGTCCCACGAGATCCGCACGCCGATGAACGGCATCATCGGCATGACCAGCCTGTTGCTCGACACCCCGCTCTCCCCGGAGCAGCGCGACTTCACCGAGACCATCCGCACCAGCAGCGACGCCCTGCTCACGATCATCAACGACATCCTGGATTTCTCCAAAGTCGAGTCCGGCAAACTCGAGCTCGAGCTGCAACCCTTCGACCTCCGTACCTGCCTCGAAGACGCCCTCGACCTGCTCGCCCTCGCCGCCTCGAAGAAGCAGCTCGACCTGGCCTACCTGGTCGAGCCTGGCACGCCCGAGACGATCGTCGGCGACATCACCCGCCTGCGCCAGATCCTGATCAACCTGCTCAACAACGCCCTCAAGTTCACCGAGCGGGGCGAGGTCGTCGTCGCGGTCGACGCCCGCCCGCTCGACGATGACGGCCGCTTCGAGCTGCACTTCGCCGTGCGCGATACCGGCATCGGCATCCCGCCCGACCGCATGGACCGCTTGTTCAAGGCCTTCAGCCAGGTCGACGCCTCGACGACGCGCAAGTACGGCGGCACCGGCCTCGGCCTGATCATCAGCCTGCGCCTCAGCGAACTGATGGGCGGGCGCATGTGGGTCGAGAGCGAGGTCGGGGTGGGCACGACCTTCCATTTCACGATCCGCGCTCAGGCTGCGCCGAGCGTCACCCGCTCCCAACTGCATGGTGTGCAGATCGACCTGCGCCAGCGCCGGCTGCTGATCGTGGACGATAACCCGACCAACCGCCGCATCCTGGTCCACCAGGCCGCGGCGTGGGGCATGGACCACCGCGACACGCCCGACCCGCACGAGGCGCTGGCGTGGCTGCGGCGGGGCGAGCGGTTCGACGCCGCTATCCTGGATATGCACATGCCCGGCATGGACGGCCTGACCCTGGCGCTGGCGATTCGGCGCCTGGAGCGCGAGCGCGGCGCCACGAACGGCGGGACACACGCTCCGCTGCCGCTGATCATGTTCACCTCGCTCGCCGGCCGCGACCTGGACCGCAAGGCGGAGTTCGATGCGGCCGACTTTGCCGCTTACCTCAACAAGCCGCTCAAGCCATCGCAGTTGCTCGACACCCTGGCGACGATCTTCAGCGGCCAGCCGACTCACGTGCGGCAGCGCGAGGCATCCAGCGAGGCGCGGTTCGACCAGCAGCTTGGCGAGCGGCTGCCGCTGCGCATCCTGCTGGCCGAGGACCACCCGACCAACCAGAAGCTGGCGCTGGCGATCCTGGCGCGGCTGAGCTACCGGGCCGACGTGGCCGGCAACGGGCTAGAGGCGGTGGCAGCGCTGGCGCGCCAGCCGTACGATGTGGTGCTGATGGACATGCAGATGCCCGAGATGGATGGGCTGGAGGCGACGCGCCGGATCCGCGAGCGGTGGGGCGCGCAGAGCAGCCCCTACATCATCGCGATGACGGCGAACGCGATGGCGGGCGACCGCGAAGTATGCCTGGCGGCGGGGATGGACGACTACGTCAGCAAGCCGATCCGGGTGCCTGAGTTGGTGGCGGCGCTGACTCGCGGCGCCGCGACGCTGGCGCAGGACACCGCCGGCACGGACGCCCCGCCGCGGGCACAGGATGGGCCGGGAGCGGAGGCTGCGCACGCGCCGCCAGCGTCGGAACGGCGGACCGTGCTCGATCCGGTGGCGATGGCGACGCTGCTCGATGTGATCGGCGGGGAGCGTGAGGTGCTGGTCGAGCTGATCGACAGCTTCCTGGAGACGGCGCCGGGGCTGCTGGCGCGGCTCAGCGCGGGTGTGGCCGGGGGCAACGCCGCCGAGGTGCGCGCCGCAGCCCACACGATCAAGTCGAGCGGCAACGATTTTGGGGCCACGCGGCTGGCCGCGCTCTCTCAAGCGCTGGAGGAGATGGGCAAGGCCGGCGCGCTCGACGGCGCGGCCGGACTGGCAGACGAAGTGGCGGCTGAGTACCGGCATGTCGCGGCGGCGCTCGAGGCTGAGCGCGCAGGCTGAGCTGCACGCGTCATGCTCGACGCGGGCGGTGTACGAGATAGGGGGGAGCCCTCCGTACAACCCACCCTGCGGCAACGAACGCAAGCGAAGTTGCCGGACGAAACAGTCAGCGCCCGTCCAGGAAGTTGCGCAGCAGCGCCTTGCCGTCCTCGGTCATGATCGACTCGGGGTGGAACTGCACTCCCTGCACCGGCAACTCGCGATGGCGCAGGCCCATGATCAGCCCGTCCTCCGTCCAGGCCGTCACCTCCAGGCAGGGCGGCAGGTCCTCCCGCCGGACGATCAGCGAGTGGTAGCGGGTGGCCTGGAACGGGCGCGGCAGCCCGGCGAACACCCCGGCCTCCTCGTGGTGGATGGCGGAGAGCTTGCCATGCATCACCTTCGGCGCGCGCACCACCTCGCCGCCGTAGGCCGCGCCGATCGACTGGTGACCGAGGCAGACGCCCAGGATCGGCACATGCCCGCCCAGCTCACGGATCAACGGCACACTGATGCCGGCCTCCTTCGGCGTGCACGGCCCCGGCGAGATCACGATCTTCTCGGGCGCCAGCGCGGCCACGTCGCGCACCGTCACCTCATCGTTGCGGCGCACCACCACCTCGGCCCCCAACTCGGCCAGGTATTGGAAGAGGTTGTAGGTGAAGGAGTCATAGTTATCTATTAACAGGATCATGGCTACCTCGTGTCATCGTGGGAGGGTCAGGGAGAGCAAAGCCCTCCCTGAACCCCCCCTTGTTACAGCCGCTCGGCCTCCTCGATCGCGCGCAGCAGCGCCGCCGCCTTGTTGCAGCTCTCGCGGTACTCCTCGGCCGGGATGCTGTCCGCCACCACGCCGCCGCCAGCCTGCACGTAGGCCACGCCATCCTTCACCACCATCGTCCGCAGCGCGATGCAGGTGTCCAGGTCGCCGTTGAACCCCACGTGGCCCACCGCACCGGCGTACACGCCGCGCTGCTCGCCCTCCAACTCGGCGATGATCTCCATGGCGCGAATCTTGGGCGCGCCGCTCACGGTGCCGGCCGGGAAGACCGCCCGCAGCGCGTCGAGCGCGCTCACGTCCCTGCGCAGCCGCCCGGTCACGTGGCTCACCAGATGCATGACGTGGCTGAACTTCTCCACGGCCATGAACTTCGGCACGCGCACGCTGCCCGGCTCGGCCACCCGCCCGATGTCGTTGCGCCCCAGGTCCACCAGCATCAGGTGCTCGGCGCGCTCCTTCTCGTCGGCCAGCAACTCCTCGGCCAGCGCGCTATCCTCCTCCTCATCCCGTCCGCGCCGCCGGGTACCGGCGATCGGGTGGGTGGTGACCACCCCCTCCTCCACGCGCACCAGCAACTCCGGCGAGGCGCCCACCAGGTCCCCTTCGGGGGTGTGCAGGTAGAACATGTAGGGCGAGGGGTTGATCGTCCGCAACGCGCGGTAGATCGTGAACGGGTGCGCCGTCACCGGCCGGCTGAAGCGCTGCGACGGCACCACCTGGAAGATGTCGCCGGCGGCGATGTACTCCTGCGCCACGCGCACCCGGCGCTCGTACTCCTCCTGGGGGACATTGGACGAGGGACGAATGCCGAACGCCGAACGCCGAACACCGTCCTCCTCCTCTGGCCACGGCTCATAATTGGCGATGTAGGGACCGGAGGGCCCGACGCCTGGCTCGAGCCGTCGTTGGTCGGTCGTCGTCGGTCGGTCGTCGTCGGTCGGTCGTCGTTGGTCGGTCGTCGTTGGTCGGTCGTCGTTCCCCGGCCACCGGCAGCGTCTGGTCCTTCAGGCGGCGCCGCTCGTCCAGCGGGGTGGAGAGGCGCTGCAGCAACTCAGCGATCTTCGCGGCCGCGCGGCGGTACTCGGCCTCCAGGTCCGGCGCATCCAGGTGGACATGGCTGAGCGCCTTGATCTTGTGGCGCAGGTGGTCGAACACCAGCAGCGTGTCCACGAACTGCCACATGCTGTCGGGCATGGCGTAGGGCGCCGGGCGCTGTGGGCGCGGCAGGCGCTCGAAGCGGTCCACCGCGTCGTAGGCCAGATAGCCCACCGCGCCGCCCACGAAGCGCGGCAGGTCCGGCAGGCGCACCGGGCGGTACTCGGCCAGGTAGGTGCCGAGCACCGCGAGCGGGTCGTTGTAGGGCATGCTCTGCTTATAGCCGCCCTGCACCGCGTACACCGTGCCGCCGTCGAAGCGCAGCGTCAGGTACGGCTCGGCGCCAATAAAGGAGTAGCGGGCGATGTGGGTGCCACCCTCGACCGACTCGAGCAGGAAGCTCCACGGTCCGCGCGCCACCTTGAGGAAGGCCGAGACCGGGGTCTCCAGGTCGGCCAGCACCTCGGCGTAGATCGGGCAGAGGTTGCCTTTGCCGCGCATGGCGCGCATCTCGTCCAGGGTCGGTTTCAGCTCCATCGATGTTCCCTTTCATGGGCGGAGATGGCTCCCCGCGCCCCGTTGGGGAGGCGTGGAGGGGCTGCGCCCCTCCACATCAGAGAAACTTCAGCCCCATCGCCTCGCGCATGGCGTCCAGCGTCTCCTGGGCCTCGCGCTGCGCACGCTCCGAGCCGGCTGCCAGCACCTCCTCCACGATGCGCGGGTTGCGCTCGTACTGTGCCCGCCGCTCGCGGATGGGATCCAGGAAGGCGTTGATCGCCGCGGCCAGTTTGCGTTTCACCTCCACGTCGCCCACCCTGCCCTGGCGGTAGCGCTCCTTCAGGTCGTTCACCTCCTCCACGTTCGGGTTGAACGCGTCGTGGTAGATGAACACCGGGTTGCCCTCCACCCGGCCGGGGATATCCGCCCGCACCCGGTTTGGGTCGGTGTACATCCCGCGCACCTTCTGCTCCACCGTCTTGGCGTCGTCGCTCAGGTAGATCGCGTTGTCCAGGCTTTTGCTCATCTTCGCCTGGCCGTCGGTGCCCACCAGGATCGGCACGTCGCCGATCAGCGTGTCCGGCTCGGGCAGCACCGGGCCGTACAGACTGTTGAAGCGCCGCGCCACCTCGCGCGTCACCTCCAGATGGCTGGCCTGATCCTTGCCCACCGGCACCAGGTGCGCCCGCACGGACAGGATGTCGGCCGCCTGCAGCACCGGGTAGCCTAGCAACCCATAGCTCGGCTGCTCGATGTCCAGGTCCTGCATCACCTCCTTGAGCGTCGGCACGCGCTGCAGGCGGGACACGGTGGTGAGCATGCCGAAGATCAGCGCGATCTCCGGGATGGCCGGCACCATGCTCTGCAGGAAGTAGGTGCTCTTCTCCGGGTCGATGCCCACGCTCAGGTTGTCCAGCACTACGTTGCGGATGTTCTCGCCCGTCTGGCGCAGCCGCTCCAGCTCGGTGCGCGTGGTGAGCATGTGCAGGTCGGCCACCAGGAAGAAGCACTCGTACTCGTCCTGTAGCCGCACGCGGTTCGCCAGCGTGCCCACGTAGTGCCCCAGGTGCATGCGCCCGGTCGGCCGGTCACCTGTGAGGATGCGCTTTTTCATCTTATGTGCTCCTTTATGGCAGTCCTATCGGACATGTAAATCGAAGTGAAGTAGTTTTCGCAGGGGCGGCGCCCTCACACCCCCGCCGCTCACAGCGGAGCGACGCGCGGGGGCCGCGCCCCACATCCCCTTCCGTGCGTTGTCACGCACGGAAGGGGCCGGGGGTTGAGATCCGCCACGTTCCCGGCGCGGAGGCGCCCACCCTATGGTATAGTTTCCGCGAAAAGACAGACATCGCGCCCACTCGCCCCTCCCGAAAGGACACCCATGCGCCGCACCCGCCGCGCCATGCTGCGCCGCACCCTCGCCGCGCTCGCCGCCTCGCTCGTTGGCACCCACACGGCCGGCGCAGCCAGCGCACAGCCTCCCGGCCATAGCCGCTATCCGCTATCCGCTTATCCGCTTATCCGCTCCCAATCCGCTGTTCCCCCCTCGCTCACCAGCCCCCAGCCCATCGTAGCTCCGCTCCAGCCGGTGCGCCTGCAGGCCATCGTCCCTGGCTACAGCGGCCCCGTCGCGGTGGTGCTGTTCGACTTCCGCCGGCGCTTCGCCGGCTCGGCCGAGGGGCATGTCGCGAGCGGCCAGGGCGAGGTCGAGGTGCTGCCGCGCGGCGCGCTTGGCCCGCAGTGGGCCGCGTTGTTCGCCGGTGGACAGCAGGTGGCCGCCAACCCCGCGCTCTTCACCCTCGAGGCCCACACCACCGTGCAGGCCGGCCAGCCGCGCTTCGATCAGTTCGTGCCCAAGGCCCGCGAACTGCTCGGCAGCGCCGTGCTCGAGTACACCCTGCAGGACGGACGGACGCGCGCGCGCGGCTACCGCTCCTCGGACAGCCCGCTCGTCTGGCTGCGCGACCACGTCCACGCGCAGCGCGGCGCCCGCTACCTGGACGCCGACCTGCGCCTCACGCTGGACCTGTTCCGCGACGCCCAGGCGCCCGACGGCAGCTTCCCGGACTTCCTGGCGCGGCCGCATGTCGCGCCGCAGGCCTACCGCACCCCGGTGGAGGCCGACGTCGAGTACCTCTACGTCCAGGGGGTCTACGAGTGCTGGCAGGCCTGCGGCGACGACGCCTGGCTGCGCGGGCACCTCGGCGCGATGCGCCGCGCCATCACCTACACACTGCAGCATCCGCAGCGCTGGGACGCGCAGCGCGGCCTGGTCAAGCGCCCCTTCACCATCGACACCTGGGACTTCGAGGTTGGCCCCACCATCCCCCACCCGATCACCGGCGAGCCCTCGCCGCGCCACTGGATCGACGAGCGCACCATCTGGGGCGTGTTCCACGGCGACAACACCGGCACGGCGCAGGCGCTGCGTATGCTGGCGCGCGTCGAGGAGCGTGTAGGCGACGGGCAGTTGGCCGGGGCCTGGCGCGAACTGGCCGACGGCCTCGTGCGCAACCTCACCGCGCTGGCCTGGAACGGCCGCTTCTTCCGCCACCATGTCCCAGCGCGGCCGCTGGACCTGCCGGGGGTGGACGAGGCGGCGCAGTTGAGCCTCTCCAACGCCTGCGCGCTCAACCGCGGCGTGCTGAGCGCGCAGCAGGCCCAGGCCATCCTGGACGAATACATCCGCCGCAGCAAGACCACGCACGCCTTCGCCGAGTGGTTCAGCATCGACCCGCCCTTCCCGCCGGGGAGCATCGGGCTGGCCGGGCGCAGCGGCGAGCAGCCGGGCACCTACGTCAACGGCGGCATTATGCCGCTGGTGGGCGGCGAGTTGGCGCGCGGCGCCTTCCGGCACGGCAACGAGAGCTACGGCTTCGCCATCCTGGACCACTACTGGCAGCGCATGCTGAGCCGTGGGCGCACCTTCCTCTGGTACCGGCCGGACGGCGCCGAGGGCGTCGGCTCGGACCAGACAGTGCCGTACGACGCCTGGGGCGCTGGGGCCATGCTCTGCGCACTGATCGAGGGCGCGGCTGGCATCGAGGACGCCGGCGCCGCCATGCGCGAGGTGACCATCAGCCCGCGCTGGCCGGCGGCCGGCGTGGCCAGCGCCTACGCCGTGGCACGCTACCCGGCCGGGGACGGCTACACGGCCTACGCCTGGAGCGCCGGCCCCGGCGCGCTCAACCTGCAGGCCACCGGCAGCGCCGACCGCTCCCGGCTGCGGCTACTCTTGCCCCCCGAGGCCCGGGGCGCCGTGCGCGCCACCCTCAACGGCAACCCCGCCACGGCGGCCATAGAGACCGTGCGGGCGAGCCGCTACGCGGTGCTTGAAACAACCGGACCGATTGTTAACGTGCAGGTGCGCTGGTGAGCGGCTACACGCTCACCTGGTACGTCAGCTCCAGCTCATCGCCGGAGACACCGCGGATGCCCCAGTTGTGCCGCGGCGTCTCCGTGATCGTGATCTCCACGTCGGCCGGCGCGAGGCCGAGCTCGGCCTGCAGCCGCTCGAACAGCAGCCGCACGAGCTGGCGCCTGGCCTCCACCGAGCGCCCCTCGAACATGCTGACCTCGATGATCGTGTAGCGCGCGCTGCGGTCGGCGGGGTAGACGAAGTCATCGGCGGCCAGCGGGAAGAAGCGCTGGAAGCGCTTGTCGGCCGGCAGCTTCAGCGCCTCCACCGCGCAGCCGTGGATCACATCCGACAGCTGGCCGCGGACCGCGCGGATGTGCTCTGCGCGGCCGTAGATCTTGAACTGCGCCATCGTCGCCCCCTGGCCCTCCGGCTAGCCGACGCTCGGCAGGCCGGCGAGCGCCATGGCCACCTCCTCCGCCGGGTACTCGTAGTCCTGCAGCCGGCCGGCCATGTACTCGGTGTAGGCCGCCATGTCGAAGTGGCCGTGGCCGGAGAGATTGAACAGGATGGCGCGGCTCGTGCCCTCCTCTTTGCAGCGCAGCGCCTCGCGGATGGCGACCGCCACCGCGTGGTTGGCCTCCGGCGCCGGCAAGATGCCCTCGGCGCGGGCGAACTGCAGCCCGGCGGCGAAGGTCTCCAGCTGCTGCACCGCCAGCGGCTCGATCTGGCCCAACTCCACCAGATGGCTCACCAGCGGCGCCATGCCGTGGTAGCGCAGCCCGCCGGCGTGAATGCCGGGCGGCACAAAGTCGTGGCCAAGGGTGTGCATCTTCACCAGCGGCGTCATCTTCGCCGTGTCGCCGAAGTCGTAGGCGTAACGGCCGCGCGTCAGGCTCGGGCAGGCAGCCGGCTCCACTGCCACCACGCGCACCTCGCGCTCGCCGCGCAGCTTCGCGCCGATGAAGGGGAAGGCCAGGCCGGCGAAGTTACTGCCACCGCCGGTGGACCCCACGATGATGTCCGGCTCGTCGCCGGCCAGCTGCATCTGGAGCATGGCCTCCTGGCCGATGACCGTCTGGTGCAGCAGCACATGGTTGAGCACGCTGCCGAGCGCGTACTTGGTGTCCTCCCGTTGCGCGGCCACCTCCACCGCCTCGCTGATCGCGATCCCCAGGCTGCCCGTGCTGTCCGGATGCGCCGCCAGGATCTGGCGGCCGGCGTTGGTCTCCTCGCTCGGGCTGGCCACCACACGCGCGCCGTAGGCCTCCATGAGCGCGCGGCGGTAGGGCTTCTGGTTGTAGCTGACCTTGACCATATAGACCAGCACCTCCAGCCCGAAGAACGCGCCGGCCATCGCCAGCGAGGAGCCCCACTGCCCGGCGCCGGTCTCGGTCACCAGCCGGCGGACGCCCTCCTGCTTGTTGTAGTAGGCCTGCGCCACGGCGGTGTTCGGCTTGTGGGAGCCGGCCGGGCTGACCCCCTCGTACTTGTAGTAGATCCTGGCCGGCGTGTCGAGGGCGCGCTCGAGGCGGCGGGCGCGGAACAGCGGCGAGGGGCGCCACTGGCGGTAGATCTGCTGCACCTCCTCGGGGATGGCGATCGCGCGCTCGGTGCTGACCTCCTGCAGAATGAGCGCCATCGGGAACAGCGGCGCCAGATCCTGCGGCCCCACCGGCTGGCCGGTGCCGGGGTGCAGCACCGGCGGCGGCGGCGATGGCAGGTCGGCGGCGATGTTGTACCAGGCCTGCGGCATGTCCTTCTCGTCGAGCAGGTACTTGATGTTCTCCATCGGTGTCCTCCGTAGGGGCTAGCGGTCTCCCACAGTGATGATGGTGGGTGTTCACAAGCGGGCGTCGCCCTCCTGTGGACCATCCCGTTCGGGCAACGGCGCGAATCAAAAAACCCCTCGTCCCATCCAGGGACGAGAGGCTGATGCCCTCCGTGGTGCCACCCCAGTTCGCCCGCCTCGCGGCGCGGCGCACTCCGCACAGGTACAGAGCGCATGGCGCTCGATACCCGTCGCCCTGGTAACGGTGGCGTCTCCGGCGGCTCCTACTGAGATTGCAGATTGCAGATTGCAGATTGCAGATTACGGCTGCCCGAATCTTCAATCTTCAATCTTCACATCTTCAATTCGGTTCGCTCCGCGACTCCCAGGCCCATTCCGCGCCCGCGCCCGCACCGGCTCGCACCAGCCGCCGGCTCTCTGAGCTGCGCCGCAGCGCGTACTCTTCCTGTTCAGCGTCGTTCACGTTCTTCGGTTGCCGAGAGTATAGCAGCCCCCGCCGCGGGTGTCAACCCGGTCGAACGGCGGGGTTTGGCGAACCGCCGTGGGGGCGCGACGCCGCCGGCGCGGCCTGCACCCCAGCCCGCGCCGGCGGGCTTTGCAGGGAATAGCCCGCGGGTTGACCCGCCGGGCGTGGTCGGTAGCGCATGAACGTTCGTCACACCCCCAAGTGGTGCGGCGTTGGGGCGGTGCATCGCATTACAGCGCGCCGCCGCGTGCACCGCTGCACGATCGCTGCGCCCGCTGTGCTATACTCTTACCCATGATCGAGCGATTCCTCAACAGGGCGCGCCAGCTGCTGGACGCGGGGGGCGAGGCCGAAGCGCCGCCCGACTCAGGCCAGCCGCGCCCCGCGCCGCGCCCCAGCCCCGTGCCGCCGGTAGCGCCGCGGGTGCTGATGATCGTCCACAACCCGCCAGTGGCCAGCGAGGGCGGGCGGCGCCTGACCGAGATCTTCGGCTGGCACGACCCGGACGCGCTGGCGCAGCAGTACGTGGCGGACCTAGAGGCCGCCAGCGGCGGGTACCTGCGCTACCGGATCGTTGAGCGCATCGTCGCCGACTGGTTCCCCCCCAAGGTGGACGGCTTCGCCTACACTGGTGAGAGCTTCGTGCGCGCCTGGCGGACGCGCCAGTTCCACCAGCCGGACCGCATCGACTACCCGGCCCAGGTGCGGCGCTTCGAGCTGCTGGAGCGCTACGACCGCGGCGAGTTCGACGAGGTGTGGTTCTTCGCCTTCCCCTACGCCGGCGACTACGAGTCCACCATGGTGGGGCGCGGGGCGTTCTGGTGCAACTCGCCGCCGGTGGAGGGCACCGAACACTGCTCAGGGCGCTTCGTGCTGATGGCTTTCAACTACGAGCGCGGCGTGGACTGCATGCTGGAGAACTACGGCCACCGGGTGGAGTCGATCATGAGCCGGGTGTTCGAGCGCCACCCGCCGCCGCAGAACCTGTGGCAGCTGTTCATACGCTACGACCTGACCCACCCCGGCCAGGCGCAGTGCGGCAACGTCCACTTCGCCCCCAACAGCCTGCGGGACTACGATTGGGGCAACCCGCGCAGGGTGCTGAGCGCCTGCGACGACTGGTATGGCTTCCCCGAGCTGCCCGGCCGCTTCCGCCCGGTGAGCTGCGACGAGTGGGGCGGCGGGGATATGCGGCTGCACCACCTGTGGTGGCTCGGCCACCTGCCGCGCACCACCGGCGAGACCTACGGCGTCAGCAACAACTGGTGGGAATATGTGGTGGACCCGAACCTGGTCCACTGAAAGCGGCAGGTTTCCGGGAAGGCCGCGCCCCTCTGCTCTGCAACTGAAGAGGAGGGGCTCAGGAAGGGCAGCGCCCTCCCTTCCCCTCCCCTAGCGGTGAGTTTCCGGGAGGGCATAGCCCTCCCTGGCCCTCCCCTTAGCTGATCGACACCAGCTCCAGGTCGAAGGTCAGGTCCTGACCGGCGAGCGGGTGGTTGGCGTCGAACGTCACGTGGTCGGGCGAGACATCCTGAACCGTGACAACGATTGTCTGGCCGTCCTGCTGGCGCATCTGGTACTGCTCACCTACCTCGGGTGCCAGGTTGGGCGGGAGGTGGCTGCGCTCCACCTCGAACACCAGGTCCTCGTCGCGCTCGCCGTAGGCCTGGCCAGCCGGGATGGTCGTCGTGCGGGTCTCGCCCGGCTGCATGCCTCTGACCGCGTCCTCGAAGCCGGGGATGACCTGGCCGGCGCCCAGTGTGAAGGTCAGCGGGTCGCGGTCGCGCGAGCTATCAAACACCGTGCCGTCGGAGAGCGTGCCGGTGTAGTGGACGGCTACAGTGTCGCCTGATTTTGCCTGTGTCATCACGTGCTCCTTTGTGACGCGATCGCACGGCGCCTGCCGTGCGACGGTAGCGATGGCGACAGTATAGCAGGAAATAGGCCGGGAGGGGCGCCCAATGGCCCGCGAGCGAGCGATGGCGACAGTATAGCAGGAAATAGGCCGGGAGGGGCGCCCAATGGCCCGCGAGCGGCTGTGGCCGCCGCACCCTACTCCAGCATGGCCACCGTCCGCTCCTCCTGGTGCGGCCCAAGGCGGCGCTGCATGATGGTGCGCGCGCAGGCGTTCCAGCGCAGCAGCGCGTCGTCGTTGCCGGGCGGGCGGATGGCCTCGGCACGCTCGAAGTGCTCCATGGCGGTGCGGAACCACTCGTAGGCCTGCGAGGCGCTGCCGGGCACGCCGCGCCGCAGGATGGCCTTCGCCTGGCGCTCGGCGATCAGGCCACCGTAGTACACCCGGTCGTACTCCTCGCGCAGGCGCGGCAGCAGCTCGTGCGCCTGCCCGATCTTCTCCGGCACCCCGCGGCCGAATTGGTCGGTGATCGCCAGCAGCAGCACCACCAGCGCCCGTTGGTTCTCCGGCTCCACCGCCAGGATGTCGTGGCAGATGCTCTCGGCCTCCCACGGCTCGTTCAGCAGCCGGTAGCGCTCGGCCTTCTCCAGCGCCGCGGCTACCCCCTCGTGCGACAGAGGTTTGAGCGTGAACATCGGCACCTCCTCAAAACACTTTGGTGGGGGAGAGTCTCAGGAGAGCTACGCCCTCCCTGGCCCTTCCACTGCGCGCCTGGGCCGGCCCGCCCACGCCCCTCGCCCCTAGACTCGCACGAGCGTATAGGCCGCCAGCAGTGCCCCGGCGATCGCGCCGCCGTAGCAGAGGAGCGCGATCAGCTGGTTGAGGTGCTTGAGCTGCAGGCCCTCGTAGAGCGCGAAGCGCAGGCGGTGCGCCGCGTGCAGCAGCGAGAGTGCGATCACGCCGAAGAGGTACAGGCGCGCCAGGGGGTGCCGCACCAGCGCCAGCAGCCCCTCGTAGGACGGCGCCTCGGCCCAGCCGAGTGCGACGGCCAGCCCGTACAGCACATGCACCGGGAGCACCAGCGCGGCCACCATCCCGCCCGCGCCGAACAGCGCCCACCAGAACGGCTCGAACGTGCGTCGCATAGATCTCCTCTTGCTTCTGGAGAGGGCCGCGCCCTCCCCAGGCCCCACCTATAGGGGTGGGTTTCAGGGAGGACAAAGCCCTCCCTGAGCTTGCTATACCCTCAGTAAGATCAGCGCGATCACGGCGGAGACGGCGAGCCAGGCGAGGTAGTTGAGCGCGACGATCAGCGCGCCGGGCACGCGCCGGCCACGCACATGCACCACCAGCACGCTTGGCGCGATGCTGAACCAGGTGACGCTGTGGAAGACAACGGCCGCCAGTGTGACCAGGTGCAGCACGATCGCGCCGGGGGTCCTCAGCCAGGCGATGAAGCCGGCGTAGGCCTGCGGCCCCTGCATCAGCGCCCACACCTGGGCGAGCAGCAGCAGCGCGTAGATCCCCACGAACACGCTGGTCAGCTCGCGCAGGACGAAGCGCACATAGGCCCACTTGCGCACCCACCAGAAGATCGGCACGCGCGCGCGGTACCAGCGTGGGCGGTAGCGGGTATAGTGCGGGTTATGCGCCATACTGCCGCTCCTTCTCGCGCGCCAGCAGCTGCCCCCATGGCATCAGCAGCGCCTTCCACCACTCCATGGCGGCGACCCCCTTGTAGCGCTGGATGGCGCCCGCCGGGTCCACATGCTTCGGGCAGACGGTGGAGCACTCGCCCACCAGCGTACACGCCCAGATCCCCTCGTCCTGCGAGAGTATCGCCAGCCGTTGGCGCTGCCCCTGGTCCCGGCTGTCCAGATTGTAGCGCTGTGCCAGCGCGATGGCCGCCGGCCCGACGAACTCCGGCTCCAGCCCGTAGACGGGGCAGGCGGCGTAGCACAGCATGCAGTTGATGCACATGCTGAACTGGGCGTATTCCTCGCGTTGGGCCGGGGTCTGGCGGTACTCGCCAGCGGAGAGCGGCAGCTCCTCCTCGCGTACGATCCACGGCTGCACGTGCCGCAGCTTCGCCAGGAAGTCGCTCATGTCGATCACGAGGTCGCGGATGACGGGGAAGTTCGCCAGCGGCTCGACGCGGATCGGTCCAGGCAGCAGCTTCTCCAGAAACGTGGCGCACGAGAGCGCTGGCGTCCCGTTGATCATCATGCCACAGCTGCCGCAGACACCCATACGGCAGGACCAGCGGTAGGAGAGGGTCCCGTCGACCTGGTCCTTGATGTAGTTGAGCGCGTCCAGGACCACCCAGTCCTTGCGGAAGGGCACCTCATAGCGCTGGAAGACCGGCGCGTCCTCCTCCTCGGGGCGATAGCGCCAGACCTCCAGGGTGATGTTGTCCGGCATAGCACCTCCTCCGGTTCAGCTGCCGCTGTGTACCTGCCCTGGTGGGGGTGCGGGGGCCGTTGGCTCCCGCAAAAGGGTTCCTGGAGGGGCGCAACCCCTCCACACCTCCCTCTGGGGGTGCGGGGGCCGTTGGCTCCCGCATAAGCCACATCAATTAGGCCCCATACACCCGCTCGGCCGGCGGCCAGCGGGTGATCGTCACCGGCAGGTAATCGATGCGCGGCGGCCCGTCGCTGCGGTAGGCCAGGGTGTGAGCCAGGAAGCGCTCATCGTCGCGCTGCGGGTAGTCGGTGCGCTGGTGGGACCCACGCGACTCGGTGCGGGCGAGTGCCGAGGCGATGATCGCCTCGGCGATGTCCAGCAGGTAGCCGAGCTCGAGCGCGGCCACCAACTCGGTGTTGAAGGTATAGCTGCGGTCATCGATCGCCAGGCTAAGCGAGCGCTCCTGGAGCGCGCGGATGGTCTCTGCGGCGCGCTCGAGCGACTCGCGGGTGCGGTAGATGCCGGCGCCCTCCTCCATGGCGTGGTGCATCTCCTTGCGGAGCGTGGCGATCCGCTCGCGCCCCTCACCGCTGAAGTAGCGCCGCTCGATCCGCCGCGCCTCGTCCGCCGCGAGCGCCGCAACACCCGGGCTGGATGCGCCTTGGGCGGCGGCGAAGCGAGCGGCGGCCTGGCCGGCGCGCGCGCCGAACACCAGGATCTCGGTGAGCGAGTTGGAGCCGAGCCGGTTGGCGCCGTTGATGCTGACGCAGGCCGTCTCGCCGGCGGCGAACAACCCCGGCAGCGGCGTCGCACCCTGGATGTCGGTGTGGATACCGCCCATCATGTAGTGCACCACCGGCCGCACCGGGATCAACTCGCGCACCGGGTCGATGTTCTCGTACTTCAGGCACAGTTCGCGCACGAAGGGCAGCTTGGTGTTGATGACCTCCTCGCCCAGGTGGCGGATGTCCAGGTGGACGTAGGGGCCGTACGGCCCCTCCAGCGTGCGGCCACGCTCCTGCTCCTTCACGAACGCCTGCGAGAGCCGGTCGCGCGGGCCGAGCTCCATCGAGCGCAGCACCGGATACGGCTGCGGCGTGCCGAGGTTGTAGTCCTGCAGGTAGCGGTAGCCGTCCTTGTTCAGCAGAAAGCCCCCCTCGGCGCGCGCCGCCTCGGTGATCAGGATGCCGGTGAACGGCAGGCCGGTGGGGTGGTACTGGACGAACTCCATGTCCTTGAGCGGCACGCCGGCGCGGTAGGCCAGCGCCATGCCGTCGCCGGTGTTGATGTTGGCGTTGGTGGTGAAGGGGAAAACCCGCCCGCAGCCGCCGGTGCAGACGATGACCGCCTTCGCTGTGATGGCCTGGACGCGGCCGGTGGCCAGTTCGATCGCCACCACTCCCTGGCAGCGCCCCTCGTCCACCAGCAGGCTGGTGACGAACCACTCGTCGTAGCGCTGGATGGGCGGATACTTCAGCGAGGTCTGGAACAGCGTGTGGAGCATGTGGAAGCCGGTCTTGTCGGCGGCGAACCAGGTGCGCTCGATCTTCATGCCGCCGAAGGGCCGTACCGCCACCGCCCCATCCTCCTGGCGGCTCCAGGGGCAGCCCCAGTGCTCGAGGCGCAGCAACTCCTCCACCGCCTCTTTAACGAACACCTCGACGGCGTCCTGGTCGCAGAGCCAGTCGCCGCCGGAGATCGTATCGTAGGCGTGGGCGTCCAGGCTGTCGCCCGGCTTGATGACCGCCGCGGCGCCGCCCTCGGCGGACACCGTGTGGCTGCGCATGGGGTAGACCTTCGAGATCACGGCGACGTTCAGGTGGGGGGCGGTCTCGGCCACGGCGATGGCGGCCCGCAGGCCAGCGCCGCCGCCGCCGATGATCAGGACATCGTGGGCGTTCGTCTCGTAGCGCGCCATAGCACCGCTCCGCGGGGGGTTGGGGGCCTGCGGCCCCAAGGCTTTCGCACTCTGGTGCGGTGCGGCAAAGCCGCACCGTCCTCCACAGCTCCTCACACATCCTTCGGTTTGATGGGGGGTTCAGGGGGATTCGCCCTCCCTGGCCCGCCCTTCGAAGAATGCGAGCACGTAACCGGTGTTTCAGGATAGGGGCGGGGTGGAAGGCGTGCTGGAGCGCGCAGCGTCGGCGTGCGGCGGGGAGGGTGGAGCGGGTGGTAGATTGTGCCGCCCCTCACAGATAGTATATACCCAGCGTCAAGCGGGCGCGTGCAGCCGCCCAGCGCACTGCGGAACAGCTCCTCGCCGGCCATCTCCACGATCAGCCAAAACTACTCCCGCAGCAAGCTCAGCCCGGCGGGGCGCAGCCGGAGCGTCAGGGGTTGCCCCACAGCCGGCAGGTCCGGCTCGTCCAGCTCGAACTCCAGCTCCGGGCCAGCGATGGGACGCAGCAGCACACGGGTGCGCCCGCCGCGGAACGAGCGCCTGGCCACGGCGCCTACGATCACTCCCGGCTCGCCGGCGGCCGAAGGCGGCGCCAGCACACCCGCCTCGGGCCGGATGACGATCGTCACCCGCTCCCCCGGCCGCACGCCGGGCGCACCCGCGCCCACCAGCAGCGGGCCGAGCGGCGTCGCCACTGCAACACCGCGCTCGTCGGCCTGCTCCACCGTGGCCGGCACCAGATTCCTGAGGCCGAGGAAGCGCGCCGCGAAGAGTGTGGCCGGGCGGCGGTAGACATCCTCCGGCGCGCCCTGCTGCTCAACGAGGCCGGCACGCATGAGCACCAGCGTGTCGGCGACCGCGAAGGCTTCGGACTGGTCGTGGGTGACGTAGATGCTCGCCACGCCGACGCGCCGCAGGATGGCTGCCAGCTCGTCCAGCAGCCGCTCGCGCAGCGTTCGGTCCAGCGCCCCGAGCGGCTCATCCAGCATCAGCAGGCGCGGGCTGGGCGCCAGGCTGCGCGCCAGCGCCACCCGCTGGCGCTCGCCGCCGGAAAGCTCGTAGACCCGGCGGCGCCCGTAGCCAGCCAGCCCCACGAGCTCCAGCATCTCCGCGACGCGCGCCTCGATCGTCTGCCGCGGCTCGCCGCGCATCCGCAGCCCGAAGCCCACGTTGGCCGCCACGTCCAAGTGCGGGAAGAGCGCGTACTCCTGGAACATCAGCCCGACGCCGCGCCGGTGGGTCGGCACGCCGTCCAGCGGGCGGCCCTCGAACAGCACCGTGCCGGCGTCGGGCGGCTCCAGCCCGGCGATGACGCGCAACAGCGTGCTCTTCCCGCAGCCGGAGGGGCCGAGCAGCGCCACCACCGCGCCCGCCTCCACCGCCAGGCTCACGCCGCGCAGTGCCGGCGTGTCCCCGAAAGATTTGTGAATGTCTCTGACCTCGAGGAGCGGCGCCATAACCACAAAGCCACAAAGACACGAAGACACGAAGGATTATACTTCTCCTTCGTGCCTTGGTGCCTTCGTGCCCTGGTGGTGACGCGGGCTACGCCGCGCCCGCGCTGGCGGCGCCCGCCTGGCGGGCCGCGAGCTGCTGGTCGATCAGCAAGAGGCCGGCGCCGTCGCCGTCCACCAGCTTCAGGCGCTGGATGATCTCGTCGGCGCTCTTCTCCTCCTCCACCTGCTCGTCGATGAACCAGGTGAGCATGCTCTGGGTGGCATAGTCCCCCTCCTTCACCGCCAGCGCATAGATCGTGTTGATCGCCGCGGTGACGTTGCGCTCGTGCTGCAGCGCGTGCTCCATCGCGTCCAGCGGCGAGCCGAACTCACTCTGCGGCTCGGCAAGCGCCCCCAGCGTCGCGCGGCCGCCCCGGTCGTGCACGTAGTCGAAGATGCGTAGCGCGTGCTGGCGCTCCTCCTCGCTCTGGACGCGGAACCAGTGGGCGAAGCCGCGCAGGTGGAGGCTCTCGAAGTAGGCGGACATGGCCATGTAAGCGTGGGAGGCCGAGAACTCGTAGGTGATCTGCCGATTCAGCGCCTGCTGGATGGTCTCGCTCAACATGCCTGTGCTCCTTTCACACGGCGGACAGCGGTTCACATTATAGCGCGCTGCATAGATTCTTTTGGAGGGGCTGCGCCCCTCCGTGGTGTTGGCGGCGCCCGACAGCGCACCGCATGGTGGCGCTTCGTGTTTTCGGGGATCGCCGCCTCAGGGCAGCAGCGTGAGATCCAGCACCAGCACCGTCCACTCGCTGGCGCGGTAGCAGGGCGAGCCGTGGACGGTGACGCCGGTGGGGTAGCCGAGCGCCGGATGGTAGTCCACGCTGGGCAGGCGGGCGGCGCAGCGATCAATCAGGTTGCGCGCGGTGGGGGAGACACGGGCCAGCGAGCGGGCCAACAGCGTGCGCGGTGAGTTGGCGGCGGAGGGGCGCAGCTCGGAGGCCAGCGCGTCGAACAGCGCCGCGATGCGCAGGTTGCGCTCGGCCAGCAGCAGTTCGCCGCGCGTCAGCGGCGCGCCGGTGCGGGTGTGGAACCCGCCCACCACCCGCTCGTCCCGCACCTCGATCGTCCAGGGCCCGTTGACGATCGTGCCGTAGGTCCAGCGCGCGGTCATGCGGTAGTGGCGCACGCCGCGCGCCTCCCAGCTGGCCCGCGCCAACGCCAGCTGCGGCGCCACCCCCGCCGGCCCCAGCCACAGCGCGGCGGCGCACAGCAACGCCAGCAGCGCCAGCGCCCCGGCGCCGAGCCAGCCGAGCCGTCTGCTGTCTGAACGCTGCTCCATCACCACGAAGGCACGAAGGCACGAAGATCAGGTAGATTATACCCCCTTCGTGCCCGCGCGTCTTCGTGCCTTCGTAGTTCGGCCTATTTCGCGCCGCGCGCCGCGGCCTCCATCAGCGTCTGGATGCGCCCGACCATGTCGGCCGGGTTGGGGTGCAGCCCCTCCAGCAGCAGCGCGCTGTCGTACAGCTGCTCGATCAGCGCCGCCGCCAGCGGATCCTCGCTGTTAGCCTCGATCAGCCGCGCCAGGTCCACGATCAGCGGGTGGCCGCGGTTGACCTCCACCAGCCGGGGCGGCACCTTGTAGTCGCGGTCCACCAGGCGCTGGACGCGCGCCATCTCGCGGCCCACCGAATCGTCGGGGGAGACCAGGCGCAGCGGACTGTTGCGCAGCACGTTGGAGGCCCGCACGCCCGTGATGCGCTCGCCGAGCACCGCCTTCATGCGCGTCACGATGCCGGCAAACTGCTCGTCGCTCACCTTCACCTCGGCGCCGTCGGCCGCGCCCGGCAGCTGCAGGTTCGCGTCGTCGGCGTTGCGCAGCTTAAGGCCCTGGTACTCACGTAGGCCGCTGAGCATGAAGCTGTCCATCACATCCACCAGCAGCAGCGCCTCGATCCCGCGCGCCTCGAGCGGGTCCAGGTGCGGGCTGCGCCTGGCGCTCGCCAGGTCGTTGGCCAGCACGTAGTAGATCTCCTTCTGGCCCTCCACCATGCGCCCTTTGTAGTCCGCCAGCGAGATCAGATCGTCGCCGGACTTGGTGCTGTGGAAGCGCAGCAGTGGCAGCAACTCCTCGCGGGCGGCGTACTCGGTGGCCACGCCCTCCTTGAGGAACAGGCCGAACTCCTCCCAGAAGGTCTTATACTTCGCAGCGTCCTTCTCGGCCAGCTCAGCCAACTCCTTCGTGAGGCGGCCAGTGAGGGACTTCCTGATGCGCTGCAGCGCAGGGGACGTGTCACGTGGGGTGCCGGCGTTCTGCACCATCTCGCGCGAGACGTTGAGCGGCAGATCCTCGCTGTCTACCACCCCCTCGACGAAGCGGAAGTAGCTGGGCAGCAGGTCCTTCGCCTCCTCCTGGATCAGCACCTTGCGCGAGTAGAGGCGGATCCTGCCCTCGGCGCGGCGCTCGAGCAGGCCGCGCTCGCGCTTCGATGGCACGAACAGCAGCGCGTGCAGGTCGATCGGCGCATCGGTGGAGAGGTGCAGGTGCAGCAGCGGCGGCTCGAAGTCGAAAGTCAGCTGGCGGTAGAACTCCTCGTACTCCTTCGGCTCCACCTGGCGCGGCTGCTTGCGCCACAGCGCCTGGGTCTCGTTGGCGCGCTCGTCCCCCACGTAGATCGGGAAGGCCACGTAGTTGGAGTGGCGCTTGACCACCTGCTTCAGGCGCCAGGGCTGCGCGAACTCGGCGGCGTCCTCTTTGAGCTTGAGGATGACGGTGGTGCCGCGCTGCTCACGCTCTGCCGGCCCCACCGTGAAGGTCTCACCGCCGCGCGACTGCCACTGGGCGGCCTCGGCGTCCGGGCGGAAGGAGCGCGAGATCACCGTGACCTCGTCGGCCACCACGAAGGCCGAGTAGAAGCCCACGCCGAACTGGCCGATGATGTTGCTGCGCTGGGCGGCCTCCAGGCGCTCCATCAGGCCGCGCGTGCCGGACTGCGCGATGGTGCCGAGGTTCTCGATCAGCTCCTCGCGCGTCATACCGATGCCGGTATCGGCGATCGTGATGGTCTTGGCCTGCTCGTCGGTGGTGATGCGGATCTCCGGCTCCAGCTCCGGGTCGCGCACGTCGCGGTTGGTGAGCATCTCGAACTGGACGCGATGCAGCGCGTCCGAGGCGTTCGAGATCAACTCGCGCAGGAAGATCTCGCGGTCGGTGTAGAGCGAGTGGGCCAGGATGTGCAGCAACTGCTTGACCTCGGCGCGAAACGGCACCGGGGTCTGCCCGGCGGTCTGCTCGCTGTCAGCGCTCATAGGCATCGAACTCCGTTAGCACTCAAAGGACGAAAGTGCTAACCATGATACACAACTAAAGGCGATGGGGCAAGTTGGGCAGCGGATAGCGGGACAGCGGATAGGCAGCGGATACGCGGATAGCGGGACAGCGGATAGGCAGCGGATACGCGGAGGCGCCTGCGCTAGCAGCCTCATCACTGCGATCACATTCCGAGCCAGCGCAGCTGGACCGGCCGGTCGCCGAGGCCGCGAGCCACCACCACCTGCTCGTCATCCGGCATCAGGTCCAGCAGGTTATCGCTCCAGGCTACGCCGTCGCCGGCCGAGAGCAGCACGCCCTTGGCGGGGCGCAGCGCGCGCAGGCGGATGGTCTCGTCGCCGACCAGATCCACGACGATCAGAGGGTCGGGGAGCTGGTAGTACTTGAACGGCTCCGGCCAGAGCGCCTGGCGCGCCACCACCGCGTCCCCCACGCGCAGGCGGGCGTCCAGCACCAGTGCGCCGCCAGGGTCGAAGCCGAACGAGCCAAGCTCAGTGGCGCGGTTAGGCGGCAGGGTCACCTGGGCGCGCTCCACCACCACCGCGTCGCCAGCCAGCGTCCAGGTGCGCAGCTCGAGCTGGGCCGCCACCGGCTGCTGGGTGCCGTTCACCGCCCAGACGTCGGCGCCATCGCCGGCGCGCGCCAGGCCGAGCGAGAGCGGCGCCAGGCAGCGGCGGATCACGGCGCAGGCCGGCTTGGGGCGCAGGTAATAGTCCACGATCGCCCAGCTCGTCACCGGCCAGCAGTCGTCCAGTTGCCACACCAGCGCGCCGGCCACCGCATAGCGGCCAGGGCCGCCCCAGCGCCGCCGCCAGCCGCGGTAGGCCGCCGCCAGCGCCTCGGCCTGTACCAATTGCGTGGCGTAGATATAGCCCTCCAGGTCGTGCGGGTAGGGGACGTTGTCCACCAGGTACACCGCCAGGCGGCGCGGGCCGTCGGCCGCCTTGTTGTGGTGGTCCAGCGTGCGGCTCTGCGGGTGGCGCTCGGCGGGCAGCGTGAAACTCTCGATCGTCGCCATGTCCGGCGCAGCCTGCATGCCGAACTCGCTGACGAAGCGCCCGGCGTAGCGTGGGTAGTCCTGGTAGGGCGCCACCGCGCCGTGCCACACATCCCAGGTGTGCCGGTCGCCCACGGTCTGGTCGACGCTGCTCGCGCCGCCATAGGGGCTGCCGGGCCAGTAGGGGCGGGTGGGGTCGAGCCGGGCGCAGACCTCTGGCAGCAACTGCTCGTAGATCACGCGCGCCGGGAAGCGCGAGAAGGCATCCGGCGGCTGGCTCGCATCGTAGGCGCCGATCGACTCGGCGATCTGGTAGTCCTCGTTGTTGCCGCACCAGAGCGCCAGGCAAGCGTGGTGGCGCAGGCGCCGCACCTGGGCCTCAGCCTCGGCGCGCACGCTCTGTTGGAACCAGGGCGGCGCCGGGTAGATGCCGCAGGCGAACATGAAGTCCTGCCAGACCAGCAGCCCCAACTCGTCGCACAGGTCGTAGAACAGGTCCGGCTCATAGATGCCGCCGCCCCAGACACGCAGCATCACCATGTGCATGTCCACCGCCTGGTGGAGCAGCGCGGCGTAGCGCTCGGGGGGGATGCGCGGCGTGAAGGAGTCCGCCGGGATCCAGTTCGCCCCGCCGCAGAAGATCGGGGTGTTGTTGACCTCGAACAGAAAGGTTGTGCCCGGCTCACCCTCCAGTGGCTCCTGCACCAGGCGCAGGCGGCGCAGGCCAAGGCGCAGCTCGCGCGAGTCCAGTGCTGCGTGCTGCGTGCTGCGTGTCGCGGCGGCGCTGTTGGCGCCGCCAGCCGGGTGGACCGAGGCCGTCAGGCGGTAGAACGGCTGGTCGCCGTGGCCAGCGGGCCACCAGAGGCGCGGCGAGGCGACGGCCAGCTCGGTATGCACTGTGCCGAGCGCGGCAGGCAGTGTGGCCCCCGCCACGAGCGCGCCGTCCGGGTCGTGCAGCTCGACTCGCACCGCCAAGCCGGCCAGCAGCCGGGCAGTCTCCGCCGGGTCGCCCGCGCCACCCACCTCCAACGCCACACTCACCGGCAGCGAAGCGCTCGCCAGGTCCGCGGCCACCTCGGCCGGGCAGTGGAGATCGGCGATGCGCACGTCGTAGACCTCGAGGCGTATGGGCAGCCAGGGGCCGGCGGTCAGCAACACCGGCCCCCAGTCCCAGCCGTAGTGGTACTGCGCCTTGCGCACGTAGAGGCGGCTGCAGTCGCCGTTCCAGCAGGCCAGTGCGCCGCCCTCGGCCTCGCGCTCCTTGCCGCACCGCAGGGCGGACTCGAACAGCAGGCGCAGCTCGTTGCGCCCCTCGCGCAGCAGCGCCCGCACCTCGGCCCGCTGCGGCACGAACATATTGTCGCTCGTGATGATCTGCTGGCCGTTGAGCCAGACCGTCGCGAAGGTGTCCAGCCCGTCGCAGCAGAGCGCCACCGCGGCGGCATCCGCCAGGCCCGGCGGCAACTCGAAGTTACAACGGTAGAGCCAGTCGCTCTCGCCGACCCACTGCGCGGCGCGCTCGTTGAGGCCCTCGAACGGGTCCGGCAGCAGGCCGGCGGCGATCAGGTCGGTGTGGACGTTGCCGGGGGCGCTGGCGGGCGTCCACCCCTCCTCTTCGGCGAACAGATCGTCGAGCGGGCGGGACGGGTCGCGCTGCTTGAGCCGCCACCCGGAGGACAAGAGCAGCTGGCGCATGGGGGGTACCTCGGCGACAGACGGCCGCGCGGCCGTGGCGATCGACGCTATGTCCAAGTGTAGCACAGATCGAGGGCAGCGATGGGCGGCGGGCGATGCGACGACCATGTGACCTGGTGCCGCGCCATGCGCGCCGGCGCGGTCCCCGGTGGCGTCCGCCACACGGTCGTCGCCGACGATACGATGCCATGCGGTGCCATGCGGTGCCATGCGGTGCCATGCGGTGCCATGCGG
>DATMBA010000385.1:0-11902 GCA_035559635.1 Roseiflexaceae bacterium
GCGGACGAGCGGGCGCGGACGCAGCTCGCCGCCTGGGCGCGCTCGGCCGCCCGCACCTTCGTGGCGATCGGCCGCGAGCGCGCCGCGGTGGCCGATCGCCTGCGCGCCATCGCCGCGCTCACAGAGATCGAGACATAACACGAAGACACCAAGGCGCCGCCGTCTCTTGAGGAGCGAGCGCCGTACTACTCGGGGCTGATGGACGTTTACTCCTACATCGGGCATGTGGCGCCGCACCACGCCCGGCGGGTCAACCCGCGGGC
Source organism: Roseiflexaceae bacterium (assembly GCA_035559635.1). Classification (GTDB taxonomy): domain Bacteria; phylum Chloroflexota; class Chloroflexia; order Chloroflexales; family Roseiflexaceae; genus CALJIC01. Next base: position 264 of record DATMBA010000385.1, read on the forward strand.
TATCCCGTACGAAGCCCGCCGGGACCAGCGGGCACCCACGGGCCGGGCGTGATGCCCAGCCATGACCCGATGAATAGCTCAAAGTTCATCTGCCTTCGTGGTTCGAGAGGAACTCTTATGAAGATCGAGCACCGCACCTTCCTCGAGCGCTTCGGCGAGCGGGTCACGTTCGACCCGACCGAGCGCCGCCTCTACGGACACGACGTCGGCGCCGTCCCCGGCCTGATCGCCCTGCTGATGCGCGGCACCACCCCCGACGCGGTGGTGCAGCCCAACGGCGAGCAGGAGCTCGCTGCGCTCGCCCGCTGGGCCGCCGCCGAGGGCGTGCCGCTCACCCCACGCGGCAAGGCTACCTCCGGCTACGGCGGCGCCGTCCCGCAGCGCCGCGGTGTGGTGGTGGACTTCCACCGCATGCGGCGCGTGCTGCGGGTGGACCCCGCCGCGCTCGAGGTGGAGGTCGAGCCCGGCATCACCTGGGCCCAGCTGGACACGGTGCTCGCCGAGCACGACCTGGCGCTGCGCCTGTACCCCACCAGCTACCCCTCCTCCACCGTCGGCGGCTGGTTGGCGCAGGGCGGCGCCGGCATCGGCAGCTTCGAGCACGGCTACTTCCGCGAGAGCGTGGTCTCCGCGCGCGTGGTGCTGCCGGACGGCGAGGCGCAGGAGCTGCGCGGCGACGGGCTCGACCTGGTGGCGGACGCCGAGGGCATCACCGGCCTGATCAGCCGCGTGACGCTCAGGGTGATGCCGCGCGAGGAGATCCGCACCGCGGCTGTCGCCCTGCCGGACGCCGCCTCGCTCCAGGGCTTCGTGCGCGCGGTGGTGGACCGGGGGCTGCCCATCTGGTCGCTCGGCTTCGTCAACCCCACCATGGCCCGGCTGCGCAACCAGGCGCCGCGCTCCGCGCACGGCGCGCACGAGCCGGTGATGCTCCCCGAGGCCTATGTGCTGACGCTCGCCTTCCGCGCGCGGGACGGCCTGCGCGTCCAGGTGGCGCTCCCGGCGCTCGCCTCCAGCCACGGCGCGCAGATCCTGGGCGAGGACATCGCGCGGCACGAGTGGGACGAGCGCTTCAAGATCATGGCGATCAAGCGCCTGGGACCGTCGCTCGTCCCGGCCGAGGTTATCCTGCCGCTTGATGGGTTGGCCAGGACGCTCGAGGAGATCGGGCGGGCGGTGGCGCAGCCGTTCGCGCTGGAGGGCGTGGCGATCCGGCGCGGGCGCGGCGGGCGGCCGGAGGTGGTGATCCTTGGCTTCATCCCGGCCGACCAGCGCACCGCCGGCTATAACCTCGTCTTCGGCCTGGCGCTCACCGTCCTCAAGGTCGCCGAGAAGCACGGTGGGCGGGCCTACGCCACCGGCTCGTACTTCGCCGGCAGGGCCGGGCAGGTGCTCGGCGAGCGCCAACGCGACCGCCTGCGGGCCTTCAAGCGCGAGCACGACGCCAGGAACATCATGAACCCCGGCAAGGTGCTGGACGGCGGCCTGGTGGGCGCGGCGCTGAATCTGGCCGGGCCGCTCGAGCCGCTGGTGCGCCGTCTCGGCAACGCCCGGCCGGTGCAGGTGGGCGAGCGGGTGGCGCGGCCCGTGCGCGACATCCCGGCCGACGTGGCGTGGTACGCCTACGCCTGCGCCCAATGCGGCGCCTGCGTGGATGACTGCCCGCAGTTCTACGGGCGTGGCTGGGAGAGCCACAGCCCGCGCGGCAAGTGGTTCTGGCTGCGCGAGCACATGGAGGGCCGCGCCGAGTGGAACCAGAAGATGGTGGATACCTTCCTGGCCTGCACCACCTGCGAGACATGCGTCGTGCGCTGCTCGGCTAACCTGCCAGTCGAGCCGGCCTGGCTGGCACTGCGCGGCGAGCTGGTGCAGAAACAGGGCCGAATGACCTTCCCGCCCTTCGAGATCATGGGTGCCGCACTTGCCGCCGAGGGCAACATCTGGGCCGGCTACCGCAAGGACCGCGCCGCCTGGTTCCCCGCGGACCTGCGCGAGCGGCATGGCCCTGACCACAAGGCGAGGGCGGTCTACTTCGCCGGCTGCACCGCCAGCTACGTAGAGCACGACATCGCGATCGGCAGCGTACGGCTGCTGGACGCAGCGGGGGTGGACTTCACCTACCTCGGCGAGCATGAGAGCTGCTGCGCCACGCCGATGCTGGTGGCCGGCCGCTGGGACCTGTTCGTCGAGACCATGAAGAAGAACATCCAGGCCGTCAGAGACGCCGGCGCCGACACGGTGATCAGCTCCTGCCCGGCCTGCGATATGATGTGGCGCCAGGTCTACCCGCAGTGGGCCGCGAAGCTGGGCATCGAATACGGCATCACCGCCAGGCACTACTCCGAGCTGGTGGCCGAGAAGATCCGCGCCGGCGAGTTCCAGTTCCCGCCGAACGAGCAGCCCCCGGTAACCGTCACCTGGCACGACTCGTGTCACATCGGGCGCGCCTCGGGTGTGTACGAGCCGCCGCGCGAGGTGATCAAGGCCATCCCGAACGTCAACTTCGTGGAGATGGCGCACAACCGCGCGTGCGGGCGCTGCTGCGGCTCAGTGCTGACCCTCATCCACGAGCCGGAGGTGGCCGCCGAGTTGGGCACGGTACGGCTGGACGAAGCGACCGATGTGGGCGCGGAGAAGGTGCTGGCGCTCTGCCCGTGCTGCGAGTTCCAGCTGCGGGTCACGGCGGATCGCAAGCAGCTGCCACTGGAGATCGTGGATCTGTCGCGCTTCGCCGCAGAGGCGCTGGGGTTCACCCTGCCGGACCCGCACCCCGAGGTGCGCGCCCAGTGGGCGGTATTCGAGAAGATGATCGCGCTCATGACGCCACAGGGCTTCGCCGGCCTGATGGGCACTATGTGGCCGGAGATCGTGGACGCCATGCCGCTGGGGATGGGCGCGATGATGCGTGCGATGGGCCGGGTGCCGGGCGCGTTGGAGGCGATGCGGCCCATGTTCCCGCTGCTCTTCCCGCGCCTGCTGCCGCTGATGCTGCCGAAGCTCATGCCGGCCATGCTGGAGCGCGTCGGGCAGATGATCCCGATGCCGGAGTACATGGCCGCACAGATGCCGGACCTGATGCCGAAGGTGATGGACCGGCTGCTGCCGCACATGATCGGCGACGTGGTGCCGCTAGTGACGCAGCCACTGATCGACTACTTACACGGGGCATCGCTGCATCGCTGAGGCGCTGAAGTCCTGAGCCCGCCGCAGGGCCGGCGCGCTGCGCCGGCCCTGCCACTTCAGCGCCCTCACTCCCTCAAGCGCACTCCAGAGCTTGCGTGCTCCGAACACCTGTGCTATACTCGTGATACACACATCCGTTCTATTCTATCGCGAGGGAGCGCATGGCTCTGCTGCTGAAGGACTGCGGGCTCGAGGGGTTCAAGGGCAGCGTGCGGCGCTGCGCCGAGTGCGGCCGCGCCACCGCGCACTTCCACCGCCCCGGCGGCTGGCCGGTGTGCGGTGTGTGCGGCGGGGTCTCGCTCCCGGCGCGGGAGCTGCCGCCGATCGGTGCACCCTTCCTGCCGCGGTCCGAGGTGATCGCCCTGCTGCCGCTGGTCGCCCGCGGGACGTAGCGCGCCACCGGTGGGCGTGCGGTCCGCCACAAATGCTGCGAAGGGGGCGTTCAGGGGAGGGCCAGGCCCTCTCTTGAACGCTCCCTCCGCTCCCTCCATGCCCCCTCCGTTAACACCCCTCCGCTCCCTCCGCTCCCCCTCCGATGACAAAGCTCCGTTCCCGCCTCACCGGCGCTGCGGCGGCTCGACGAACGGCTGGCCGTCGCGGCCGCGCGGGCTCTCGGCGGCCATCAGCTTGGCCAGCATCGGGCTGCCCGCGGGCACCAACGTCACCGATGCGCCGGCCTCGGCCAGCTTCTGGTACTCCAGCACCTCGAACAGCGCCTGCGCCACCTCGGGGTCCGCGGTGATGCGGTTGAGCGCCTCGCCCACGATGCGCGGCCGCATGGCCTCGGCCTTGGCGAACTCGATCGCCGCCTGGCGCTCGGCCGTGCTGGTGATGATGCTCACCTGGTTCGCGCCGTCCTGCTTGATCGCGCTCGTCACCTGGCGCAGCCGGTTCACCACCTTGGCCTCGATCTGCCGGATCATCTCGTGATCCCGGAAGTGGACCTTGCGGATGTACACCGAGCCGAGCTGGTAGCCCCACTCGGCGGACTTCGGCGAGACCTCCTCGCGCACCGCGCGGCTCATACCGTGGCGGTTCTCCAGCATGTCCGAGAGCGGCAGGTTGGAGAGCGCACGGATAGTGGCGTTCGAGACGTTGGCCGCCAGGCTGCCCTGCGGGTCCGCGTTACGGAACAGGTAGGCCACCGGGTCCGAGATCTTCATCTCGTACCACACCCCCACCCCCATCGGCGCGCCCTCCTCGGAGTTCACCGGCTGCGAGCGCAGGTACTTCTGGTCCAGCCGCATGTCCAGCACGTGGCGCTTGCCGAGCCAGTTGACGATGAAGGCCGCCGGGCCGAGACTGAAAGGCAGGAAGTACAGCCCCGGCTCCTTCAGCACGCCCACCACGTTGCCGAACAGCACGTAGACATGGCAGGTGCCCTCCTCGACGATCGCGTACCAGCCGAAGGAGCGGATCAGGCCCAGCGTGATGGGCACCGCGATCAGGCAGAAGATGAAGGTGCCGAAGGCGCCGATCAGAAACTCGACCATCACTTCACCTCCAGGATGGCGCGCTGGGCCCCGCCGAACAGCTTTAGGCGCACGCTGCGCACATAGGCCGCCAGCGCGTTCGGCCCGCTCTGCTTGAGCTGGCCGAGCTGCGCCGCCAGCGCCAGCAGCGGCTCTACCTCCGCCTGCGCCTTGAGGGTCTCGATCTCCACCGCCCGCCGCGACTGCACGATCTTCTGGTCCGCGCTCGCCTGCGCCAGGCTGATGTCCGATGACACCTGGTTGTGCGCGGTGTTGATCGCCGCCAGGGCCGACTCCACCTCGGGCGGCGGGTCGATCGCCGTGATCAGCGAGGCGTCGAAGGTGATGCCGTAGCGCGCCTCGGCCGAGAGGCACTCGCGATCCATCATCTCGTTCAGGTCCCGCATGTTCTTGCGCAGGTCGTTGATCGAGACGCCGATCACCACGCCGCTGCCGCCCTGCTCCTGCCCCTCCGCCAGCGCCGGGCGGTTGGGGGCCTCGAAGTTGGCGATCCGCTCGCGCAAGATGGAGATGAAGTAGCCCATCACGTGGACGATCGGGTGCTTCACGCCGAACAGGTAGGCGTACAGGTTGCGCTCGCACACCCGGTAGCGGATCTGGCCGGTCAGCCCGATGTTGAGCTGGTCCTTCGTCACCGCCTCGAGCAGTGTGCCGTTGTTGTTGGCTCTGGGGTCCTCGGCGTCCACCGCCATGTTCCAGGTCTGGGTGGCCACCGAGACCTTGTAGACACGCTCCCAGGGCCACTTGAAGTACGGGCCGCCCGGCGGGATGACGCGCACCTGCGGGTAGCGGTAGCGCTCGCGCTCCTCGGGCCGCAGGTACTCGGAGAAGGGGTCCTCCAGCGTGGTCTCGCCCAGGCGCTCAGCCCGGCCGAAGATCGTCTTCACCGCGCGCTCGTTCTGGTCCACCGTGAAGATGCCGGCGGCCAGGTAGCGCAGCAGAAACCACGCGACGAACCCGAACAGACAGCCGACGAGAAACGACATGGCGCCTCCTCATTCTTTTTTGGAGGGGCTGCGCCCCTCCAAACCTGCCCCTACAACATAGAACGCATGGGAGCCGGGCGGGTCACGGCTCATGTACGCCATCCGGCGCGGTGCGGTTGCAGCCTTTGATCCCAGGATGGCGTCTGCGTTCTTTGCGCGCCACCACGCCCGGCCCGTGAATGGGCGGGCTATCGGTCGCGCAGGCCGGCTGCGCGGCCTGCACCACAGCCCGCGCAGGCGGGCTTGGCAGGGGCTAGCCCGCCGCGGGGTGCCCGCTGGGCCCCGCCGGGCGTGGGGCGGCGCCCTATGCCCACGGAGGTCGTAACCGTTCACCACCGGCCGGGCGCTGCCGGGCGTGGCGAGAACGCATACACCCTAATGATCCCAGGGCGATGCAGTACGGGTTTTGCGTCGGCGCGGTATACTATACCTCTGACTTGAGCGACGTACGAAAGTGGATCGGACGGAAGATGGAGAGCTATCCTAGCCCCACCTCACCGCCCCCGCCGCGCGGCAACCGCCTGCTGACCTGGATCGTCGCCGGCCTGGGGGCGCTGGTATTGGTGCAGATCGCTGTCGCGGCCGCAGTGGTGGCCACGGTGCCGCAGGTGCGCGACCGGGTGGCAGCGGTGTTCGCGCGGCCGGCTGGCCCGCCGCCGCCCGCTGAGCCAGGGCCGGCCGGCGGGGCCGAGGCGCCCTCCAGCCCGGTGCTGATCGAGGACGACTTCGACCAGCCCACCAACCGCTGGGACCAGTCGTTCTCGCGCATCGCCGACGGCGCGCTCGAGCTGCGCATCGACATCCCGAACTACGATGGCTACGCGCTCTACCTCGGCCCCGAGGAGTCCGCCCCTCCGCCGGAGGCCACTCCCGCGCCCGGCGAGCAGCCGCAGGCCACCCCCGCGCCCGGCGAGCAGCCGCCCCCAGGCCCGGCGCTCGACGCCAGCACCATCGACGACTTCGACCTGGCGGTGGACGTGCAGCAGACCGCCGGCCCTCCCACTACCGAGTACGGCATCCGCTTCCGCCAGTCCGGCCCGCACGACTATCTGCTGTTCTCGATCAGCGGCGGTGGCTACTACCGGCTGCTGCGCGTGCGCAACGAGCGCTACGAGCCGATCGTCCCCTGGACCTTCGACGGCCGCGTCAGGACCGGGCCGGGCGCGGTGAACCGGCTGCGCGTGACGGCCAAGGGCGCCGATGTCACCGGCTTCATCAACGGCGTGCAGGTGGTGCAGGTCAAGGATGAGGTCGACGTCGGCGGGCAGTTGACCCTCGGCCTGCAGACCTACGACGGCGGCGCGGCGGTGCGCTTCGACAACATCGAAGGGCGTGTTGGTGAGGTGGAGTTGCAGGAGGACTTCGCCGACCCGGCCAAGGCCCGCTGGAGCAGCGGCGGCGCGCAGATCGTCGAGGGCGCCTACGAGATCGTGGCCGGCGCCGGCATCCAGACCTGGCAGCAGCCGCTGCCCACCGGCGCCTCACGCGTCGGCGACTTCGAGCTGCAGGTGGACGCCACGCTGCAGAGCGGCGAGGGCGACGGCGTGGCCTACGGCGTGATGTTCGGCGACGGCGGCTCGTTCGACTTCTACAGCCTGTTCATCTTCCCCGAGGGCGGCCTGGCGCTGCTGCGCACCACCCCGAGCGGCGAGTCGCAGGTGCTGGTGCCGCCCATCCCGATCGCGGCCGTGAACCCCGGCATGGGCCAGACCAACACGATCACGATCGCTGTCAGCGGCCGGGTGCTGTCGGTCGCGCTCAACGGGACCGATCTGGGCCAGCTGGAGCTGGACGAGGAGGTCCGCGGCATGGTCGGGCTAATCGTCAGCAGCGGCAGCGCCAGCGAGGTGCGCGTGCGCTTCGACAACTTCCGCCTGGAGGAGAAGCAGCCGTAGCCGGCGCTTCCCCTCCAGGCGGGGGTTGGGGGCCGCAGGCCCCCGAGCATAGTCTATAGTCTTGCGGAGGAGCTTCGCCCCTCCGCACCTCCCCAGAGGGATTATGAAGCTCACGTCTTTGATCGAGGCCGGCGACCCGGAGCGGATCGCCGGCGGCTTCCAGTTCACCGAAGGGCCGGTGTGGCACCCGGACGGCTACCTGCTGTTCTCGGACATCCCGGCCAGCCGGATCTACCAGTGGCGGCCAGGGGGCGAGGCCACGGTGTGGCGCGAGCCAAGCGGCAACGCCAACGGCCTGACGCTCGACCGCCAGGGGCGGCTGATCGCCTGCGAGCACGGCAACCGCCGCGTCTCGCGCACGGCGGCCGACGGCAGCGTGACGGCCATCGCCGAGCGCTACGGCGGCCGGCGGCTCAACAGCCCGAACGACGTGGTGGTGCGCTCCGACGGCACGGTTTACTTCACCGACCCGCCCTACGGCATCCAGCCCGAGCAGCGCGAGCAGCCGGTCAACGGCGTGTACCGCATCCTGCCGGACGGCACGCTCGAGCTGCTGGTGGACGACTTCGACCGGCCCAACGGCCTGGCGTTCGCGCCGGATGAGCGAACGCTCTACATCGACGACTCGCCGCGCCGCCACGTGCGCGCCTTCGACGTGCTGCCAGACGGGCGCCTGGCGAACTCGCGCGTGGTCTGCGACATGGACCACCCGCAGCCCGGCTCGCCGGACGGGATGAAGATCGACGTCGAGGGCCACCTGTACGTGACCGGCGCCACCGGCGTGTGGGTCTTCGAGCCGGATGGCGAACTGCTGGGGGTGGTCACACTCCCCGAGCGCCCGGCGAATTGCGCCTGGGGCGACGCGGACCGCCAGACGCTCTACATCACCGCGCGCACCTCCCTCTACCGGGTGCGGACGAAGGTGCCGGGGCTGCCGGTCCTCTAAATGCTTCCAAAGAGAATATGCGCCATGGGAGGGTCAGGGAGGGCCCGCCCTCCCTGAAAATCCCTCTACCATATGACGCAGGCTTGGCCTGCAAGCATGTAGACCAACTACGAAGGCGCGAAGGGTCAGACATATCTCCCTTCGCGTCTTCGCGTTTTCGTGTCCTCGTGTTCTCGTTCCACAACGGGAGCGAAGGCGGCGTAGAGGAGCCGCGCCAGCAGGACCCCCAGGGCGGCCAGGTTCACCACGGCGCAGACCAGCGGCAGCGGCGAGGCGCGAACGAAGGCCGTGGCGGCGGGCCAGAAGCCGCTCAGGATCCCGAGCAGGTTGAGGGTGGCGCAGGTGGCGAGCGCCAGGAACAGCCCGGCCAGCCGGCGGTCCGCAGAGGCGGCCAGCGCTACGAACGCCAGCGAGAGGAACGCGTAGCGGGCGTGCATCTGCGTTGGCAGCGTGAAGAACGCCAGCGCGACGGCCGCCGCCGCCTCCACGCGCCCCGGGCCGTCGCTCCTGCGCCACAGCGCCGCACAGACGAGCAGCGTGGCCGCACCAAGCAGCGCCAGGCCGATCTGGCGGTAGCTCAGCGGCCCGAGCGCCGCGTCGAAATCGTTCACCGCCGCCCCGCCGAGCGCCAGGTGCCACAGGTTGTAGGCGCCGTAGGTCGTGCGCGGGAAGCGCCCCACCGCGCCCTGGTAGGCCTCGGCCAGGCCGAACCCCTGCCCGGCCAGCGCCAGCGGCGCGCAGCCGGCGGCGAACACCCCTGCCGCCACCGCCGCACCAGCGAGCAGGCCGCGCGCTCCGTGGCGCCGCAGCGTGGCCACGTACAGCACCGGCGCCAGGATGATCGCCTGGGCCTTGATCAGCAGCGCCAGCGCCCAGCAGGCCCAGGCCCAGCGCCCGCCCGCTCGCTCCAGCAGCAGCACCGCGCCCAGCATCGGCAGCATCAGCAGCGCATCCACCTGGCCCCACCAGGCGGAATTGATCCACACCGGCGGCGCGAGGGTGTAGAGCGCGGCCAGGAGGAACGCTGAACGCTGGACGCTGAACACTGAACGTTGGACGGCGTAGACCACCGCGGCCGTCGCCAGGTCGGCGGTGAGCTGCGGCAGCTTGACGAGCAGCATCGTCAGCGGGGCGATCGGCTCGGCGAAGCTGGCCCCGGCGGCGCCCACCACCTGGCTGAGCCCCCACAGGATGTAGAGCCGCAGCGGCATGTAGTCCCCGCCGCGCCGGTACGCGCCCGCCAGCCCCTCCGTGTATAGGTAGTACATGCGCCGCGCCGCCAGCTCCAGGTCCCCGGTGGGGTCGGGCGCGAGCAGCCACGGCAGGCGCACGGCGAGGGCCAGGGCGAGCAGCAGCGCGAGGGGGACGACCGACGACCGACGAACAACACCACCAACGTGATCGAATCCAGAGCCGGGAGCACTCGTCATTGGTCGTTGGTCGTTGGTCGTTGGTCGATCGAGCAGCGCGGCGAGGAGCGCGGCGGCGCCGAGGGGCAGAAGCGCGCGGGCAAGCAGCGCGTACTGCCAGCCGCCGAGGTGCAGCCAGAGGGCGGCGAGCCCCTGGAGCGCCAGGGTCATGAGCGCGGCCGCGGGCAGGCGCTGGCCGGCGCGGCGCAGCAGCGCGTAGGCCCCGAGCGTGGCGGCGGCCAGGACAAGCGGCGCCTGGCCAGGGGGAGCCGCGCCGCCGGCCAGGCGTACGCCGATCAGCGCCACCCCCAGGCTGCGCCCCGCCAGCGGGACCGTGGGCGAGGAGAAGATCAGCTCGACGCGCTCGCCGGCCGAGGGCGGCAGCAGCAGTTCGTAGCGACGGATCCCCGGCCGCACGGCGAAGTCCAGCGCCAGCCCGGCCGCGCGCAGGCGGAGCGGCGTGTGCCCCGCCGGCCCGTCCAGCAGCCGCAGGCGCAGCCGCAGCATTCCGCCGGGGTTCGGCACCCCGAGCCGGCTCTCGTCCGCGGTCCAGCGGTACGGCGTGCGGTCCGGGAAGCGCTCAAGATCGTGGAACGAGCGCTCCGGCATGATCGCCGACGGCGTGCTCATCGGCAGATCCGCGGCGCGCGGCGCGGCGTAGCCTAGCAGGGCGAAGAACAGCGCGGCGCACAGCAGCCCGAGCAATATGACACTATCGAGGGCGCACCGCCACAGGAACGATCTCAAGCGCAGTTCCAGTCCAAACCTCCCCACAGGGGTGCAGGAGCAGCGCTCCCATGTACCGTGTCGATTATACCGAAGAACCTGGTGGCTGCTACTACCGCCCCTCGCGAACGCCCGCCCTGTTGCGTTCTTACCCCTAGGAAATGCCAGCATTAATGTTACAATATTGTCACTTTCGAGGTCGCGCCGGGAGAGGCCGGGAACGTGAGCGAACTGATCAGTTCGTACAGTCCGCTGCTGGAGGGCTGGCTGCCCGGCCCGCTGCTGCGCGCGCTGCGCCAGCCCGAGCCGGCGCCTGACGCGTTGGCGGAGGCGTGTGCGCGCCTGGAGGCGGCCTGCGCCCGCGTGGAGCCCTTCGCCCCGGCGCCGGTGGTAAGCCGGCTGGCCGCTGCGCCGCTGCCCTACGAGCGCATCGCTGGCGCGTACCTGAGCGGCACCGTGCTGGTGGCCGAGATCGCGGGCCTAGTGGCGCTCTCCACGCGCCTGGCGGCCGGCGGGCGCCAGGGCGACGAGGCGGCCAGCGCGGTGGTCAGCCGGCTGCTCGCCACGCTGATCGCCGCTGTCCACGCCCACGGCGGCGGTGTGGTGAAGGCCGGGGGCGACTCGCTGATGGCCTTCTTCGACGAGCGCACACTGGGCGAGGCCCACGCCGCCCAGGCATGCGCCGCGGGCCTGGCGATGCAGGCGCACATGGCGGCGCTGGAGCTGCCGCGCGAGGCGGAGGCGGCGCCGCTGCGGCTGCGGGTGGCGGCCCACAGCGGCCGGGTGCTGGCGGTGGAGGTGGGCGACCAGACCCACACCGAGCTGCTGGTGACCGGCCACACCATCAGCCGCGTGGCCCGGGCGCTGCTCGGCGCGGCCCCTGGCGAGGTGATCGTCACCGACAAGCTGCTGCAGCACGTGGAGGGCGCCGACGCGCCGCTCAAGCTCGCCGGTCAGCACCTGCTGCGTGCGCTGGCCGCGCCGCCCCCGCCGCCGCCCCC
>DATMBA010000386.1:0-4479 GCA_035559635.1 Roseiflexaceae bacterium
TGTGATCTCAGTCTGTTCTCGCTGGGCTTGCGGCTGCTGGCGTATTGTTTGCGTCATCGACGGACCATCCCACCTGGATTACCAATACAGCTGATCCCGGCACTACAGCACCCGCTCAAAAGTTCTGTACGGTAGTCAATATGAAGTACCATATTATTACCCTCGGCTGCCCGAAGAACGCCGTCGATAGCGAGGGGATGAGCGGGGTGCTCGCCGCTGAGGGCCACACCCAGGTGGCGCGCGCGGACGAGGCCGACGTCGTGATCGTCAATACCTGCTCGTTCATCGCTGCCGCCCGCGAGGAGACCCTCGGCGTCCTGCGCGATGTGGCGGCGGCCAAGGGGCGCGGCCAGCGCCTGATCGCCGCCGGCTGCATGGCCGAGAGCCACGCCGGTGCGGTACGGGCCGTGCGCGGGGTGGACGCCATCCTCAGCACCAAAGAGTGGATGCGCATCGGCGAGTTGGTCTCTGATCAGGGACCAACCAATGGCGATACGCCGAAGGCCAATGGCGCAAGGTCGGACATCATCCCATTGGTAGCAACGCCAATGGCGCCGCCGGCCCAACTCAACACGCAACACGCAAAACGCAAAACTGAGGGTTACGCCGACTGGCGCACGGCGCCCATCCGCCGCCGCGCCCGGGGTCCCTCGGCCTACCTGAAGATCTCGGACGGCTGCAATCTGCGCTGCTCGTTCTGCACCATCCCCAGCTTCAAGGGGGACATGCGCTCCAAGGCCGTGGGCGCGGTGCTCGGCGAGGCCCAGGAGCTTGCCGCCCAGGGTGTGAAGGAGATCGTGCTCGTCGCCCAGCACCTGACGGACTACGGGCGCGACCTGCGGCTCGCGGGTGGGCTAGCGACACTGCTGGAGGAGTTGTGCCAGGTGCTGCCGCCGGACGTGTGGCTGCGCCTGATGTACGCCTACCCGCACGGCATCGATGAGCGCCTGATCGCCACGATGGCCTCTCACCCGCAGATCTGCGCCTACCTGGACATGCCGCTGCAGCACGCCCACCCGGATACGCTGCGCCGCATGCGCCGCCCACCGGACACCGAGCGCACGAAGGGCATCATCCGCGAGTTGCGCGCCGCCATGCCGGACATCGCCATGCGCTCGACCTTCATCGTCGGCTTCCCCGGCGAGACGCGCGAGGAGTTCGCCGCGCTGCTGGCCTTCCTGGAGGAGATGGAGCTCGATCGGGTGGGAGTGTTCCGCTACTCGCAGGAGCCGGGCACCCACGCCGCCACGCTCCCCGGCCAGGTGCCGCCGCGCACGACCGAGCGCCGCTGGCACGAGGTGATGCGCCTGCAGCAGCAGATCTCCCTGCAGCGCAACCGGCGCTGGCAGGGGCGGACGCTGCGGGTGCTGGTGGAGGGCCAGGGCACGGCGGACGACGGCGCGCCGCTGGTGGTGGGGCGCTCGTTCCGCGATGCGCCGGAGGTGGACGGGCAGGTGTTCGCTTGGGGCACGGCGCCGGTGGGTAGCTTCGTAGACGTGCGCATCACCAGCGCACTCGCGTACGACCTGTGGGGGGAGATCGAGCGGCGCTGAGGGGGAGCCTCGGAGGGGCCTTGTCCCTCCGGAAAAAAGAAAGGGTGGGGGCCTTTGGCCCCCACCCCCCACGTCTTACGCCGCGATGCGCGCCTGCAGCGCCTTGTGCAGCCGGCGCAGCTCGCTTGGGTTGCGGCGCGCCAGGTAGTCCACCATATAGTCCACCGCGGTCTCGCTGTAGTCGTCCAGCAGACCGTCGAGCACCTGCTGGACGACCATCGTCACGAAGTCGTCCTCGGTGATCGCGGGGGTGTAGACGTAGGCCAGGCCCTCGCGGTGGCGGTGCAGCACCCCCTTCTCGGCCAGGCGGCTCATGGTCGTCATCACAGTGGTGTAGGCGATCTCGCGCGTCTGAGAGAGCTTGCGGTGGATCTTCTTCACGGTGCTCCGCTCGTCCTGCCACACGATCTGCATGATGTCGGTCTCCAGCGGACCCAGGACCTTCACCAGGCCGTCTTTCGCTGGGCTGAAGCGGAAGCGCATGTTGAGGGGCATGTCGGTCGACTCCTTTCAGGTTCTGTGTCGCGCTTGGCAGCAGTATCGCTCTTGCTGGTGGTAGGCGGTAGCTTCGCCCCCGTGTCCCTATGGGGGAGGCTTGGGGGGCTGTGCCCCTCCAAAAGACCCTGCGAGGGTTCTTTGAGGGCCGCAGGCCCAGACTCCCGCGGAGCGGCGCCGACTGCGTAAGTCCCATGTGGGGGGTAGCGGTCTACTTGCGCCTAGTGTACTAACCATGCGCGCAGACAACAATCGGGCTGGATTACTGGCATATTGCCGGCAGATTACTGGACGATTACAGGCACTGTAGTACGAGGGCCTGTGCAGAGAAGTGGCAGTATGAGCGACACAAACGAGCGCGTGATCATCCAGGACGCTATGCGTGCGGCCTTCCCGGCCGCCGAGGCGCGTGTGGCGCGCCTCTACCAGATGATGGAGTACCACCTCGGCTGGCGCGACGAGCGCCTGGCGCCGGCTGAGGTGGACCCCGGCAAGTTGCTGCGGCCACGGCTGTGCCTGCTGGCCTGCCGCGCCGCCAACGGGGACCCGCGCCGCGCCCTGCCGCTCGCCGCCGGCATCCAGCTCGTCCACGATTTCTCGCTCATCCACGACGACATCGAGGACGACAGCGCCGCGCGCCGCGGCCGGCCGACGGTGTGGAAGCTGTGGGGCCTGGCACAGGGCATCAACACCGGCGACGGGATGTTCGTGATCGCGCATCTGGCGCTCCATCGCCTGGTGGAGGCCGGCGTACCGGCGGAGGTGACGCTCGAGATCCTGCGCCGCTTCAGCACGACGATCCTGACGATCGTCGAGGGGCAGTTCCTCGACCTGAGTTTCGAGGGCGACCTGGCGATCGGCGAGGCGGACTATCTGGCGATGATCAGCCGCAAGACGGCGGCGCTGCTCGCGGCGTCCTCCGGCCTCGGCGCGATCGTCGGCGGCGCGGATGCGGCCACGGCCCGCGCGCTCTTCGACTTCGGGATGCACCTCGGGCTGGCGTTTCAGATCCAGGACGATGTGCTGGGGGTGTGGGGCGACCCGCAGGTCACCGGCAAGCCCTTCGCGGCCGATCTGTACCGGCGCAAGCTGAGCCTGCCGGTGATCGTCGCGTTGCGCAGCGCGCCCCGGCGCGAGGAGTTGGCCCGGCTGTACCGCGGCGCGGTGGTGGGGGACGCCGAGGTGCAGGAGATGCTGGCCATCCTGGACGAGGCTGGCGCGCGCGGCTACACCGAGGGCGTGGCGGAGTTCCACCACCGTGAGGCGTTGGCGGCGCTCGGCCAGGCCCAGGGTGATGCGCAGGCGCTGGCGGAGTTGCGCAGGCTGGCCGAGGGGTTGCTAGGGCGGACGAATTGAAGATTGCAGATTGCACAGTGCACTGTGCAATCGATACTTCAATCTTCAATCCTGCGTTCGAGCAACTCGGCGAGCTGGCGTACGCGCGCGTTCATCTCGGCGGTGGTGACTGCGGTGGCGCGCTGCAGGCTGGCGATCGTGCGGCCTAACGCGTGCAGGGGCCTGAATGTTGCCACCTGGCCGGCCAGCGCGGCATTCTGGTGGCGGACGCGGCGGGCGCCGTGGAGGATCAGCGCGAAGCCGATCAACCCCACGCCCAGGCCGGCGGCCGGCACTGTGGCGGACGTCGTCGGCAGCGGCACCACCGCCTGCGCCGGGCGCGTCGGCGGCCGGATCGGGCTGGTCGTCGGTGTCGGTGTCGGTTGGGGCTGCTGTGCGGCCGGCGGCGGGGTACCCCCCTCCTCGGATATGAGCGGGGTGAGTGAAGCCGCGGGCGCCTCCTCAGAGACCAACGGGGTGGGTGAGGCCGCGGGCGCCGTCATCGCAGGGGTGGCGGTCTCGGTGGGGATCGGTTCCTCCTCCTCCTCCTCAGTGACGATCGGCGTCGGCGTCCCGGCCTGCGCCAGCACCGGCAGGGCGAGCGGCGCGATCTGGACGACCACCGGGTCGGACGAGGCGGTGAAGCTACGTTCGTCCTGGGCGAGCGCCTGGCTCACCGTGGGGGTGCCCGGCGCGGCGCTCTGGCGCGTGCGCACCCTGACGACGATCGCGGCGGGCCGGCTCGACTCCATGTGCACCGTGCAGACCACCGGGTTGCCCGCGGCGCAGGAGGCGCCGGGGGCCTCCACCGCGATCACCTCCAGCAGCGGGTCGATATAGTCGTGGAGCTCCACCGCGCCCGCGTGGCTGCTAAGGAGCTCGATGGCATAGCTGAAGGTCTGGCCGGGGACGGCGCGGGCGACCGACGCGCTCTTGCTCAGGCGCAGCGGCGCCTCGCCGATCGCCGGCGGGCCTCCGGCCGCGGCGGTAGGGACCGCGGAGGCGGAGAGTTGGGTAGGGGCCTCGGTGGGCGCCGTCGTCGCCGTGGGCAGCGTAGTGGCAGGGGGCTCCGTGGGCGCCTCAGGAGGGGCGGCGG
>DATMBA010000387.1:0-1707 GCA_035559635.1 Roseiflexaceae bacterium
AGCGAGGGATAGCCCGCCCGGGGGTGCCCGCCGGGACCGGCCGGGCGTGGTACACCGCCACGAACCCCTACCGATACGCCACCAGCAGCGGGAAGCTCGCCGGCTCGCGCCGCCCGCGCAGCCGGGCGCGCAACGGCCGCAGCGCCCAGCGCAGGCCGTGGCGCGGGCGGAAGATCCGCCAGCGCACCCCCAGCTCGGCCGCCAACTCCTCCAGCCGCCGGTAGCTCAGGTAGTTCTCACACGGCAGCGCCTCGCCACGGAAGCCGTAGCGCCGCTCGAACGCGTCGCCGCGCTCGCGCACCATCTGCGCCCCGCTCGAGGCATCGTGGTACACCGGTGTGTCCATCACCGCCAACACCCCGCCGGGGCGCAGCAGCCGCAGCGCCTCGCGCAGCACCACGGCGTAGTCCGTGGCGTAGTGCAGCGCGGCGTTCACCACCACCAGGCCCAGTTGCCCGCTCGCCAGCGGCAGGCGCTCGAACTCGGCCTGCACCGGCAGAAACGGCGCGTCGTAGTGGACGAACGCGCCCAGCCCGTCGCGCTCGCCGGTCAGCAGGTCCGCGGCCGCAGCGGCGTGGCCGCGCTGCGCCAGGCGGTAGGCCAGCCAGCCGCACCCCGCCCCCAGGTCAAGCACCCGCAGCCGGCCACCTCGCTCCAGCGGCGCCACCACATAGCGCAGCAGGGCCTCGAAGCTGCGCGCGCGGATGCGCCAGTCCTCGCGGAAGCGCCCGCTCAGGTCTGCAAACGGCAGCGCGCGGTAGTAATCCGGCCCCTCGGCGCCGCGCCCCTCGGCGCGCCGCACCGCCTCGTACTCCGCCACGAAGCGCGCGAAGTAGGCCGCCCGCTCCGGCAGCAGCAGCCGCCAGATCCCGCCCGTGCGCCGGTAGGCCGCCCCGCACCCGGCACACATGGCCGCGTCCCCTTCCACCTCCAGCGCGGCGCGGCAGGCCGGGCACGCCAGTGCGAAGCCGAGCGTTGCGGGGGCGGCGTCTAGCGGCGCTCGAAGATCGACAGATAGTGATCGTTCAGCCATGTCCACGGGAAGCGCCCTCCCATGCGCCGCTCCAGCAGCGCCAGCGTCGCGAACAGCGCCGGGTGGCGCTCCACCGCCCGGTGCAGGTACGAGGGCGGCAACAGCGCGCCGACCCCCACCGTCTCCAGGTGGCGGAAGTGCGGCGCCAGCTCGGCCCGCAGGCGGCGCGGCGAGGGATACCAGACCCGCAGCGTGGCCCCGCCGCCCACGTGCGCCGGCGCGCCGGGCTGCAGGCGACGCAGCGCGTCGCGCATCCGGCCGCGCGCCAGGTGCCAGCCGATCTCCCACGGGCAGAGCGGCCCCATCACCACCAGCGCCACCCGCCCGTTGGGGCGCACCAGCTGCGCCAGCAGCCCGGCCAGCGGCCGCCGGTCCGGCAGACAGTTCAGCGCTCCGAAGTTCGAGAGCGCGCCGTCGAAGCTTGAAGATTGAAGCTTGAAGATTGAAGCTTGAGAGCCCGGCTCACTGCAATCTGCAATGTCCAGCCGCGCGAAGTCCACCATCCCCGCCACGCCCGCTGCTTCTGCCTTAGCCCGCGCCGCCGCAAGCATGCCAGGGGATGCATCGGTGGCGGTGACATGCACCCCGCGCCGTGCGAGCCACAGCGCATCCTCACCCGTGCCGCAGCCCAACTCCAGCACCCGCTCGCCAGGGGCGAACAGCGGCGCCAGCCG
>DATMBA010000388.1:0-2386 GCA_035559635.1 Roseiflexaceae bacterium
CCTCCCCTCGCCCCGCGTCTCACCTCCAAAATGAACAAAAGTTAATAATCAGTTAGTACTTTCGCACGTGCCGGCGCTGGTACCACGGGGTACCCGACAACGATACCGCTGTACGATTGAGGATGGCCGGCGGGAATGGTATTGTACGTATGTCGAACGGGCCATACCTCCACCACACTCCACCCGGCCCACGACACAAACGGTCAGTCTCGCCAGTCCGACCCAACGTCCCGCCCGGCCGCAGCTCCACCCACCTGCATCTCACGCCGAGCTGCGGCCACCTCCCTACCACACATCCCAGCAGCACCGCAGCCACGTCCAGCGCGTCTTCGTCTTCGTCCCAGCGCACATCGCAGCCACACCAGCCCGGCATCACAACTTGGAGCACATCGCACGTCGCAGCTCCGTTTGCCCAACGCCATAGCCCGCAGCACATCGTACGTCGCAGCTCCGTCGGCCCAGCGTCACGCGGCATCGCTCCGCAGGACTGGCGAGCACTCGCCTGACAGCCGTTCGCACTTGCATCAGGGCCAGGCCCCGGCACATGCCGGGGCCTCTGTCGTTCCATGGGGTGTGGGGGCCAAGCCCCCATGGAATTCGTTAGCTTTCTTTTTCGGCGGGGCTGCGCCCATCCGAGCCTCCTCAGACTCTGCTAGATGAGCGTGATGATCTGGGTGGTCTCGCCGTGAGAGGTAGTGGTGCTGACGGGCAGGCCAGCGCGCTGGATGAGCCGCTGGATGCCCACGTTCTCGGCGAGCGACACGGCGCGGATGCGCGTGAGGCCGCTGGCCAGCCCCACCTGGATCAGGAGGTCGAGCATCGCGCTGCCAAGCCCATCACGCTGGAAGTCGTCGCGGATCACGATCGCCATCTCAGCCGTTGCCGGGTTGTCGGCATCGCGGGCCAGACGGGCCACGCCCACCGCGTGCTCGGCGCCGTCCGCCTCGCGGACCGTCCCGATCAGCGCCGCGGCGAGGTGCGGGTTGAGGTCCGAGAGGCGGTGCGCCTCGCGCCAGAGCACCTCGTCCGGCATGTCGTGGTGGATGCTCATAAAGCGCAGGCGGCGCGTCTCGTTGGACAGGCGCCGGTACAGCTCCACCAGCAGGTCGTCGTCCTGGGCGGTGATATGGCGGATGCGCACCGCGCGCCCCCTCTTCGTGGTGACAGTCACGCCGCCGTCGCCGTGGGCGAATGGCCGCAGGTTGTTCTCATCTGTGGGCATCCCGGCACCTCGCTCGGAATCGCTGTGAGGCCGTGCGTGCTCCGACGCAGGCCGGATGTTGCGGTATCATACCCGACAATGACAGGACGTACATGGTGGCACCGCCCTCGCACTTCCACGGGGAGGTGTGGAGGGGCGCAGCCCCTCCAAAAAGAACCCTCGCGGGGTTTTTCGGGGGCCTGCGGCCCCCGCGAACAAGGAACAACCTATGGCTGAACCAACCGTCTATCGCCTGGCGCTGGTGGGCTTTGGCGCGGTGGGGCAGGGCCTGGCGAAGATCCTGCGGGACCAGGGGGCGCGCCTGGCGCGGGAGCAGGGAGTGGCGCCGCGGATCGTGGCGGTGGCGGCGCGCACCTGGGGCGCCTACCGGCCCGAGGGGTTGGACCTGGCCGCGCTGCTGCGGGCTGCCGAGAGGCGCAGCCCGGCGGACGTGCCGCACGCGCGGCATTGGGCGCCGTTGGAGATGATCGCCGAGGCGGAGGCCGACGTACTGGTGGAAGTCAGCCCGACCGACCTGGCGAGTGGCGAGCCGGCCACCAGCCATGTGCGAGCCGCTTTCGGGCGCGGCTGGCATGTGATCACCGCCAACAAAGGCCCGGTGGCGCTACATATGGCAGTGCTGCGGCGCGAAGCGGCGGCGGCCGGCGTCTTCTTCGGCTACGAAGGCACGGTGATGTCCGGCACGCCGGCGCTGCGGCTGGCGCTGAGCGACCTGGCGGGGTGCGCGATCGGCGAGCTGCGTGGGATCGTCAACGGCACCACGAACTACATCCTGACGCAGATGGAGCGCGGGATGGCCTACGCGGACGCGCTGGCGGAGGCGCAGCGGCTGGGGTACGCCGAGGCCGACCCACGCGGCGATGTGGAGGGGCACGACGCGGCCGGGAAGGCGGCCATCCTGGCCAACGCCCTGCTAGGCGCGAGCCTGCGGCCGGAGGACGTGGAGCGCGAGGGGATCACCGGGCTGACGCGGGAGGCGGTGGCCGCTGCACAGGCCGCCGGGGAGCGCTGGAAACTGATCGCCCGTGTGTGGCGCGACGGCGATGTGGTGCGGGCCAGCGTGTACCCGATGCGCCTGCCGGCCAGCCACCCGCTCGCCGGCGTGGCGGGGGCCACCAACGCCCTCACCATCAGCACCGACCTGCTTGGTGACGTGACGGTGAT
>DATMBA010000389.1:0-14458 GCA_035559635.1 Roseiflexaceae bacterium
CCTCCCCTAAAACCCCGCCCCAACTTTCGCTTTCAGCGCAGCGCGCTATAAATTGCAAAGTGCATAAGCCCTTCGAAAACCCTGGGCGGACTTCCGCCGACGTGGACTAGCTCCCGCGAACCACACAGGAGGCTCGCATGCAGGTTCGGCGCTATGAGGACCCGGATGTGTTCTACGCCCGCGTCGAGGCCTTCCTGATGCGGCGGGAGGCCGACCACAACCTGCTGCTTGGCATCCTGAGCGAGATCCGGCAGAACCCGCAGATCTACCCTGGCCTCCACTACTTCGCCGCGGTCGAGCGCGGCGACGAGGTGCTGCTGGCGGCGCTGCGCACCCCGCCACACCCGCTCGCCCTTTCGCACGCGCTGGAGCCAGGCGCAGCCGCGCTGCTGGCGGAGGACCTGGAGGGATCGCCCTTCGCGCCCGACCGCGCCAGCGGACCGGCGGCCACGAGCCTGGCGTTCGCCGAGGCCTGGAGCGAGCGCACCGGCCGGCCGTTCCGCCGCAGCCTGGCGCTGCGGATCTACAAGCTGACCCGCGTGCGCGCGCCGGCGGGGGTGCCGGGGCGCTTGCGGCCCGCCGGCGCCGGCGACCGCGACTTGCTGGCGCGCTGGTTCTACGGGTTCCAGACCGATGCGCTCGGGGAGAGCGACACGCAGGCCGCACAACACGCCACAGACCGCTGGCTCGGCACGCCGACCCGCGGCCTGTACCTCTGGGAGGATGGCGAGCCGGTGTCGATGGCCGGCTACAGCGGGCCGACGCCGAACGGCATGCGGATCGCCGCCGTCTACACCCCGCCGGAGCGGCGCCGGCGCGGCTATGCGAGCGCGTGCGTGGCGGCGCTGTGCCAGCTCCTGCTCGACAGCGGCCGGACCTTCTGCTTCCTGTTCACCGACCTGGCGAACCCAACGTCCAACCACATCTACCAGGAGATCGGCTTCGAGCCGGTGTGCGACGTGGACGAGTACACGCTTTAGTGGTGCAGCCGGTACATCCCTTGAAAGAAGGGGGAGGGCGAGGGAGGGCAAAGCCCTCCCGCACACCCATCCCATCCGGCAGGTGTGTCAACACACCTGCCGGTTGCACCATTCAGGAGTAGCTCTGCTGGCGGAGCAACTGCTCCAGCATCCGGTCGGAGGAGAAGGACAGCTCGGCCACCTGCCGGCGCAGCTCGTCCACCTCCTGTGCGATCCGGCGGCGCTTCTTAAGCGTGGCCACCTGCTGGCGCAGCCCCTCCACTTCGGCCACCTGCCGGCGCAACTCTTCCACCTCGGCGCCCAAGCGTGTGTTCTCGCGCTCCAGGATGCGGCACACCTGCTGGACCGTCTCCAGCTCGGCGCGGTCCGCGGCGGCACTCTCCTGTGCCTCCTCCAGGCTGCGGCGCAGTGCGCTGATCTCGCGCTCCTGGTTGATGAGCGAGTCCTCGAAGCGGGAGACGAGCATGTCCAGCAGCTCGGCGGAGGACGCCAGGTAGTCCGCCTCCTGCGGCTCTCCCTGGCCCTCATCCGGGCCGATGATCTCGACATCGGCGTAGACCAGCGGCGAGTCGACCGGTTCTCTCTCCGTCATGCTGTACTCTTCTCCATCGGCGCTTCCAGCGTGGGCTGCGGGGGCGCAGGCCCTGAACAGATTCGGTACGGGCGGACAGCCCAGGGTTCGCACACGCCGCGAGCGCATCAGGGTGTAGGGCGTCGCGCTGCTCTCCCCGCTCCCGCGGACGGAAGCGGGGCCGGGGGTGAGGGCCGGCGCTGACAATGTTCAGCAAGCTGTAGTAGGATACCGCTACGACGCAGGGCCGTAGTTACCGCGCGGCGAGGCGCGAGTTGCCCACGCGCCGAAAAAGCGGTAGAGTCGAGCGGGGCCAGGGAGCGCCAACCCAAAGGCCCCGCCCGTGATCCTTCGGCCATTGCATAGCGAGAAAGGCGGCTCTTCCATGGCACGCATCCCGATCGCCCTCCAGCTCTACTCGGTGCGCGAGGACTGCGCCCGCGACCTGCCCGGCGTGCTGAAGGCCGTGGCGCGCATGGGCTACGAGGGCGTCGAGTTCGCCGGCTACCACGGTTACGACGCGCGGCAGCTGCGCGCAATGCTCGATGACCTGGGCTTGCAGGTGGCTGGCGCGCATGTCGGCCTGCACACCCTGCTCGGCGATGAACTGGAGCGCAGCGTGGAGTTCCACCGCGCGCTCGGCAACCGCTTCCTGATCGTCCCCGGCCTGCCGGAGGAGCGGCGCAGCTCGCGCCAGGCCTGGCTGGAGACCGCGCGCCTTATGAACGAGATCAGCGAGCGGCTGGCGCCGCACGGCATGCGCACCGGCTACCATAACCACGCCGTCGAGTTCCGCGAGCTGGACGGCGAGCTGCCGTGGGACACCTTCTTCGGTAACACGCGTCCGGAGGTGGTGATGCAGTTCGACACCGGCAACGCGCTGCACGCCGGCGCCGACGCGGCCCCCTTCCTGCGGCGCTACCCCGGCCGGGCGCAGACCGTCCACCTCAAGGAGCACTCAGCCACCAACCCTACGGCGCTGATCGGCGAAGGGGACGTGCCGTGGCCGGCGATCTTCGAGCTGTGCGAGACCGTCGGCGGCACCGAGTGGTACATCGTGGAGCAGGAGAGCTACGCCTACCCGCCACTGGAGTGCGCCGAGCGCTGCCTGCGGGCGCTCAAGGCGATGGGGAAGTAAGGGGGACAGCGGATAAGGAACGAATAGCGGATAGAGCGGATAATGATGCTCCTGTCCGCTCTATCCGCTATCCGTTCATCCGCGCCCAATCTGCTGTCAGGAGGCACCTATGTTCAGTTGGCCGGACGGGTGCGCGGGGGCGATCTCGCTCACCTTCGACGATGGGATGGGGTCACAGCTGCTCAGGGCGTTCCCGGCCATGCGGGAGCGCGGCATCCGCGGAACCTTCTACCTCAACCCGCGCGGCAGCGAGGACGACCCGCGGCGCGACATGCCGTGGCGTGCGTTCCTGGAGATCTGGCGGCCGGTGGCCGAGGCCGGCAACGAGATCGGCAATCACTCGCTGCGCCATCCCTGCTCGCTCAACATCGACGTGGAGCGCGCGTGGGGCGAGCCCGGCACGAACCTGCAGGACTGGACGATCGCGCGCATGGAGGCCGATGTGCTGGAGGCGCAGCGGCGCATCGCCGAGGCGTTCCCCTCCCAGACCGCCACCTCGTTCGCCTACCCCTGCTACGAGACAGCCGTGGGGCGCGGAGCCGGCCGCACCTCGTACGTGCCGCTGGTGGCGCGCCACTTCGCCGCCGGCCGGGCGCGCGGCGAGCTGCGCGGCGAACTGGCCAACGACCCGCGCCGCTGCGACCTGCACCACCTTTCCTCGTGGGCGGCGGAGCGCCAGCCAGGGGCGCTTCTGATCGGGCTGGCGGAGCAGGCCGCCGCGCTCGGCCGCTGGGGGATCTTCACCTTCCACGGCGTCGACGAGGGGCACCTGCCGGTGGCCGCCGTGGACTTGGTGGAGTTGCTGGACCACCTGGCGCGCCGCCGTGACGCGATCTGGGTGGCGCCGGTCGCCGAGGTCGCCAGCTACATTCGCCGAACAGTGAACCTCTGAGAGAGGACCCCGGGATCACAGGATGGACTTCAGCGTTGTCAGGCTGACGTTGGCGCCGCAGATCACCACCCCCGCCGTCTGGCCGCGCAGCTGGGAGGCGAGCCGGCGGTAGGCCGCCACGGCCACGCCCGCTGCGCCCTCGATCAGCATGTGCTCCGCCTCGATGAACAGCCGCATGGCGGCGGCGATCTCCTCCTCGGAGACCAGCACGAACTCGTCGATGAGCGCGCGGCACAGCTCGAAGGTCACGGCTCCCGGCTCCACGCCGCCCGCCGTGCCATCCGAGAGGGTCGGCTCGGAAGGCAGGTCCAGGATCGCGCCGGCACGCACCGAGGCGGCCATCACCGCCGAGCGCTCCGGCTGGGCGCCGATCACGCGCAGGCCAGGCCAGCGCGCGCGCAGGAAGGCGGCCGTGCCGCCGATCAGGCCGCCGCCGCCCACCGCCACCACCAACGCGTCGAGCCGCCCGGCCTGGCGGGCGATCTCCTCGCCCACCGTGCCCTGCCCGGCCACCACCAGCGGGTCGTTGTAGGGCGAGAGATACGCCAGCCCGCGCTCGGCCGCGTAGGTGCGCGCTGCAAGCTCGGACTCCAGCGTATCGCTGCCGTGGGTGCGCACCTCGGCGCCGAGCCGCCGCATGGCCGCCACCTTGACCGGCGAGGCGTCCTCGGGCACGAACACCAGCGCCGGCACGCCGAGCGCGCGCGCGCCGTAGGCCACGGCCGTGCCGTGGTTGCCGGATGAGGCCGCCACCACTCCGCGCGCCCGCACCTCCTCCGGCAACACCAGCAGGGCGTTGAGCGCGCCGCGCACCTTGAATGAGCCGGTGGACTGCAGGTTCTCCAGCTTGACGAGCGCCCGCCCGCCCAACTCGCTCAGCGCCATCGACTCGACCAGCGGCGTCTCGCGGACGTACGGCCGGATGCGCGCCTCGGCGCGCAGCACCTCTTCGACCATCGTGTGCATGCAATACCCCCACGCGGAGGAAGTGGGTGGGTTACAGGGAGGGCTGTGCCCTCCCTGACCCTCCCAGCTCCCCATGCAGGCCGCGCAGGCGACCTTCGGCAGGGATAGCCCGCGCGGACCCTTCGGGAACGCCTGCGGCGTGCACGCGCCGGGCGGGGTGCGAAGCCAGGATACCCGATGACAGACGCCACGTTCATCAGCCGCCGGGCGTGGTCGGCGCCCGCACGACTCGTCGTCACTCTCTCAGCGCTCCACACCTGCGCTTGCACGAGCTGCTATGATAGCATGGAGCCATGCCTCGCCCACGTACAGGGAGGAGGACTCAGCACTCAGCACTCAGCACTCGAACACCCCGCCCACGTACAGCGAGGAGGATGGTGATGGACGCCCTGCTCTACCTCCCCACCGCCCAGGCCATCATGTGGAACCAGCCCGACGCCGTGCGCGCCGCGGTTGCCCAGGCGGCCGCGGCGGCCCACCCGCCCCGCGCCTACGCCCTGCGCGCCAGCATCACCCTCAGCGCCGACCACAGCTCGATCGGGGTGGACCGTCCGCCGCAGGAGCCGCCGCTGCTGATCTTTGAGGCGCTCGAGCTGCCACTGCCGCTCGTGGCCCGCCCGCGCGACTACTGGTACCCGCGCCTCACCGAGCAAGTGCGCCCCGAGCGCTTCCAGAAACAGCCGCGCTCGGATGCACTAGTGGTCTACGGCCCGCCACGCCAGCCGCTCAGTGCCGTGCGCGATAGCGTGCCAGTGCACGACCCGCGCACCGGCCACTACCTCGGGCGCGCCTTCTACCGGGTGGACCGCCAGGGCTTCTGGGGCTGCTGGAGCGACGACACCGAGAACCGTGGGCCGTGCCTCACCCTGGCCGAGCTGACCGCGCTCCTCAACGCAGCCAGGGGGGTCTTCGCGGACTAGCAGACATCGCGTGCGGTATCATAACCTTTGCAATGACCGGCTGGCGCCTGGGGTACGTGGCCGGCCCGGCCGACGTGATAGCGGCGCTCATGGGCATCCAGAGCCACTCCACCACCCACACCTCGTCCGTGACGCAGGCGGCGGTGCTGCCGGCCTACGTCGGATGTGCTGCGCCCCGCCAAACCTCCCCGTGGGGTGCGGGGCGGTGCCCCCGCGTACGTCCTGTTATGTGAACAGTATTGGTATTGGGGGACAGAGATGCCAACGTCATACGAGCAGGAGATCCTGGCCTGGCGCGCGGAGATGGAGGCCGCCCTGCGCTCCGACACCGGCTGGCTCACGGTGGTCGGGCTGTTCTGGCTGCACGAGGGCGAAAACACCGTCGGCTCGGACGAGGGCTGTGACGTGCTGCTGCCGCAGACCGCCCCGCCGCTCCTGGGGCGGATCGAGTTGCGCGATGGTACGGCCACGTTGCACGTGGCCCCCGGCGCGCCCGTGGCGGTGAACGGCGAGCCGGCCGCGAGCCGTGCGCTGCGCTCCGATGTGCCCGGCCCGGCGGATGTAGTGAGCGTGGACGATGTGAGCTTCTTCCTCATCCAACGGGGCACGCGGCTGGGTGTGCGCGTGCGCGACCGGAACAGCCGCGCACGGCGCGAGTTCGGCGGGCGCCAGTGGTTCCCGGTGCGCGAGGAGTACCGGGTGGAGGCGGCGTTCACCGCCTACGACCCGCCGCGGCAACTCCAGGTCCTCAACGTGCTGGGGGAGATGGAGGAGATGGTGGGCGCCGGCTACGTCACCTTCACGCTGCAGGGCCACCCGGCACGGCTCGAGGCCGTGGGCACGAAGGGCGGCCGGCTGTGGTTCATCTTCCGCGACCAGACCAGCGGGCGCGAGACCTACCCTGCGGCGCGCTTCCTGTACGCCGGCCCGCCGGAGGGCGGCCGCGTGACGCTGGACTTCAACCGGGCCTACAGCCCGCCCTGCGCCTTCACGGACTACGCCACCTGCCCGCTGCCGCCGCCCGGGAACAACCTGCCGCTGCGCGTCGAGGCCGGCGAACTGTGGCTCGGCCACCATTAGGCGGGCCAGGGCGGGCCAGCCCTCCCTACAATCCACCCCGGGAGCGCCAGGGAGAACGTGCCCTCCCGCACACCTAACGCGCCAGCGGCAGGGGTAGGGAGGGCTGGCCCGCCCTGAAATCTTGCTGCCCTTCACGCGCATCCGCACAGCAGGAGATTTGACAAACCACCGAAGGTGGTGTATTATTACGCCCGCTGGGACGGAGTACCGCTCCCAAGCGAGCCGAAGTGGCGGAACTGGCAGACGCGCTACGTTCAGGGCGTAGTGAGGGTGACCTCGTGGGAGTTCAAATCTCCCCTTCGGCACCAGCGCAGTAGGCAGGGGCTGGTCGGCACGCCGACTGTCCTCTGCCTACTGAAATGATGGGGGATAGTTTAACGGTAGAACGCCTGACTCTGGATCAGGTAGTTGGGGTTCGAGTCCCTGTCCCCCAGCCACATCAGCACGCGCCCGGACGGTTCGTCCGGGCGCGTGCTGTTCATATCGCCGAAACACGTGTGTTCGTAGCCGGGCAGCGCTGCCTGCCCTAGTGGTCCACCACCGTGATGATGATGGGAGGGTCCACGGGAGGGCGAAGCCCTCCCGTGGACCCTCCCCCGGCATCCGTCGCCATCAGTATGGCCGACCACTAGGACCTATCCGCAAACGGGGCGTTTGTGGGGGCTTGGGGGCTGCGCCCCTCCACCTCCGCCGGCATCCCCCGCAGCACCGCACGTGCCACCTCCAGCGTGCGGTCGATGTCCGCCTCGGTGTGCGCCGCGCTGATGTGGTTGCGCTTGAGCGCCTGCGGCAGCATGAAGATCCCGCGCGCACACATCGCGCTGCGGAACCACACGTCACGCCGCGCGTCGTTGGCCAGCAGGTCCTCGTAGCGCTCGATCGGCCCGCGCGCCGGGTCGATGAAGTACGGCGCCACCACCGAGCCGAACTGCGCGACGGTGATCGGGATGCCCAATTCCTGCGCGATCTCCCGCAGCCCGTCCGCCAGCCGTGCCCCCAACGCGAAGCAGTGACGGTGGACCGTTCCATCCTCCAGCACCGCGATCGTCGCCAGCGCCGCCGCCACCCCTACCGGGTGGCCGTTGTAAGTGCCGGCGAAGAACGCCCCACCGCCCGGCCCGTAGCGCTCCATGTAGTCCGCCCGCCCCACCAGCGCCGCGATCGGATAGCCGTTGGCCATCGCCTTGGCGAAGGTGCTTAGGTCCGGCGTCACGCCGCAGATCGCCTGGTAGCCGCCCAACCCGTGGCGGAAGCCGGTGATCACTTCGTCGAAGATCAGTACGATCCCGTGGCGGGTGCAGAGCGCGCGCAGCGCCTGCAGGAAGGCCGGGCGCGGCAGGACGCAGCCGATGTTGTGCGGGATGATCTCGACGATGATGGCTGCGATCTCGTCGCCGCGCTGCTCGAGGAGGGCGCCGAGCGCCTCTACGTCGTTGAAGGGCAGCACCAGCGTGTGCGCGATCGTCTCGGGCAGCATGCCGAGCGAGAGCGGGTCCTTGCGGCCGATCTTCTCGGGGGGCGAGATCACGTTCATCAGCACGGCGTCGTGCCAGCCGTGGTAGGTGCCCTGGAACTTGATGATCGTGTTGCGGCCGGTGACAGCGCGCGCCAGGCGCAGCGCGGCGAAGGTGGCCTCGGAGCCGGAGTTGGTGAGCAGCACGCGCTCGGCGGAGGGCACGAGCCGGCAGAGGGTCTCGGCCAACTCCACCTCGAGGTCAGTGACGCCGGCGCCGACGATGTCCAGCCGCCCGGTGACGGCGCGCACGGCGGCGTTGACCTGGGGGTGGTTATGGCCGAGGACGAGCGGGCCGAAGGCGGCGTGGTAGTCCAGGTAGGTCGTGCCGTTGGCGTCGGTGAAGTGGGCGCCCTGCGCGTTGGTGACAGCCAGCGGCCAGGGCATACGGCGGTTGGAGGAGTTGACACCGCCGGGGATAACGCGGGCGGCGCGCGCGGCGAGATCGGCGTTGGACATGTGTGTTCTCCTCCTCCGGTATGGGGAGGGCCAGGGAGAGCTTCGCCCTCCCGCACCCCTCCCATCAAGAGGAATCCTCCTCACACCAGCGCAGTTCTGTTCCCAGGGTGCCAGATTCGGTACAGCGCTGGCAGGGGAGGGAAAGCTTGGACCGTCGTGGCTTCGTGGTGCGCCCTCACGCGCACAGCTCGGCCACCAGCAGCTCCAGGCCGGCCTCGGCCTCGAAGCGGCCAGTCTTGGTGGCGTGGTCCAGCGCCAGCACCCGGTCGTGGAGACGCAGCAGGTCGGCCTCGGAGAAGCCGCGCGCCTGATCGAGCGCCTTGCGGACCACGAACGGCTTCTGCCCCAGCCGCGTGGCGATGTCCTCCGGGCGAAGGCGCTGAGCAGCCAACTCCTTGACCCCCAGGAGCACGCGCACTTGGCGCGCCAGCATGAACAGAATGTACGTGGCGGCCTGGCCGTCGTCCAGCAGGCGGCGCAGGCTGGCCAGGGCCGAGCCACGCCTGCGGGCGCTGACCTCGTCGAGGAAGGCGAACAGGCTCTGCTCCTGGTCGTCCGCCACCAGCAGGTCCACCGCCTGGGGGGTGATGCGGCCGCGGGGGCCGGCGTAGGCAGCTAGCTTGGCCAATTCGTTCACCAAAGCCCGGCTCTCGTTGCCGGCGAGCGCCACCAGCCGCTGGACGGCGGGCTGCTCGATCGTCACCCCGAGCAGCCGGGCGCGCTCGACCACCCAGCGGATCAGTTCAGCGCCCTCCTTTGGCAGGAACTCGCGCAGTTGGCCGGCCTTCTTCAGGTAGGTGAACACCGCGCTGCGCTTGTCGAAGTCCTCGCTCTCGACGAACACCAGGTCGCAGGTGGGGGGGACGCGCGCCAGGTAGGCGCGCAACTCCTCGCGCTCCTTGCCCGCCCGCTGGTGCCGGAGCATGTCGTGCACCACCACCACGCGCCGCTCGGCGATGAAGGGCAGCGCCTCGCACGCGGCGGCCAGCGCGTCCAGCTTCAGCCGCCGCCCGTCCAGCACCGACACGTTCAGGTCGGCCAGGTCCGGCGGAACCTGCGCCTTGAGCTGGGCCAGCGCCTCGCTGCGCGCGAACTCATCGGGGCCGTAGAGCAGATAAAGCATAAAGCTGAAGGCTGAAGGCTGAAGGCTGAAGGCTGAAGATCCGGGCGTGTTCGAAGCAGTACCGCCTCGATCGATCCCCGCCGCCGGTTCAGCGTTCGTCGTTCAGCGTTCAGCCTTCGAAAGGCCCTGGGGCTGCCGTGGACGGCCTTGTTTCGAACCTGCGATGCAGGTGGGTGCCCGCCCGCGGGCGTCTGCGGCCCGCCGCATAGCCCGGCAGTGGAGCAAGGCTCCCTTCGAAACAAGCGTTGGCTCGAAACAACGTGCCGCCCACGGCCAGCCCAGAGCCGGTTGGATCATAGCACCGCTGGCGCGATCGCGCAACCGCGGCTACTTGGCCGTCCAGCCGCCGTCGATCACTAGGCCGGTGCCTGTGATAAAAGCCGCGTCGTCCGAGGCCAGATAGAGCGCGGCGGCCGCCACCTCCTCGGGGGTGCCGAGGCGGCCCATCGGCTGGCGCGCCTCCAGTGCCCGCCGCATGCCGGCCGGGTCATCGCTCTGGCTGAGCAGCCGCGCGACCCACGGCGAGTCCACCGTGCCGGGGCAGAGGCAGTTAACGCGAATACCGCGCTCTACGTACTCGATCGCCACCTGCTTCGTCAGCGCGATCACCGCGCCCTTGCTGGCGCTGTACGAAGCACGCTTGACGATGCCAACCATGCCGGCCACCGAGGCGGTGTTGATGATCACGCCGCGGCCCTGCGCGAGCATGTGCGGGATGGCGTACTTGCACCCCAGGTAGACGCTCTTGACATTGACCGTCATGACGCGGTCCCACTCGTCCGGCTCACACGTGACCACATCGGTGGTCGAGCCGATGCCAGCGTTGTTGCACAGGATGTCGATCCGGCCGAAGCGCTCCACGGCGCGCTCCACCATCGCCCGCACCTGCTCCGGGACTACGACGTCCACCGCCATAGGCTCGCACGTGCCGCCCGCCGCGCGCACCCGCGCGGCCGTCTCCTCGGCCGCCGCGCCGTTGATGTCCGCCGCCAGCACCGCGGCACCCTCGCGGGCGAACAGGAGCGCCATGGCCTGCCCGATACCAGATCCCGCGCCGGTGATCACCGCTATCCGACCACTTAGTTTCATAGCACTCTCGTGTTGAATTGTGGGTGCACAATGCACAATCGCGCTGTCGCGCAATGTCGCATTGTGCATTGTACATTCTGTACTCAGCTCGGCCAGTTCCCCCCGTCCACGTTGATCGTCTGCTGCGTCATGTAGTCCGAGTCCGAGGAGGCCAGGAACACCGCGGCGCCGGTGATGTCCTCCGGCACCGACATGCGCCCGAGCGGAATGCTCTTCGTGAAGGTGCGCTTCGGTTCGCCGATCTCCATGTTCAGCAGCCTAGCGAACTGGCGGTCCACCTCGTCCCAGAATGGCGTGTCCACGATGCCGGGGGCGATGGCGTTGACGTTGATCTTGTAGGGCGCCAGCGCCAGGCCCATCGACTGGTTCATGCTGATCACGCAGGCCTTGCTGGCGCAGTAGGCCAGCACCAGCGCCTCGCCGCGCCGCCCGGCCTGGGAAGCCAGGTTGATGATCTTGCCGCCGCGTCCCTGGGCGATCATCACCCTCGCAGCCGCCTGGCTGCACCACAGCAGCCCCTTGCAGTTGATGTCGAACATGAAATCCCAGTCCGCCTCGGTGGTCTCCAGGAGGGGGATGATCTTGCCGACGCCGGCGTTGTTCACCAGGATGTCCAACCCGCCGAAGCGCTCCACCGTAGTGTCCACCATACGCTGCACCTGGTCCTGCCGCCGCACGTCCACCTGCACTGCCACTGCGCGCTCGGCGCCGATCTCGTCCGCCACCTGCTGCGCTCCCGCCAGGTTGACGTCCGCCACCACCACCCTGGCGCCCTCGCGCGCGTAGCGCAGGCAGATCGCCCGCCCCATCCCGGACGCGCCGCCGGTCACGATCGCCACCTTGCCCTCGAGCCGCATTTCAATTCCTCCTCTCGCGTTCTGCAGTGCATATTGACAGGAGTTTCGGGAGGCGGCGCCCCACACCCCCACCGGGAGTCTGGTGGGGCGGCGTCCGGCAAGATCTCATTTCGCGGGGGGCGTGCCCCCGCACCCCTGCCTTCCAGGATCTCTGCGGGCGGCGCCCCGACCTTCTGGCAGCTACGCTGGGGGGGTGTACCCCAGCGCCAGCGAGATCTCCGCTGCCGCCTGAAGGACGCGCCGCCCGTAGCGCTCCTCATGGGGCAGGATGCGCTCGACGGGGCCGGCCAGACTGATGGCCGCCACCGTGCGCCCGCTGTAGTCGCGCACCGGCGCGCCGATGCACATCAGGCCCTCCTCGATCTCCTCACGGTCCACCGCGTAGCCGCGCCGGCGCACCGCGGCCAGCTCCTCCCACAGGCGCCCCAGGTCGGTGATGGTGTTGGGGGTGAAGGCCGGCATCCCCCGGCGCTCGAGCAGCGCGCGCGCCTCATCGGGCGGCATGGTGGCCAGGAACGACTTGCCGAGCGCGGTGCAATGCGCCGGGCGCCGGCTGCCGAGCGTGGCGGTGGTGCGGATGGCACGACTGCCCTCGGCCTTCGCCAGGTAGACCACCTCGCCCTCGTCCAGCACCGCCAGGAAGGATGACTCGCCCGTCTCGGCCACCAGCGCCTGCAGGTGTGGCGGCGCGGCGGCAGTGACATCGAAGGAGCCGAGCGCGGCCAGCCCGAGCTGCACCGCCTGCGGGCCGATGCGGTAGCGGCTGGTCTCGCAGCTCTGCGCCACAAAGCCGGCCCGCGCCAGCGACTCGAGCAGGCGGTGCGCGGTGCTCGGGCTGAGGCCGAGCGCGGCGCCGATGGCGCGCACGCCGTGCTCGCCCGGATGGCGCGCCAGGTACTGCAGCACCGCCAGCGCCCGGTCGACGCTAGACCGATCCTTCATGCGAAATGTTCCCCTATGTGGAACGCTGTTTCAGAATATAGAGCAGCTGCGCTGATCTGTCAACGACGAGCCTCGCCGTCCAACGGTATGGCCCCTGGCTGTTGGGCGCCATCGCGCTCGGGCTGTAGCCTACGGCACGGAGCTTGCTTGCTATCGCCTCTCGGCGCCACAGCACTGGCCGTATGGCCCTGCTGCGGCGCTGAACGAGAGAAGGGTCCGCGAGAGGGCGAAGCCCTCCCGTGAAAACCCACCCACCACCATCACCGTGGTGGATCACTGGAGGAGGAAGTATCATGAGGATGCATGTGACACCTGAGCGTGTGGGCGTGGCGCGCGGCGGCCTGTGGCTCGCCAGCACGCTGATGATCCTGGCGCTGCTGCTCGGCGCGTGCGGGCAGAACACCACCGAGACGGCGCCCGGCGAGCCGACCGCCGTCGCCTCGGCGGCTACCCCGCCGGCCGGCGACGTGGCCGAGGATGTGGAGAGCGGGCAGGGCGTCGAGACCGGCCTTCCCGCCGGCGAGGAGGGCACCGAGGTGACGGTGGCGGGGATCATGGAGAACCCCGACGCTTTCGTGGGCCAGACGGTGACCATCAGCGGCGACGCGCAGGAGATGCTGGGCACGCACGCCTTCAAGCTGGACGAGGACGACGCACTCTCCGGCGGGGTCGACAACGACCTGCTGGTGATCGGCGCCACGGAGTCCGAGCCGGCGTTCGACAACAGCTGGCTCAACCAGGAGGTCACCGTGACCGGGACCATCCATATGTTCGACCAGGCGGCGCTGGAGCAGGAGCTCGGCTACACCCTCGACCCGGACCTGATCGCCACCTGGGACGGCAAGCCTGTGCTGGTGGCCATGTCCGTCACGCCGGCGCAGTAGCGGTGCTCCCGCTCTGGTGGGCTGGAAGGGGGGAGGCAATGCCTCCCCACCACCATACCGGCGCGGGGGGCCTGTGGCCCTCGCACTCCACCCGAAGGGTGTGGGGAGGCTTTGCCTCCCCACCATGCTTTATGCGGGGGCCGCAGGTTCCCGAGCTCCCATGGGAGCAGTCTGCCAACCCCCACCGTAGGTGAACAGATGACCGTACCGACCCTGAGCGACACGCTGAGCGCGATCCTGGTGAACCTGGCGCACCTGGCGCTGGCGTTCCTGCTGGCGCTGCCGATCGGATGGGACCGCGAGCAGGCCACCCGCAGCGCGGGGCTGCGTACCTTCCCGCTGGTGGCGCTCGCCGCCTGCGGCTTCATGCTGATCGGCCAGCGCATCGGGGGGAGCAGCCCTGAGGCGCAGGCGCGCATCATGGAAGGGCTGATCACCGGCATCGGGTTCATCGGCGGCGGGGCCATCCTCAAGAGCGGCACCAGCGTGCATGGCACGGCCACCGCCGCGAGCATCTGGCTCACCGGCGCGGTAGGCGCTGCGGTGGCCTACGGCCTGTTCGAGATCGCCGTGACGCTCAGCGTGATCAACTTCGTGACGCTGCGCTGGCTCGGCGGGATCAAGGCGCGCCTGCGCGCCTCTGGCTCCCAGGAGACGGGCGAGGAATAGCCCCCATCCCCCGCCTGCGGCGCCTGATGGATGTGACGAACGTTCCTGCGCGCCGACCACGCACGCCCGGCGGTCAACCCGCGGGCTATTCCCTGCAAAGCCCGCCTGCGCGGCTGGGGTGCAGGCCGCACAGGCGGCCTTCGCGATCGACAGCCCGCCCGTTCACGG
This sequence comes from Roseiflexaceae bacterium, assembly GCA_035559635.1. Classification (GTDB taxonomy): domain Bacteria; phylum Chloroflexota; class Chloroflexia; order Chloroflexales; family Roseiflexaceae; genus CALJIC01. Next base: position 14,252 of record DATMBA010000389.1, read on the forward strand.
GCCAGGCTCGGACATGGCCCGCACCACAACTCTTAAGGTATACTTAAGGTTCATCCGCGCCGCCGCAAGGTACCCTCTCGCCGCTCCGGCTACAAAGAGGCCCGGCATGACCGCCCCACCTCCGTGCGTGGGCGCGGCTCAGTCCTCAGTCCCTGGCCCTTGCCGTCACATCGTCCCCAGGGGTTGCGGCAGGGGTCCAGCCCGGCC
>DATMBA010000390.1:0-14845 GCA_035559635.1 Roseiflexaceae bacterium
CCCTGAAACCCCACCCTATCCAGGGTATCCGGATAGGCACTTAGTTCAGAAACTCCCGCGGATCCGTGATGGCGCCGGCAACCGCCGCCGCGGCCACTGAGATCGGGCTTGCCAGAAACGTGCGCGCGCCTGGCCCCTGGCGGCCTTCGAAATTTCTGTTGGAACTGGAGATCGCATACTTGCCCGGCGGCACCTTATCGTCGTTCATCGCAAGGCAGGCTGAGCACCCCGCCTCGCGCCACTCGGCGCCGGCGGCCGTGAAGATCTCGTGCAGCCCCTCGGCCTCGGCCTGTTTCTTCACCTGCTGCGAGCCGGGCACCACCATGAAGCGCACCCCCGCGGCCACCTTGCGCCCCCTGAGCACCTGCGCGGCGGCGCGCAGGTCCGAGATGCGTGAGTTGGTGCAGCTGCCAAGGAAGGCCATGTCGATCCGCTGGCCGAGCATCGGCTGGCCGGGCCTGAGGTCCATGTAGCGCAGCGCCTTCTCGAGCGCCTGGCGCGCCGCGGCGTCCGGCAGTTCCTCCAGGGTCGGCACGCGCCCATCGATCGGCACGCCCATACCGGGGTTGGTGCCATAGGTGATCATCGGCGCGAGCGCGGATGCGTCGAGCATCACCGTCTTGTCGTAGACCGCCCCCTCGTCGGTGGGCAGCGTGCGCCAGCGCGCCACGGCGGCCTCGAAGTCAGCGCCCTTGGGGGCCGCCGGGCGCCCGGCGATATACTCGAAGGTCGTGTCGTCGGGGGCCACCAGGCCAGCGCGCGCCCCGCCCTCGATGCTCATGTTGCAGATCGTCATGCGCTCCTCCATCGAGAGCGCGCGGATCGCTTCGCCGGTGTACTCGAAGACGTGGCCGGTGCCGCCGCCGACGCCGATCGTGGCGATGATCGCCAGAATGATGTCCTTGGCCGTCACGCCCGGGCGCAGCCGCCCGTCCACCCGCACCTCCATCGTCTTCGGCCGGCTCTGGATGAGGCACTGGGTGGCCAGCACGTGCGCCACCTCGGAGGTGCCGATGCCGAAGGCCAGCGCGCCGAACGCGCCATGGGTGCTGGTGTGGCTGTCGCCGCAGACGATCGTCATGCCCGGCTGGGTCACCCCCTGCTCCGGGCCGATCACGTGCACGATGCCCTGCTTGTCGCTGCCGAGCTTGAAGAGCGGGATGCCGAACTCGGCGCAGTTGCGCTCGAGCGCATTGAGCTGCGCCAGCCCCTGCGGGTCCAGCACCGGGATCACCCCGTCCGGCCCACGCGGCGTGGTGGGCGTCGAGTGGTCCATCGTCGCCAGGGTCTTGTCCGGCCGCCGCACCTTCAGGCCGCGCCTGCGCAACTCGGTGAAGGCCTGTGGCGAGGTGACCTCGTGGACCAGGTGCAGGTCGATGTACAGCACCGCCGGCGTCTCGGGCGTCTGCGGGCGCACAATGTGCGATTCCCAGATCTTTTCGAATAAGGTGCGGGGTGTGGCGGTCATAGGTTCCTCTACTCTCATGGCCTGGACTTACGCAGTCAGCGCCGCTCCGCGGGGGAGGCGCTCGAAACGAATCCTCCAAACCTCCCTTGGGAGTGGGGGGATGGAGCCACCGCGTAGGGTCTATCACACATAGGTTAGCCAGCCCCAGCGGTCCTCGGTCTCGCCGCTGAACAGGCCGAAGAAGGTCTTCTGGATGGCGGTGGTGATCGGGCCGCGAGCGCCGCTGCCCACCGGCAGCTTATCCACCGAGCGCACCGGCGTCACCTCGGCGGCGGTGCCGGTGAAGAAGATCTCGTCCGCCAGGTAGAGCGCCTCGCGCGGCATGGCCTGCTCGCGCACCTCGTAGCCCAGGTGCCGCGCGATGGTCATCACCGCGTCGCGGGTGATGCCGGGCAGCAGCGCGGCGGTGACGGGCGGCGTGTAGATCACGCCCTCGCGCACCAGGAACAGGTTCTCGCCGGAGCCCTCGCTGAGCTGCCCGTGCACATCCAGGGCGATGCCCTCGGCATAGCCGTGGCGCGCCGCCTCCATCACGATCAGCTGCGAGGAGAGGTAGTTGCCGCCGGCCTTGGCCATGGCCGGCAGGGTGTTGGGCGCCACGCGGTTCCAGGAGGAGACCTGCACGTCCACCCCCTGCTCCAGCCCCTCGGCGCCGAGGTAGGCCCCCCACTGCATGGCGGCCACCATCACCTCCACCGGCGCGCGCAGCGGGAAGACCCCCAGCTCGCCGTAGCCGCGCCACACCAGCGGGCGCAGGTAGGCGTTCTTCAGGCCGTTCTCGCGCACCACCGTCCGGCAGGCCTCCTCGAGCTGCTCCTGGCTGAACTGCAGCTCCATGCGATAGATCCTCGCCGAGTCGAACAGCCGCCTGATGTGCGGCCGCAGCCGGAATAGCGCCGGCCCCTGCGGCGTGTCGTAGGCGCGAATACCCTCGAAGACCGACGAGCCGTAGTGCAGCGCGTGGGTCATCACGTGGACGGTGGCCTTCTCCCAGGGGACCAACTTCCCGTTGAACCAGATGTACTTGCTCTCGGCGATCGGCATGGGTTCCTCTCCTCATTCTTCGAGTGTGACCAGCTTTCATGAGGCCGCCGCCCCACCCCCTGGCGAAAGAGGGGATGTGGGGGATCCTGGCTCCCGCACGCCCCGACAGTCTTGCAGAGGGGTAGTCCCTCCTGGTCTCCCGCCGCGGGGGGGGTGTATGCGTTCTCGCCCGGCAGCGCCCGACCGGTGAGGAACGTTTCCGCACTCCGTGGGCATATGGCGCCCTCCCACGCCCGGCGGCTGAAGCCGCGGGCTAGATGCTGCCAAGCCCGCCTGCGCGGGCGCGGGAGGGCGCCCAGAACGCATACGCCCTACCGCGGCGGGGTGCGGTGCTTGCGGCCCGCCGCCAGGTATTATAGACTACTCTGTGTGTCGATCCGCCGCACCGGAGCCGAGAGGGTCACCCGCATGAGCCGCGAGCCCCGCCGCCGCGCGCTGCGGCTGCCATCCCACGCGATCCCGTACGTCGTCCTGCTGATCTCGCTGCTGCTGACCGGCGTGACGTCGACCTACACGGCGGCAGCGGCCAGGGCCAACGACCGGCTGCGCTTCGAGAACCTCGTGGAGCAGACCCATGACGACATCCGCTCGCGGCTCGAGACCTACATCTCGCTGCTGCGCGCCACGGCCGGGCTGTTCGCCGCGCGCGACGACGTCTCTCGCGCGGAATTCACCGCCTACGTCGAGCGCATCGGCCCGCGCGAGCGCTACCCAGGCATCCAGGGCATCGGCTTCAGCGTGCGCATCCCGCCCGGCGGGGTGGCGGCCTTGGAGTCGCGGATGCGCCGGCAGGGTATCGAGGGCTTCACGGTCTGGCCGGAGGGCCCGCGCGACGAGTACCACGCGATCATCTACCTCGAGCCACTCGACCGCCGCAACCAGGCGGCAATCGGCTACGACATGTTCTCCGAGCCGACCCGCCGCGCGGCGATGGAGCGCGCCCGCGACGCCGGCCAGCCGGCGGCCTCCGGCAAGGTGACGCTGGTGCAGGAGATCGACGACCAGAAGCAGGCCGGCTTCCTGATCTACGTGCCAGTCTACCGCGGCGGCCGGGTGCCGGCCACGCTCGCCGGGCGCCGCGAAGCGCTGCTCGGCTATGCCTACAGCCCGTTCCGCGCCGACGACCTGCTCAATGGCATCTTCGGCTCGCAGACCAGCCCGCGCATCGCCTTCGAGGTGTTCGACGGGCCGGAGGCTACCCCCGAGCACCTGTTGCACCGCTCGGCCGGCGTGGACTCCGGCGGACCGCCGCCCGCCTTCACCACCACCGAGACACTGAACGTCGCCGGGCGCGACTGGACCATCCGCTACTCCTCGCTCCCCGCGCTCGAGCGCACCGGCGGCGGGCAGTTCGTGCCCTTCATCCTGCTGCCCGGCATCCTGGTCAGCGGCGTGCTGTTCCTGGTGGCGCGCGCGCAGGTGCGCGCCCGGGATGCGGCCGAGGCGGCGGTACGCGTGCGCGACGAGTTCCTCTCGGTGGCCGCGCACGAACTGAAGACGCCGCTCACGGCCCTGCTCGGCAACGCGCAGCTGCTCCTGCGGCGCGCCGCCCGCGAGGGCGGTGTCTCCGAGCGCGACCAGCGCGCGCTGCGCGTGATCGTCGAGCAGGGGCAGCGGCTCAACAAGCTGGTCACCACGCTACTCGACCACTCGCGCATCCAGTCCGGCCGGTTGACGATCGAGCGCGCCCCGCTCGACCTCGGCGAGCTGCTGCGGCGCATCGTCGACGAGACCCGTCCCATGCTCGCCCATCACACGCTCGCGCTCGACCTGCCCGCCGAGCCGCTCGTCATCTCGGGCGATGAACTGCGTCTCACCCAGGTGGTGCACAACCTGATCGACAACGCCATCAAGTACAGTCCCGAGGGCGGGCCGGTGGCCGTCTCGCTCCGGCGCTGCGACGACCAGGCCGAGATCCAGGTGACGGACCGCGGCATGGGCATCCCGGCGGACGCGCTGGCGAATCTGTTCCAGCAGTTCTACCGTGCCCCGAACATCGACCCACGCAGCATCAGCGGGATGGGCATCGGCCTGTACGTGATCCGCGAGATCGTCGCTCAGCACGGCGGCGCCGTCGACGTAGCGAGCGTCGAGGGCGAGGGCAGCACCTTCAGCGTGCGCCTGCCGCTGGCCCTTGAGCACGCCGACCTCACCCCCCTGCCCCCTCTTCTACCAGGAGAGGGGGTGGCGCCGCAGCGCCGGAGCTGAGGTCTTTCGCCTGTCGGCTGCGCAGCAGCGGCAGCTCCAGGCTATCCCACAGCGCCATCCAGCTCGCCTCGATGATGTTCTCCGAGCAGCCGACGGTGCTCCAGCGCTCCTCGCCGCGGGCCGACTCGATCAGCACGCGCGGCCTGGCCGCTGTGCCCAGATGCTCGTCCACGATGCGCACCTTGTAGTCCACCAGGTGCACCTCGGCCAGCTCCGGGTAGTGCGGCAGCAGCGCCTTGCGGATGGCGCGGTCCAGCGCGTTCACCGGGCCGTCGCCCTCGGCGGCTGTGTGCATCACCTCATCGCCCACGCGCAGCTTGACCATGGCCTGCGACAGCACCGGGTTCTTGCCGCGCTCCTCGACGATCACCGTGAAGTCCAGCAACTCGAAGGGCGGCTGATAATCCGGCGCGCTGCGACGCACCAGCATCTCGAAGCTGCCCTCGGCGGCCTCGAATTGAAAGCCCTGGCTCTCCAGTTCCTTGATGCGCTGCAGTACCACGCGCTCGTTGCCGTTCAGACTCAGCCCCAGCTCCGCCGCGCGCATGCGCACGTTGCCGCGGCCGGACAGCTCGCTCACCACCACGCGCAGCTGGTTGCCCACCAGCTCCGGGTCGATGTGCTGGTAGCTCTCCGGCACCTTGGCCACCGCTGCCACGTGGATGCCGCCTTTGTGGGCGAAGGCGCTGCGCCCGACGAACGGCGCGTGGGTGTCCGGGTTGAGGTTGGCCACCGCGGCCACGAAGTGCGAGACATCCGTCAGGCGGCGCAGTTGCTCCGGTGAGACGCAGCGGTAGCCGAGCTTGAGCTGCAGGTTGGCGATCAGCGGGATGAGGTCCATGTTGCCGCAGCGCTCGCCGTAGCCGTTGATGGTGCCCTGCACCTGGACGCAGCCGGCCCGCACCGCCGCCAGCGCATTTGCCACGGCGAGCGCGCCGTCGTTATGGGTGTGGATTCCTATGTTGATATGGTCAGCAAGGTGCAGACGCACCTGGCTGACCACATCGCTGATCGCATCCGGCAGGCTGCCGCCATTGGTGTCGCACAGCACCACGCAGTCCGCGCCGGCGCGCGCGGCCGCGCTGATCGTCGCCAGCGCGTACTCGGCGTCGAGCTTGTAGCCGTCGAAGAAGTGCTCGGCGTCGTAGACCACCTCTTTCCCACGGGTCTTGAAGAAGGCCACGCTGTCGGCGATCATCGCCAGGTTCTCGGCGCGGCTGGTCTCGAGCACCTTCTCCACATGCAGCGTGGAGCTTTTGCCCACCAGCGTCACCACCGGCGTGTCGGCCTCCACCAGCGCGCGGATGTTGGCGTCCTCCTCGCAGCGGATGCCAGCGCGACGCGTGCTGCCGAAGGCGGCCACCCGGGCGTGGCGCAGCTCCAGGCGTTTCACCCGTTGGAAGAACTCGGCGTCCTTAGGGTTCGAGCCGGGCCAGCCGCCCTCGATGTAGTGGATACCGAGCGCATCCAGCTCGCGGGCGATCTTCAGCTTGTCCTCGGCCGAGAGCGAGAGCCCCTCGCGCTGCGTCCCGTCGCGGAGGGTGGTGTCGTAGAGCTGTAGTTGCACTGCGTGCGGCTCCCCTCGTGGGGAGGTGGAGAGGGGAAGCCCCTCTCCATGCTCCCCCGCCCCGCGAAGCGGGGCAACAAACGTTCTTTTGGGGGCCGGCGGCCCCCAACCCCCACATGCGGAAGCTACCCACGCCAGCGCGGGTAGCTCCCGAACACCTTGAACAGCCCGGTGAGCGCGCGGATGCGCTCCAGCGCCGCGGCGACCCGCGGCTCCTCCCGGTGGCCGTTGATGTCCACCAGGAAGATATACTGCCCCAGGACCTCCTTGGCCGGACGGGACTCGAGCTTGGTCATGTTGATCCCGTCGCGCGCCAGCTCCTGCAGCGCCGCTACCAGCGTGCCGGGGCGGTCCGGCGTATCGAAGCCGAAGCAGAAGCTGGTCTTATCGTCGCCGGTGGGCGAGGCGTCCTGCCTGCCGATGGCGATGAAGCGCGTGACGTTGCCGCTGCGGTCCTGGATATCCCGCGCGAGCACCTGCGCACCGGTCAACTCGGCCGCGCGCAGGGTGGCGATCGCCGCGGCGGGGCGCTCGTCCGCCAGGGCCTCGGCCGGCGCGGCGCTGTTGCTGAGCGAGGCCACCGTGGCCACCCCCGGCAGGCAGCGCTCCACGAAGCGGCGGCACTGGCCGAGCGACTGCGGATGGGCGTAGAGCACCTTAACCTCGTGCAGCGCCAGGCCGGCGCGCGCCACCAGGTAGTGCTGGATCGGGATCACGGTCTCGCCAGCGATGCGCAGGTCCGTCTCGTGGATCAGCAGGTCGAGCGTGGTGGTGACGCTGCCCTCCAGCACGTTCTCGATCGGCAGCACCCCCGCACCGGCTGCCCCGGTCTCCACCGCCGTCACCACGGCGGGCATGCTGGCCAGCGGCAGGTAGCTCGCGCCGGCGCCTCCATAGGCGAGGGCGGCAATCTCGCTGTAGGACCCCGGCGGGCCGAGGTATGCGATCGTCGTCATGTTGTAATGCGTGATGCGGGATGCGTACCCCGTGATGCGGGATGCGTACCCCGTGATGCGGGATACATAATGCCTAAGATGCAAGGCGATCGTCACAAGCCGCTGCTACGGGATCGCGGCGAGCTGTCGGCTGGTACGGCGTGGATCCCAGCTGGAAGGTGCCGAAGAACCACGGCATCGCTTCAGAACGTACGGCTTACGGATTACGCCTCACCCTCTCACTCCGTCGTGCCAACGGCATTATTGCCGAACAGGTCCACCGCATACGTCGGGCGGCTGCGGTCGTAGCCGGCGGCGTAGGCGGCGTTCTCGGCGCTGAGGCGCTCCTGGCGCGCCGCGAGCAGCTTGTTGAGCGCCGCCATATAGGACTCGGCGGCGGCGACGATCGTATCGGTGTTGGCGCTGTAGCCGCTGAAGATCTGCGGGCCGCGGTGGCGGCCGATGCGGAACTCGCTGCCCTCGGCGTCCGGCGCGCCCGGCTCGCGGATACGCACCGAGACCTCGGCCACCGCGTCGATGCCCTCCGTCACCGCCTTGATCGAGAACTCCAGCAACTCCACCGGGCGGCCCACCACCTTGTCGATCGCCTTGTAGATCGCGTCCACCGGGCCGGTGCCGTGGGCCGCGGTGGTGTGCACCTGGCCGTCCGGGTCCGCCAGGCGCACCGTGGCCACCGGGGTCACGCCGGTGCCGCAGGTGACCTGGACGTGCTCGAGCTTATAGATCTCGGGCGTGTGGAGCGAGCCGCCGGCGATGAGCACCTGGATGTCGCGGTCGTCCACGTGCTTCTTCTTGTCGCACAGCTCCTTGAAGCGCTGGAACAGTTGCTGGAACTCCTCGTCGCTGTCGAACTCGTAGCCCATGGCCGCCAGCTTGGTGCGGAAGGCGTTGCGCCCGGAGTGCTTGCCCAGCACCAGTTCATTGCCGTCCAACCCGATGGTGGTGGCGTCCATGATCTCGTAGGTCATGCGGTGCTTGAGCACGCCGTCCTGATGGATGCCAGACTCATGAGCGAAGGCGTTGGCGCCGACGATCGCCTTGTTGGGCGGCACCGGCATGCCGATGATCGTGCTGAGCAGGCGGGAGCTGCGGGCCAGTTCGCGGGTGTTGATCTGGGTGCCCACACCGAAGAACTGCTGGCGGGTGTGCAGCGCCATCACCACCTCCTCCAGGGAGGCGTTGCCGGCGCGCTCGCCGATGCCGTTGATCGTACACTCGATCTGCCGTGCGCCAGCGCGCACCCCGGCCAGGCTGTTGGCCACCGCCATGCCCAGGTCATCGTGGCAGTGGGTGGAGACCACCACCTTCGCTGCGCCGGGCACGTGGGTGTAGATCCCGGCGATCAGGCGGGCGTATTCCTCGGGCGTGGCGTAGCCGACGGTGTCGGGGATGTTCAGGGTGGTAGCGCCCTCCTCCACCACCGCCGCCAGCATCTGGTACATGTACTCCGGCTCGGAGCGGGTGGCGTCCATGGGGGAGAACTCCACGTCCTCGCAGAGCGAGCGGGCGTAGCGCACCGCCTCGCGGGCCCGTTTCAGCACCTCCTCGCGGGTGGAGCGGAACTGATGCTCGATGTGGATGTCCGAGGAGGAGATGAAGGTGTGGATGCGCTTGCGCGCCGCCGGCTGGATGGCCGTCCAGGCCTTGTCGATGTCATCCTTGTTGGCCCTGGCCAGCGCGGCGATCACCGGGCCATCGGGGGTGCCGACCTCGCGCGCGATCTCGTGGACGGCGGCCCAGTCGCCGGGGGAGGCGGCGGGGAAGCCGGCCTCGATGATGTCCACCCGCAGGCGGGCCAACTGGCGGGCGACCTCCAGTTTCTCCTCCAGCGTCATCGTGCAGCCGGGGGCCTGCTCGCCATCGCGCAGGGTGGTGTCGAAGATACGTACGTGATCTTCTACCATAGACGAACCTCCATCATGTCGTTGTAAGGGCGCAGCAGCAGCGCATCGGGCGCCTGCTGGAGCGCGAACACGGGCCGCGCTGCTGCTGTGCTCCTACAGTTATGCGCCGCCCTGCCCGGGTACCACTTCCCGCGGGTTCACGAACGGCATCATGCGGCGCAGCTCGCGGCCCACCTGCTCGATCTGGTGTTCAACGTCCTTGGCGCGGAAGGCGTTGAAGCGCGGGCGGCCGTTGTGGTTCTCCTCGATCCAGTCCTCGGCGAAGGCCCCGCCCTGAATGTCGGCCAGGATGCGCTTCATCGCCTGACGGGTCTCGTCGGTGATGATCTTCGGGCCGGCGGTGTAGTCGCCCCACTCGGCAGTGTCCGAGACCGAGTAACGCATGTAGTTCAGGCCGCCCTGGTAGAATAGATCGACGATCAGCTTCAGTTCATGCATGCACTCGAAATAGGCCACCTCGGGCTGATAGCCGGCCTCCACCAGCGTCTCGAAGGCCGCCTTGACGAGCGCCGAGACGCCGCCGCACAGCACCACCTGCTCGCCGAACAGGTCGGTCTCGGTCTCCTCGGCGAAGGTGGTGCGCAGCACACCGGCGCGGGTGCAGCCGATGCCCTTGGCGTAGGCCAGCGCGTCCTCCAGTGCCGTGCCGGTGGCGTCCTGGTGGATGGCCACCAGGGCGGGCACGCCGCCGCCCTGGGTGAAGACCTCGCGCACCCGGTGGCCGGGGGCCTTGGGCGCCACCATGCTGACATTGACGCCCTCGGGGGGCACGATCTGGCCGTAGCGGATGTTGAAGCCGTGGGCGAACATCAGCGTCTTGCCGGGCGCCATGTGCGGCGCGATCTCGTCGCGGTAGAGCTGCGCCTGGCCGGTGTCCGGCGTGACGATCATCACGATCTGGGCGGCCTTCGCCGCGTCGGCCACCGTGCGGACCGTAAGGCCCAGGCCCTCGGCCTTGGCCCAGGATTTCGAGCCGCTATACAGGCCGACGATCACCTCGCAGCCGCTCTCTTTCAGGTTCAGGGCATGGGCGTGGCCCTGGCTGCCGAAGCCGACGATCGCGATCGGGCGCCCGGCGAGGCGGCTCAGGTCGGCCTGCTTGTCGTAGTAGATCTCTGCCATGGTCTCCTCGATGTAGAATGCGGACGTGAGCATGCAGACGTGAGAATGCGGAATGCTGCATTCTTAATTCAGCGCGGGCACGCGCTCCACGTGGCCGTTGCCCTCGACGTACTCCTCGGCGTTGTGGCCGCGCGCGCCGCGCACCATCGCGATGCGGCCGGTGCGCATCATCTCCTTGATGCCGAACGGCTTGACCACATCGATGAAGTTCTGCACCTTGGAGGGCGAGCCGGTCATCTCGATCACCATGGTGTTGGCGCCCACGTCCACGATCTTCGCGTCGAACACCTCGGCAAGCGCCACGATCTCGGCGCGCTTGGGGCCAGGCGCGTGGACCTTCATAAGCGCCATCTCGCGCTCCACCGTCTGGTCGTTGGTCACATCGCTGACCTTGAGCACCTCGATCAGGCGGTAGAGTTGCTTCACCACCTGCTCGACATCCTCCCACTCCACCACCAGGGTGATCCGGCTGACGCCGGGGGTCTCACTGTGGCCGACGGCCAGGCTCTCGATGTTGTAGCCGCGCCGGCGCACCAGGCCCACCACGCGGCTGAGGACGCCGGGGCGGTCCTGCACCAGGGCCACGATCGTGTGTTTCTTCATAGATATCTTGTCCTCTACCCGTTGGGGCGCAGCAGGCGCCCGCCGTGATTGTGCAGCAGCTACGAACCCGGATGGCGCCTGCTGCGCCCTGACACGCGGCCGCCATCTCTCCATGCCCCTGTGGAAGCATCTCGACGCGCCGGGCGTCAGGCGCCCGGAGCCTCGGTGATCATCTCGCCGATGCTCTTGTTCTGCGGCACCATCGGGAAGACGTTGACCTCGCGCTCGACGCGGAAGTCGATCAGCACCGGCCCGTCGGTGGCGTACGCCTCGGCGATCGCTGCCTCCACATCCTCGGAGCGCTCGACGGTCAGGCCCTTCCAGTAGTAGGCCTCGGCCAGCCTGGCGAAGTCCGGCCCGGAGAGCGGCGTGCCGCTGTAGCGCTTGTTCTCGAACAACTCCTGCCACTGGCGCACCATGCCGAGGTAGCCATTATTGATCACCGCCACCTTGACATTCTTAATGCCCTCCTGGACGATGGTGGCCATCTCCTGGTTGGTCATCTGGAAGCCGCCGTCGCCGCAGATCGCCCAGACGGTATCCTGCGGGTGGGCCACGGCCACGCCGAGGGCCGCCGGCACCGCGAAGCCCATCGTACCGGCGCCGCCGGAGGTGATGTGGGTGCGCGGGCGGAACCAGTCGATCAGCTGGGCGGCCCACATCTGGTGCTGGCCCACATCGGTGACCACCCGGTAGCTGCCGCGCTCGTTGAGGATGCGCGTGAGGGCGGCGTACACATCGTGTGGCGGCAGCGCCATGCGCTCGGTCTCGGCGCGGTTGACGTACTGCTGCTTCGGCTGGTGGCGGGCCTGCATCTCACGGATGTGCTCCATCCAGTCCGAGGCGTGGTGGTGCAGCTCCGCGAAGGCCTCGCGCGCGGGGAATTCCTCCAGGAACGCCTGCAGCGTCAGGCGCGCGTCGCCGACGATCGGCACCGCCACCTTGACATTCTTGCCGATCTCCGAGGGGTCGATGTCCACGTGGATGACCTTGGCGTGGGGCGCGAAGGTGCTGGCCTTGCCGGTGACCCGATCATCGAAGCGGCCGCCGATATTGAACAGCACGTCGCACTCCTGGATGGCGCGGTTGACGTGCACCCAGCCGTGCATGCCGGGCATGCCGATGCTGAGCGGGTGGTCCTCGGGGAAGGAGCCGATGCCGTGCAGCGTGGTGATGACCGGGATGCGCGTCCGCTCCGCGAAGGCGCGCAGTTCCTCGGCGGCGCCGGCCATGATCACACCGTTGCCGGCCATGATCAGCGGCTTCTTCGCGCTGAGCAGCAGGCGGATGGCCTCGCGGACCTGCTTACGGTTCGGATGGGTGGTGGGCTTGTAGCCGGGAAGGTTGAGCTTGATGTTCCAGTTCGGGGTGGTGGTGGCCTGCATCGCATCCTTGGTGATGTCGATCAGGACCGGGCCGGGGCGGCCGGTGGTGGCGATGTAGATCGCCTCCTCGAAGACGTAGGGCAGTTCGTCGACCTTCTTCACCAGGTAGTTATGCTTGGTGATCGGCATCGTGATGCCGGTGATATCCGTCTCCTGGAACGCGTCCTTGCCGAGCACGTGGCTGCCCACCTGGCCTGTGATCGCCAGCAGCGGGGTGGAGTCCATCATCGCGTCGGCGATCGGCGTCACCAGGTTGGTGGTGCCGGGGCCGCTGGTACCGATGCAGACCCCTAGCCGGCCGGTGGCGCGGGCGTAGCCTTCGGCCGCATGGCCGGCGCCCTGCTCGTGGCGGCAAAGCACGTGGCGCAGCCGGTCGCGGTACTCCCACATGGCGTAGTAGAACGGCATGATCGCGCCGCCCGGGATGCCGAACATCACCTCGACCCCGTTGCGGATCAGCGCCTCGCACATGATCTGGGCGCCGGTTCGCTTTTCGGACATCTGTGCCTCCCTCCAAGTCGTGCGTGCTGCGTGCTGCCTGCTGCGTGCTGCGTGCTGGGAAGCGACGCTGCTCCACGTCGAACGACGCGCGAGCGCACCGAACCACGCGCCCGGTAGCCGGATCCCCGCGATGGGTTTCGGCCGCCGAAGCCTCGGTAGCGACGTACGCAGCGCGGAGGGCCGGGCATGGCCTGACCGCGAGCCTCAGTACATCGCACGCAGCACTTGACACAAATAGTGAGCAACAGCGCTCGGGGGACTGCCGTCGTCGGCAGCGGACGGTTGTTCGCGCCAGGGCCTAGCTGCACACCTTGTGTGCGGGGGTGGCGGGGGCCGGGGTGCCCTCTGGCCCTCCCCCAAAGAATCTTCTTTTGCGGCGCGCCGCTGGTAAACCGAAGGCCCCTCCCATCCTGGGAGGGGCCTTGCCTCATCGCTTGCGCTGCTCGCCGCCGCTTCCCCCCAGACGCCTAAAAGCCCTTAAGAATAATAAGGGCTACAAGAAGGAGGCTAAGGATGAGGCTGCGGCTGGAGCGGCTCATACGCGGGTTCGCTTCCTATCGACTTCGCACGATACGGAGTATACCGCACAGTGTTAAAATCTGTCAAGGGCGAATCCGCCCAATCGCAGAATCCTCGTTTGACAACCCCGGAGTGCATGTGATATACTCTACAACGTCAAGCACGGTTTGGCTCCTACGAGATGCCACAGACCCTCTCCTGTTCCCAGGGTGCGTGTCCCCCCGCTCCTCGTTCCCCAAGCCAGCAGACAAGGTATACCGTTAGTTCAAAGGAGTTTGGCGAGCGATGAGCTACGCTAACAAGACCATCACGTGTCGGGACTGTGGGGCGGATTTCATCTTCACCGCGGGCGAGCAGGAGTTTTACGCGCAGAAGGGCTTCACCAACGAGCCGACGCGCTGCCCGGCTTGCCGGCAGGCGCGCAAGGCCGGCGGCGGCGGCCGCGGCTATAGCGACCGCGACAGCTACGGCGACAGCTATGGCGACCGCGGCTACAGCAGCGGGCGCGGCGGCTACGGTCGCGGCGAGCGCGAGATGCACAGCGCGGTCTGCGCCTCGTGCGGCAAGGAGGCCCTGGTGCCCTTCGTGCCGCGCGGCGACAAGCCGGTCTACTGCTCGGACTGCTTCCAGCAGCAGCGTGGTGGCGGCCGCGGCGGCCGCTGGTAAGCCGCTCAGCAACATAGGCAGCGAACGCGCCTCAGCCACTGGCTGGGGCGCGTTCGTTTGTTTTCGCCGGGCTCTTTGGTGTATGCCAGGCGCGCGGGATGGATGCGGTTTCGTGAGGTGTAGCCCGCAGAGGACGAACGGGATTCGCCCCGCCGCGATCTATGCCGCAGCCTTCAGCCTTCAATGGTGACGAGCACGCGGGCACGCACAACGTGCGCTGATGCCGCAGCCTTCAGCGTTCAGCGTCAATCTTCCGGCTCGGCGATCGTGATCAGGCGGTGGGTCATGTCGGTGGTCGAGCCGTCCAGGATGACCTTCTCGCCGATGCAGGAGATCATCGTGACCTGCTCACGGCCGCGCGGCAGCATGTATTCGATCTGGTCCGGGGTGGCCCACACCTGCTGGGTGACGATGTAGCGGTAGGCGATGCCCTGCGTGTCGAAGAGCGTCACGCGGTCGCCGGCCTTCAGTTCCTTGAGGCGCGCGAAGGGGGCGGGGATGTGCGGCGTGGCGCGGAAGCGGAGCACGTGCGCCCAGAGCACGATGTTCTCGCCCGCGCCGGGCCGTGCGCTGTGGATGTACCAGCCGACGTCGTGGTCTGGCACCACCGGGTAGCGGTTGCTGTCCAGTCCCACCGGCACCAGCGGCTTGTCGAGGCCGATCGCCTCCACAGTCAGGCGTGCCGGCCGCGTCCCGTCTGTGGCCGGCTGCTGCGCCAGGGCCGCCTGCGGCGTGGCGGTGGCGGGGGCAGCGGTAGCAGCCGCAGGCGCAGCGCTGGCCGAGGGCACGGCCGTGGCGGTAGGTGCGGCGGTGGTGGGCGGCGCGGCGTCCGGCCGCGCCGTAGGCTCGAGGAAGAGCGGCGCCGTCGGCGTCGGCGGCTCGGTGGGGGGTGCGGTCGGTGC
>DATMBA010000391.1:0-7400 GCA_035559635.1 Roseiflexaceae bacterium
GCGAAGCCCTCCCTGGCCCTCCCATCAAACCGCACGGTTTGAGGGGTGAGGGCCCTTCGCTAGCCCGCCGTCACCTCCACCGCCCGTCCGGTGCGCGCCGCCTCGAGCGCGGCCTCGATCACCGCGATGTTCGCCAGCCCGCGCTCGCCGGAGATCACCGGCCGCTCGCCGCTCAGCACGCACGAGGAGACATGCTCGATCTGCGGCACGTAGACGTTCGTCACCGGCAGTTCGAAGTCCACCACCTCGTCGCCGCGCTGCATGTGTAGGTCCCCGGCGAACTCGCGGCCCCACCAGGCACTACTCCAGATCCGGCCGCGCGTCCCCTGGATCTCCAACCCGTTCTGGTAGCAGGTATAGTGCGACTGGAGCGTCCCGTGGGCGCCGGAGGTGAACTCCAGCAGCAGCGTGCCGCTCACATCCCCCTCGTACTGCGGCAGGCGGCTGCCCACCAGCGCCGACACCCGGCGCACCGGGCCGAGCAGGCGCGTGATGGCGTCCACCGCGTGCACGCCCATGTCCACCAGCGCGCCCTCGCCGGTCCTGGCCATGTCCGCCTGGCGCCAGCGTTCGTCCGGCCGCGCGACGAAAGAGGCGGAGACGTTGGCGCTGATCACCTCACCAATCGCGCCGGCCTCGAGCAGCGCGCGCGCCTTCACCATCGGAGCGGTCCACTCCATGCACTGGGCCACGGCCAGCAGCACGCCGCTCGTGCGCGCCGCCTCCACCATCCGCCGGCACTCGGCCACCGAGGGCGCCATTGGCTTCTCGCTGATCACGTGCAGCCCACGGCGCGCGGCGGCCACTGCGTACGGCGCGTGCTGCGTCGTCGGCAGCACCAGGAACACCCCGTCCACCGCGTCGCGCTCGATCGCGTCGATCGAGGTGTAGCTGCGCGGCGCGCCCACCCGCTCGGCGGCGGCCGCGCCACGCGCCGCGTCCCGGCTCACCACCGCCGCCAGCTCCGCGTTGCGCCCGAGCCGGATGCCGCGGGCGATCCAGTCCAGCGCGAAGGTGCTCGTGCCCACCACAGCCCAGCGTACCCTTTGCACAGGTCACCTCGGGATTACAGAGAGGATGCAGCGCGGGCGAACCACGCGCGGGCTGATGCAGTTTTACCACATAATCGGGTCCGTAGCGCCCGCCCACGCCCGGCCGCTGAAGCGGCGGGCTAAACACGGCAAAGCCCGCCTGCGCAGGCTGTCCTGCAGGCCGCGCAGGCGGCCTTCGCAAGGGATAGCCCGCCCGTTCACGGGCCGGGCGTGGTGCGAAGCCAGGATACCGATTAAATACGCAACGTTCATAAGCCCGTCGATGCGCCTGCTCGCAATGGCCGGGCCGGCGGTCGGCCAGGATACCGATTAAATACGCAACGTTCATAAGCCCGCTGCTGTCAGGCTACGCCCGCTGAAGCGGCCTGCAGGAGAACGCGCTGATGAACTTTGAGCATTGAAACGGGTACCTGGCGGTGTACCACGCCCGGCGGGTCAACCCGCGGGCTATCGTTACGAAGCCCGCCTACGCGGCCTGAACAACAGCCCGCGCAGGCGGGCTTGGCAGCGTCTAGCCCGCCCGTTCACGGGCCGGGCGTGGCACGCTGCCCGGTACCCGGTTATTTAGCATGGTTTCGCTGCGCGGCCTCCAGCTTTCCCGTCTGGGGAGGCGCTTGCCCCTCCGCACAAGATATGCTGTGGGGGGCGTAGGCCCCCACACCCCCATGCGCGTGCGCGCGGACGGTCACGGACGCGCGAACCTTGTCTTAGTAAAAGCCCATAAGCGCGGTTCGCGTACCAGCAAGGGGCTTCAGCCCCGATCAGCGGAGTCCCGCGCGGATTCGGCGACGGGCGTCATGCGTTTATTCGTGGCCCATTCGTGGACGGGGACCTCCGTGGCCATTCGCGGACGGCGCATCACGGCTCGAACGCGAGCTCCGGCAGGCGCGTGTGTACCAGCACATCCACCGTGAGGGCGAGCGCGGCGCTGGCCACGGCGGCGTGGAGCGCCGAGCGCAGCACGCCGGCCGAGTCGATGATCCCGGCCGCCGCCATGTCCACCACCTGCCCGGAGCGCACGTCGAAGCCGTGGCGGGGGCCGGCCCGCGCGATCGCGTCCATCCAGGGGCCGGCTTCGTAGCCGGCGTTGCGCAGGATGGTGCGCGTCGGCTCCTCCAGCGCGCGCGCCAGGATGCGGTATGCCGTGCGCTCGTCCAGGTCCGCCGTCTGCTCCGCCAGCTGGTGCAGCGGCGCGCGGCAGGCCAGCAGCGAGACCCCGCCGCCCGGCACCACCCCCCTGCCGATCGTTGCGCGCAGGGCCTCGAGCGTCCGCGCGGCCAGCTCCTTGCGCGCCGTGATAGCGATCTCGCTGATGTCGCCGATCCACAGCACGGCGGTGCCCCCTAGCAGCTTGCCGATGCGCTCGCGGAGCTTCTTGCGCGCCCCCTCGTCCTCGGTGTGTGCGTGGGCGGCCCGCAGGGCGCACAGGTGGGCGCTGAGCGCGCGCGGCGCACCCTTGCCGCTCACCACGCCGAAGAACTCTTCGTCCGACCACGCACGGCGCGTGTGGCCCAGGTCCTCCGGCCTGAGCGTGCGGAGCGTGTCGCCGGCGGCGCGCAGCAGCGCCCGCCCGCCCGTCAGCACCGCCAGGTCGTCCAGCATCGCCGCCTGGCCCGTGACGGCGTCCGGGGCCTTCACTGCGAGGATCCGGCAGGGCTGTGGCGCGCGCCCGGCGGCCAGCAGCGCGGCGATCACCGGCTCGGTGGCCTCGCGCGCGATCAGCAGCAGGTTGGAGATCCCCGCCGCGTCCACCAGCCGCAGCAGCGGCGCCACGTCAGATGGCTCGTTCAGGCTGAGGTCGCTCACCAGCACCGCCGCGTCGTGCAGCTCAGCTCGTCGGCCCGGCTCGCCGGCCAGCATCCACTCCGAGAGCGGCCTGCCGCGGTAGTAGCTGCCGATCACGTACTGGCGCTCCAGCGCCCGGCCGCGGCCGGAGCGCACCTCCACCGCGCCGTGCTCGCTCACCGTGTCGAGCGCCTCGGCCAGCAACTCCGCCAGCGGCTCATCCTGGCAGAGCGCTGCGGCCACCTGCTGAATCTGCGCGCGGCCGTGCAGCGGGGTGGCCTGCGCCTCGTGCGCCTCCAGGATAGCGCGCAGACCGCGCTCGAGGGCGGCGCGCAGGCGCATGGGGTTGCCGCCGGCCGCGATGTAGGTGACGCCCTGGTTGTAGACCGACTGGAAGAGCACCGCCGTGGTGGCCGTGCCGTCGCCGGCACGCTCGTGCTGGCGCCAGAGCACGTGGCGTAGGAACATCGCCCCCGTATCCGCGTCGCGGTCGCGCGCCTGCAGGAAGCGGCGTGCGATCACGCCGGCGTCGTCCAACAACTCGGGCCGCTTATCGCCCGGCGCCACCGGTTCCACCGCCACCGCCCGTGGCAGCGGCCCGAGCGTGGGGCGCACGGCATTGGCCAGCAGGTTGATCCCCCGCTGGAAGCCTTGGTAGGCATCGGGCTGGAAGGTGACCGAGGGAGTGCGCGGCACCTGCTTGAAGGTCGTGTCCCGTCGTCTTCGTCTCATTATCCTGTGCACTATCTTGGGGAGGCACGGAGGGGCGCACTCCTCCGCTGGGGGTGTGCATGGCCGCACCCCTTCGCAAAGCACCCTCGGCGGGGAGGCGCGGCGGGTGTAATCCCTCTGCTCAAGAACCTCGCGCCCATTCGGGGCCGGCTCGCGCGCGGCGGGGAGGCGCGGCGGGGGTGCGCCCCTCCGCTAAAGAATCGACCCCGCCTACCCTTTCAGCCCCGAGAGGGAGATCCCCTCGATGAACGCACGCTGCGCGAAGAAGAAGATCAGCAGGATCGGCATCGTGACGATCGTGCTGACCGCCATCAGGTACGGGTAGGCATTCGCGCTGGCGCCCACCTCGGTCATCGCCCGGCCCATGCGCTGGATGGCCAGCGCCAGCGTCCACTCCGGCTCACTGTTGATGTAGATCAGCGGCCCGAGGTAGTCGTTCCAGGCGTCCATAAAGGCGAACAGCGCCACCACCGCCAGCGCTGGCTTCGCGAGCGGGAGGACGATCTCGAACAGGATCTGGAACTCGCCCGCGCCGTCGATCCTGGCCGCCTCGGAGAGCTCCATCGGGATAGTGCGGAAGAACTGCCGCAGCATGAAGATGAAGAACGCGTTGCCGAAGAAGGCTGGCACCACCAGCGGCAGGTAGGTGTTGATCCAGCCCAGGTCCTTGAAGATGATGAACAATGGCACCAGGCGCACCTGGAACGGGATCATCATGGTGGCCAGGCAGATGGCGAAGAGCACGTCGCGCCCCGCCCAGCGCATGCGGGCGAAGGAGTAGGCCACCAACGCCGAGGAGAGCACCGTGCCGATCGTGGACGGGATGGCGTACTTGACGACCGTGTTGAACGCGAACAGGTTGAAGTTCTGGACGTTCCACGCCGCCCAGAAATTGCCCACGTACGCCGGGTTCGGGATCCAGCGCGGTGGCACCACGTAGATCTGGCTGTCGTCCTTCATGGCGGAGGAGGCCATCCAGTAGAACGGCAGCAGGAAGGTGGCGGCCAGTACGATCAGGATCACATAGCGCCCGAGCGTCCCGAGCCGCTCGCCGAGGCTCACCTGCCGCGCCCGCTTCAGCGCCAGAGATTTGCCCGAGGCTAATGTTTCGGTGGCCATGCGCCTCCCCCTCTCACTCGCTCCGGTAGTAGACCCAGCGGGCCGACGACCTGAACAGGACCACCGTGAAGACCACGATCACCAGGAAGAGAATCCACGCCAGCGCCGACGCCTTGCCCATGCGCAGGTACAGGAACGCGTTGCGGTACAGGTAGATCGAGAAGAACTCCGTGGCGCGGTTCGGGCCGCCCTGCGTGAGCAGCCAGGGCAAGGCGAAGTTCTGAAAGCCGCCGATGAAGGCCATCACCATGTTGAAGAGGATGACCGGGCTGCACATCGGCAGCGTGATGCTCCAGAAGCGGCTCCAGCTGCCCGCGCCGTCGATCGTCGCTGCCTCGTACAGCTCACGCGGCACGTCTTGCAGCGTCGCCAGGAAGATCACCATCGCGCCGCCCTGCATCCACATATGGATCAGCAGCAGCGTCGGCTTGACGACGTCCGGGTTGGAAAGAAACGGGATCGTCGGCAGCTCGAACGCCCGCAGCGTCGAGTTGATCGCGCCGTACTGGATGTTCAGCACGAAGGACCAGACGGTGGAGACCACGATGATCGGCACGATCGAGGGGAAGAAGAAGATTGCGCGGAAGGCTGAGCGCGCGAAGAGCCTGGTGTTCAGCAGCACCGCCATCAGGAA
Organism: Roseiflexaceae bacterium; assembly: GCA_035559635.1. Classification (GTDB taxonomy): domain Bacteria; phylum Chloroflexota; class Chloroflexia; order Chloroflexales; family Roseiflexaceae; genus CALJIC01. The sequence continues at coordinate 5,323 of DATMBA010000391.1, forward strand.
GGCCGAGGCCACGCCCGCCGGCGAGCTGAGCACCACCCACCAGAGCGTGTTCCAGATCACCAGGTAGAAATCGTCGTCCGTGGCGAGGTTGACGTAATTCGTGGCGCCGATAAACACCGGCGGCTGGAGCAGGTCGTAGCGCGTGAGGCTATAGTAGAACGACGACAGGATCGGAAAGATCGTCCACAGCACAAAGCCGATGATCCAGGGGGACGCAAATACCACACCGTAGAAAAGCTCGTGCCGTTGGGCGCGGGACAAACGCGGCGCCCGTCTCAGCGCTACTGCCATACCTCACCTCACTCCACTGTGGCAAGGTCGGGGAGGGCCTCCTCCCCGACCCTCCGGCCCGATCGCTACCCGGCGTAGCCCGCCTCTTTCCACTCCTGCTCGGCGTCCTTCTGCAGCGCGGCCGCGGCGTCCTTGGCCGTCATCTCGCCGCGGTAGACCTTCTCGAAGTACTCATTGTACTTCGTATTGACGAAGGTCTCGATCTCGCACCACAGCGGGAAGTGCCACTCATTGGCCTCCTTGACCGAGTTGAGGTAGAAGTCCAGCCCCGGATAGGGCGAGGGGTCGACCGTCGCCACGTAGGGCTTGAAGTCCGGCAGCCAGCCGACCGTTTGGAACACCGGGTCGCAGTGCTCCTTGGTGTTGAGGAACTCAGCCACCGGCCAGGCCCACTCGGGCGGATTCTTAGCGCCCTTGTAGAGGAAGACCATGTGCCCGCCGCCCTGCTGGACCTTCGCGCCGCGGCGGCTCTCGGGCACGGGGATCCAGGTGGCGCGGTTGAGCTTGGCCACCTCAGGTTTCTCGTTGGCGGTCTCGCCAGGGTGCCAGTACCCCTCGACGATCATCGCCTGGACCTCGGCGTTGAACGAGCCGCCCCAGGTGCCCTGGCCCTCCACCGAGCGCAGGCCGGCCAGGTTATCCGGGCCGATGATCTTGACGAACTCGGCCAGCGTCTCCATGCCCTCGACCATCATGGGGTTGTCGATGTTGAACGTCCGGTTCTTGGTGTCGAACCACTCGAACCCCCACGAGTCCGGGATGAAGCTGCCGTCGCTGGTGGCGAACAGGCCGCCCTCGGCGTCGGTCGGGTCGTAGCCGATCTGGGTCAGGTTGCCGGCCGAGTCGAACTTCGTCAGCTTCTTGTGCCAGTCCAGCATCTCGGGCCAGGTCACCGGCGGCTTGTCCGGGTCCAGCCCGGCCTCCTGGACCAGGCGGATGTTGTAGTTCAGGCCGCGGCGGACGAAGGCCTCGATCCCGGAGACGCCGTACTGCTTGCCCTGGTAGAACTGGCCGCGCCAGGCCGCCGGGGAGAAGTTCTCCTCCTTGATGATGCTGCTGGTGGCGACGAAGTCGTCGATCGGGATGGCCTGGCCCTTGGACATGTAGTCGATGTAATGGTGGCCGGTGCCGATGTCCGGCGGCGTGCCGGCCGCCACGGCCGTCAGGAAGACCTCCTCGGCGTTCACGCCGGTCTTGATGTCGATAGTGTGCGGCTTGACCTTCTCGGCCAGGATGGGCTGGAATACCTTGACGGCGTTGGCGTACTGGCTCCAGAACGTCCAGTAGGAGATGGTGCCGGCCTCGGTCTGCGGCGGGGCGCTGGTGGTGGCGGCGGGCGCCGGGGCAGCGGTGGCCTCTGCCGGGGCGGGGGTGGCCGCGCCGCCCTGCCCTGTGGGGGCAGAGGCGGTGGTGCAGGCCGCCAGTACCGGCGCGCCCGCGGCCAGCATGCTCAGGCGCAGAAAGTCCCGGCGGTTGAGCTTCCTCTCTCTCATGCTGTTCTCCTGTTCGCTCGAGAGAATCTACCCAAGCAGCGCTCACACGAGCGCGACTTGCCTTGGGGGTGTTCGCGAGCCACAGTCCCACGCGCCCCCTTTCCTGGCGGGGCCGTGCCCGCCACCGCAGGCCGAGAGGGCGTATCCGCAAAGCGGGAGGTTTGGCGGGGCGCAGCCCCGCCAAACGAACCGTTGAGAAGATTGTTTGGGGGCTGCGCCCCAAGCCCCCGCAAACGCAGGTTGCGGAGAGACCCTAGCCCCTGCGCGCCTCCGCGGACTCCAGGGCGAGCGGCG